>DDZI01000085.1:0-1822 GCA_002346305.1 Actinobacteria bacterium UBA3012 | reverse complement strand
TAGCGGCTTTCTTAGGAGCTTTTTTAGCTGCTGCCTTCTTTGGTGCAGCAACTGCTGGCTTTGGAGCAGCATCTTGCTTGCGATCACCATTGATGATTTCTTTAAGTTCTTTACCAGCAACGAATCTTGGAACTGATTTTGCTTTTACTTTTACTGGATCTCCAGTAAATGGGTTACGTGCTGTACGGGCTTTTTTGTGAACTTTCTTGAACTTTCCGAAACCTGCGATATTTACTTCGTCGCCCTTTGAGACTGCGCGAGTAACTGAGTCAAAAACAATGTCAACTGCATGAGTTGCATCTTTCTTGCTGTCATTAAAGTGCGGCATTAGTACCGCAATAAACTGTGCCTTATTCATGAAAATCCCCTTTTTATTAGGCTAATCGAGGAGCACCCTCAATCTTGTCTAAAACTTAGAGTCAACCGAGATGAGAGTCCATCACCGACCTCGCGTGTCGCACAAAGTTATTACACGCCAAAAAGCCTTATTTATTGGTGATAATTCACTTTATTTGGAAAATCTGGACAGGTTTAACTACCCAGTTATTAACTACTTGGTTAGCGTCACCGGCTTAAAAGTAGCTCTTTTACGCTCAAAATCGGTCACTTTCTCCCCGTGCTGCAAAGTTAATCCAATGTCGTCGAGACCTTCCATCAGGCGCCAACGGGTGTAATCATCAATTTCAAATGGCAGGATTTTCTCCTCATATCTGACTTCGCGTGCAACTAAATCAACTGAAATTTTGGTTTCTGGGTTTTTCTCAATCTGATCCCAGATTTTTTCAATTTCACTCTCAGGCAAAATGACGGTGAGCAATCCGCCCTTCAAAGAATTACCGCGAAAAATATCAGCGAATCTGCTGGAAAGTACCGCTGAGAAACCATAGTTTTGCAGCGCCCAAACCGCATGTTCACGGGAGGAGCCAGTTCCAAAATCTGCACCAGCCACCAAAATCGATGCAGATTTATATTGCGGTTGATTGAGTACAAACTCTGGATCTTTGCGCCAGGCCACAAATAAGCCATCTTCGAAACCACTTCGGGTCACGCGCTTTAAATATTCGGCCGGAATAATCTGATCGGTATCAACATTGCTTCGACGAAGCGGTACTGCAGTTCCAGTATGAATAGTGAATTTTTCCATGAGTTACGCTCCTGCTTTCACTGGTCTGGGTTATTTCTCTAAAGATCTGATGGCGCAGAAAGAGTTCCGCGAATTGCAGTGGCTGCGGCAACAAGTGGACTTACTAAATGCGTACGGCCACCCTTGCCCTGTCTTCCTTCAAAGTTCCGATTGCTAGTTGATGCACTTCGCTCTCCTGGTTTCAATTGATCTGGATTCATTCCCAGACACATTGAACAACCTGCTTGGCGCCATTCAGCACCGGCAGCAAGAAAAATCTCATGCAAACCTTCTGCTTCTGCCTCTAAACGCACTCGTGCAGAACCTGGAACAACCAACATCCGAACACCTTGTGAAACTTTTGATCCCTTCAATACCTGTGCTGCAGAACGTAAATCTTCGATTCTTCCATTTGTGCAAGAACCTAAGAAAACGGTATCGACTTTAATCTGTTTCATTGGCGTTCCTGCTTTTAGATCCATGTAAACCAATGCTCGCTCTGCAGAACTTCTTGCTGCTTCATCTTTAATATCTGCTGGATTTGGTACGACATCATTAAGTGCCACACCTTGGCCTGGGTTGGTTCCCCAAGTAACAAATGGAGCGAGTGAGTCTGCTGGTAGATCTACCTGTACATCAAAATGCGCATCAGCATCACTCTTCAAAGTTTTCCAATATGCAACTGCGGCATCCCAATCA
>DDZI01000031.1:4903-5036 GCA_002346305.1 Actinobacteria bacterium UBA3012 | reverse complement strand
ACCAGATCCAACAAGGGACTATCTTGTTCATGTCCAATGGCACTAACAATTGGTGTCTTAATACTTGCAACTAATCTGATTAGTGATTCATCTGAGAAAGGAAGCAAATCTTCAAAGGATCCGCCGCCTCTAG
>DDZI01000031.1:1576-4709 GCA_002346305.1 Actinobacteria bacterium UBA3012 | reverse complement strand
TCAAAGGATCCGCCGCCTCTAGTAATAATGATTACATCCACGTCCGGATCTGTTGCTAATTCTTTTAGAGCTTGCGAAACTTCAACGACAGCCTGACTTCCCTGAACTGCAACCTCTTTGATTTCAAATGCCATTCCTGGCCATCTACGCAGTACATTTTCAACGACATCTTTTTCAGCAGCGCTTGCTCGCCCACAGATTAATCCGATCTTTCGCGGCAAAAATGGTAACTCCTTTTTTCGGTCTAGAGCAAACAATCCTTCACTTGCTAGTAAAGTTTTTAGTGCTTCCAACCGCGCAAGTAATTCACCAATACCAACTTGTCGGATTTCCCTGGCCATAAGAGAAAGAGTTCCGCGTACTGCGTACCAATTAACTTTCGCGTTAGCAACAATCCTTGCGTTTGGTGGCAGTGGTTCCCCATTTTCAAGAAGTGATCTGTGGCAAGTTACTTGCAGGGAAATATCGGCACTCGTGTCTTTCAACCTAATGAATGCCATCGACGAACCTGGGCGCAAAGTTACTTCAGCCACTTCACCTTCGACCCAGACAGATCCAAGGCGACCCAAGTAATCACCAATTTGTTGCGAGACCTCTCGCACGGTTAGCACGTTGAGGTCAGATCTTTGGGATAAATCATCACCCCGGTCGAGTTGCTCGTCGCTCACTCGATAAGCGTATCTGGGCGTGGTCACAATATGATTGGAAGATGAGTCAGCTAATGGAGACAGCCGGGGCAGTCGCAAGCAAAAAAGTGCTTCTTGCCGCCCCACGTGGATATTGCGCTGGCGTTGATAGAGCAGTTGTCACAGTAACAAAAGCGCTAGATCTATATGGCGCACCTGTGTATGTGCGAAAGCAGATTGTCCACAACATCCATGTAGTTCAGACTCTTGAAGCAAGAGGTGCGATCTTTGTCGATGAAACCGATGAAGTCCCTGAAGGCCAGACAGTAATTTTCTCAGCCCATGGTGTTTCACCTGCCGTACATGAACAAGCAGCTGCAAGATCACTAAAAACTATTGATGCAACCTGTCCGCTAGTTACCAAGGTTCATCATGAAGTGCGCAGATTTGCATCTGAGGATTATCAAATTCTGTTAATCGGTCATGCAGGGCACGAAGAAGTCGAAGGAACAGCCGGTGAGGCACCAGATAGTGTGCTCTTGATTGATGGCTTAGATGATGTTGAAAAAGTTGTTGTTAAAGATGAAAGTAAATTGATTTGGCTTTCGCAAACAACCTTAAGTGTTGATGAAACCATGCAAACTGTCGATGCACTTAAAAAACGTTTTCCATTGCTTCATGCACCACCAAGTGATGACATTTGTTATGCAACTCAAAATAGACAGTTAGCAGTAAAAGAGATAGCCGAAAAATGTGATTTATTAATTGTTGTAGGTTCAACAAATTCTTCAAACTCAGTTCGCCTGGTCGAGGTCGCTCTAGAGTCGGGAACGAAGGCTTCCTATCTAATTGATTACGCCTCGCAAGTTAAAGATGAATGGTTTGAGGGCGTAACCACCGTAGGTGTAACAAGTGGTGCATCAGTGCCGGAAATTTTGGTAGAAGATTTGTTAGTAGAGTTGAAAAAACGTGGCTTTGATGATGTCGAAGTAATTACCAAGATGGAGGAGCATCTGCTCTTTTCCTTACCTGTAGAACTCAGGAAAGATCTGCGCGCTGCCCAGGCCTAACTTCTTTTACATAATAGATAACCCAACCAATAATTGTTACTAGTACTAAATATGGTGCTAATCGGGCAAGAGAAGTTACTAATGCAATTCCTAACTTGGTTGGGGCGATTCCTTTTCCTCCCACTGTCGCCAAAGTAAAAAGCAATGTGGAAGAAAGTGTGATCGGTAACCAAACAATTGCGGTAAACAAAGTCCCTTTTCGACCAATACTTATGGCTGCGTAAAGCAGGAACCAAAGGGTTAATCCAGTAAAAATTGCAGGCTCATCACCAAAGAAAATTTCTAGAGTAGAGACAAAAAAGATAAACAAGATTTGCATGGCAATGATTCCAGGGGTTGTTAAACCTCGTCCCTGCACCTTGGGTAACTTCTCTAGCCCTTGCACCTTGGGTAAATTTAAATTTTTGGGAAGGTTAATTTTCATTCTGCATCACTACTTTCATTTTCGAAATCTAACTCATTCATAACGGAACTCTCGAGCGCTGCACTGCTTTTGATTTGCCTAACTTCACTATCAATATCAACAATTTCGCCAATGGATCGAGTCGATGGTGCTCCCAATTTAATCATTTTGCGAGCCGGTACCATCAAGTGATTTTCGGAGGTAGCAACCAAATCATTAAATGCCCGCTCGCTTGATTTAATACGTTCACCAAGCACCTCAATTTTTTCATGAACTTTGCCGATTCGTTTTAATAACTTTCCAGCTAGCTCGCGAATCTCTTCGGCATTTTGAGCAAGATCTTGGCGATCGTATCCATAGCGAATAGTACGAAGCAGGGCCAGCATTGTGGTTGGCGTAGCAATTACCACATTTTTTGCAAATGCTTTTTGTAATAGCAACTCATCTGCTTGCAAAGCTTCAGAGAGAATTGATTCAAATGGAACAAAGAGAACTACAAAGTTTGGAGAACTTCCACCCTCTTGATATTCACGTTTTGCAAGTGCATTTATATGGCCGACCAGATCTTCAGTATGTGCTTTCATCAATCGAGCGCGTTCAACTAAATCCTCGGTTATTGAACCTTCGTAAAATCTTTCAAAGGGAAATTTTGAGTCCACAAATATTTCAGTGCCGCCCGGCATT
The DNA here is from genome assembly GCA_002346305.1 of Actinobacteria bacterium UBA3012. Classification (GTDB taxonomy): domain Bacteria; phylum Actinomycetota; class Actinomycetes; order Nanopelagicales; family Nanopelagicaceae; genus UBA3012. The sequence goes on along the minus strand of DDZI01000031.1, from coordinate 1,926 downwards.
AAAATTTTTACATCGGGTCTTGTAATCTCACCACCGGTGTTTTTGTAGGATTGGCGTTCGAAGTGAATACCTTCCTTTAAATCAGCACCTTCTAATAACATTTCAAGTTGGGCTTCACCATATTGGCCGCGGGTTTGGGATTTACTTAAGGCACCAGCTAATTTTGCAGTTTCGCGCACCAGTGAATCGTTTTGCCTACCCATATTTTCAATCTGCTCAAACATTGCGCTATTTGATTTAGTTACATTTAATTGCAGATTTTGGGCTTGGGTGGAGAGCACCTGCATTTGTGCGGTAACTGCTTTTAATGATTCATCTAAACGGATTGCCCGTTCGCCTTCGCCTTGCAA
>DDZI01000031.1:0-1422 GCA_002346305.1 Actinobacteria bacterium UBA3012 | reverse complement strand
AGGGCGCTGCCCAGGGCGAGCCCAATGAGAAGGACGATCAGTGATAACCAAAGCTCCATGAGCACATCGTGGCAGGAAGGGGTGACAAAGCCCCGTAGGCTCTACTCCTCGTGAGCCTATCTATCGGAATCGTCGGTCTGCCAAATGTGGGTAAGTCGACCCTTTTTAATGCGCTCACCAAAAATCAGGTCCTGGCGGCGAATTACCCGTTCGCCACGATTGAGCCCAATGTTGGGGTAGTTGGCGTTCCAGATGCGCGTTTGGCGCAGTTAGCCACAATCTTTAGCTCTGAGAAATTAATTCCAGCAGCTGTCTCATTTGTTGATATTGCCGGCATTGTGAAAGGCGCTTCAGAAGGTGCTGGGCTTGGCAATAAGTTTCTTGCCAATATCCGAGAAGCAGATGCGATCTGCCAAGTCGTTCGAGTTTTCAGTGATGGTGATGTTGTACACGTAGATGGCCGCGTTGATCCAATTTCAGATATTGAAACTATTAACACCGAACTTGCGCTCGCCGATTTACAAACTCTTGAGAAAGCAATTCCAAGATTAGAAAAAGAAGTTCGTTTACAAAAAGAAAAAATTGTTGAATTAGAGGAAGCAAAGAAAGCACAAGAACTTTTAGGAGCTGGGAAATTAATAGCATCCAGCAATTTAGATCAAGAAGCATTGCGTCCATTACAGTTATTGACAGCCAAACCATTCCTTTATGTATTTAATGTTGATGCTGCTGAACTTGGCGATGCAGAGTTAAAGAAAAAATTGCAAGCGATGATTGCACCAAGTGAAGCAATTTTCTTAGATGCAAAAACAGAAGCAGAGTTAGCAGAATTAGATGAAGCAGATGCACTAGAACTTTTGCAAAGTATTGGAATGGAAGAACCTGGTTTAGCGACACTTGCCCGTGTTGGATTTGAGACTCTTGGATTGCAAACTTACTTAACCGCTGGACCAAAAGAAGCCAGAGCTTGGACTATTCACAAAGGAGATACGGCTCCAATTGCAGCAGGTGTGATTCATACTGATTTCCAAAAGGGCTTTATTAAGGCCGAAATTGTCTCTTTTGCTGATTTAATCTCCGCAGGAACTATGGCTGAGGCACGCTCGCGCGGCAAAGTTCGGATGGAAGGTAAAGAGTATGTAATGGCCGACGGCGATGTCGTCGAGTTTAGATTTAACGTTTAACACCAATTTATATATCTAGGTAGAACTAGATATATCAACCGAGAAGAGAAACGAGCAGACCTGTGAAGTTACGCGACGACTTACGTAATATCGCCATCATCGCCCACGTCGATCATGGAAAGACCACGCTCGTTGACGCGATGCTTTGGCAATCCGGCGCCTTTGCTTCATATAAGGAGCAGACCGAGGGCGATGACCGAGTCATGGACTCAATGGATTTAGAGCGCGAAAAGGGAAT
>DDZI01000083.1:2378-3571 GCA_002346305.1 Actinobacteria bacterium UBA3012 | reverse complement strand
AGATGAAAGTTGCCCGCGAAACTAAGAGACAAGAACGTGATCGAAACACAATCCCATCTGTTGCGATTGCTGGTTATACAAATGCTGGGAAATCTTCTTTGCTAAATCGCTTAACTGGCGCAGGTGTACTTGTTGAGAATGCACTTTTCGCCACATTGGATCCGACTACGCGTAGAACTCAAACTGGAGATGGTCGGGTTTATACATTGACTGACACAGTCGGATTTGTGCGCCACTTGCCACATCAATTAGTAGACGCTTTTAAATCAACACTTGAAGAGGTTGAGGGTGCAGCATTAATTGTGCATGTTGTGGATGGTTCGCATCCAGATCCTCGTGAACAGATCCGGGCAGTACGTGAAGTGATTGACGAGATTGGCGCAGGTGCGATCCCAGAGATTATCGCGATTAATAAAAGCGATATCGCCGACCCAGATTTAATTGTTGAACTGGTGAGATCGATTCCAGGAAGTATTGCAATCTCTGCTCAAAGTGGATTTGGGATTGAAAGGTTAGTTGCTGCAATAGAGGCGGCCTTACCTCATCCAAAAATAGAGATCACAGTTACAGTTCCATACTCACGCGGTGATCTGGTTTATGCCATACATGAGAGCGGTGAAATATTTAGTGAAGAGTATGTAGAAGAAGGAACGTTAATTCACGCATTAGTTAATGAAAAATTAGCGGCGAAAATTAACGATGTAGTTTTACTTAAGTGAGCGAAGAACAGCGGTAACTTTTCCTAAGATCTCGGCATTGTCACCGTTGATTGGTGAAAAGGCTGGGTTAGCAGGAAGTAACCAAATGTGACCATCGCGACGGGTAAATGTTTTTACAGTTGCTTCGCCATCAATCATCGCTGCAACGATCTCGCCTTTTTCGCAACTTTGTTGCGATCTAATAACTACAAAATCTCCATCGCAAATTGCGGCTTCAATCATTGATTCACCAACAACTTTCAACATAAACAATTCGCCATCTCCAACTAAAGAAGCAGGTAATGGAAAGCTTTCTTCAATATCTTGTTCTGCCAAAAGGGGAGCACCAGCTGCGATCCGGCCAACAAGGGGTACTTCGCGCATTTGATCTAAGGAGTACTTATCGCCAACTGAACTGGTTGATTGATCTTGATCCGGAAGCAAAATTTCGATCGCTCGGCCGCGAGTTGGGTCGCGACGGATCCACCCTTTTTC
>DDZI01000083.1:0-2251 GCA_002346305.1 Actinobacteria bacterium UBA3012 | reverse complement strand
GTGCAGGGCGGCTTTGATGACTCCCAGGATCTTGAGCTGGCGAGGGGTTAAACCGTGCTCATTGGGCTCATCCGTCCCATATGTCCCGTCTGTCTCATCATGGAGCTCAGGAACGGTGATTTCTGCTGCTTTTTTGGTGGCCATACCCCAACTTTACCTTGGAATTGGAAATTATTCAAACATCTGTTCGAATTTTCTTGACATATGTCAGTGGGGTGGAGTTTAATTCGAACACACGTTCTAATCCGTCTAGAACGTGGTAAGTATTCGCCAAAAGTATTAGAGAGTAGAAAGCAGGCACCAAATGGCTAACTCCCCAGCCTCCCCAGCCACTCCAGTCAGGTTAACCCTCACAAGCCGTGGGCGCTCAGTTGTAATGGTCTCCGCCCTGATCTTGGCGACATCAACCTTTGCAGCCACCTTCTCGGCCTTCAATGGTGCCGCAGCCTCCACCACTTCAGCGGCCTCATCTACATCGGTAGCGGCAGAGGAGATCATCGTCCAACCTGGTGAGAGCTATTGGTCTATTGCGAGAGAGATCGCCCCAGGAGTTTCGACCCAAGATGTAATTGATCAGATTCACGAACTCAACCCTTTTGCCGGGGCCACTTTGCAGGCAGGTACAAAGATTTTGGTGCCGCTAATTAAATAAGTTAAAAGATCTCGGTTTTGAACGACTTTGAAAAAAATACTTTTTCGACACGCCGTTTTTAGGGTTGCGAACCCTCTACCCCTGCTCTACTGTTACCACTAGATGTAGTACTTACAACCGTGTGGTTCGTCCACAGATTGTGCTTACTGCTCCACAGTTCCTCCACAGCCTTATCCCCAAGGCAGCGCGAAATAGGGCTGAAACGGCTGTAAATCTTTATCCAGCAAGACCTATTTTCGCACTTTAGAGGGGGTGTACCGATATGAACTGTCCATTTTGCCGACAGGCTGATTCGCGGGTAGTCGACTCCCGCCCAATCGATGATGGCTCCTCAATTCGCCGCCGCCGTGAATGTGTGACCTGTGGCCGACGTTTCACCACTCAAGAGAGTTCTGCATTAGCAGTTGTAAAAAGAAGCGGTGCATCTGAGCCTTTCAGCCGCGAAAAAGTTGCAGCGGGCGTTCGCAAGGCTTGTCAGGGTCGTCCAGTCGACGATGATGACTTAGCTCTTTTGGCTCAAAGAGTCGAAGAGGCGTTGCGGGCAACTGGACAAGCTGAGATTGAAACCCAAGAGGTCGGAATGGCAATTCTTGGGCCACTACGTGAATTAGATGAGGTTGCCTACCTGCGTTATGCATCGGTCTACCGCAACTTTAATTCACTTGATGATTTCGAAGGAGAGATTGCTCTACTTCGAGTTCTTCCATCCGCTCTTGAAAATGAAGAAGCGGAAGTTTTTCGAAGATCGGAAAGTAGCAGCAAGTAAAAGCAGTAAATGAATACAAGTGAAAACAAAATAAAAGTAAAAATAAAAGAAAAGTAAAAACAAATAACTAGGAATAACGAGAAAGAGGAAGCGCAAATGTCAGACACGGTAATCAACCGCACCGGAAGCAAAAATAAAACAGGTTTGAAGATGGAGCGGATTTATACAACGCCGGGTCTACATCCTTATGACGCAGTGACTTGGGAGCGACGCGATGTCGTTCAGACAAATTGGAAGAGCGGTGAAATCGTATTTGAGCAACGTGGTGTTGAGTATCCAGAGGCCTGGTCACTAAATGCTTCGATGATCGTTACCACCAAATACTTCCGTGGCGCAGTCGGTCACGAAAACCGTGAATGGTCACTAAAGCAGGTCATTGATCGCGTAGTGCTTACATATACCAAAGCTGGAAAAGCTGAAGGTTATTTTGCAACTGATGCAGATGCAGAGATCTTCGAACACGAATTAACACATATGTTGTTGCACCAGATTTTCTCTTTCAACTCACCAGTTTGGTTTAACGTTGGAACCAACGCACCACAACAGGTAAGTGCTTGTTTCATTCTTTCTGTAGATGACACCATGGATTCAATCTTGAACTGGTACCGCGAAGAAGGAATGATCTTCAAAGGCGGATCAGGCGCTGGATTAAATCTTTCACGCATCCGTTCATCAAAAGAATTACTTAAATCAGGTGGCACCGCATCAGGACCAGTTTCCTTTATGCGTGGTGCTGACTCATCTGCCGGAACCATCAAATCAGGTGGCGCTACACGCCGGGCAGCCAAGATGGTTGTTTTGGATGTTGATCACCCAGATATTGAAGAGTTCAT
>DDZI01000009.1:6479-9113 GCA_002346305.1 Actinobacteria bacterium UBA3012 | reverse complement strand
GTTTGGATTGGCGATGTCTTTATTCGCGCTGCCGCAGAAGGCACAGATACCTACGAACTCAACCGTAACTTATTGCTCTCAGATGGGGCGCGAGCTGATTCAGTTCCAAACCTTGAGATCGAAACCGGTGAAATCGTAGGCGCAGGACACGCATCTACGACAGGTCGCTTCGATGATGAGCAACTCTTCTACTTAATGTCTCGTGGAATCAATAGCGCAGATGCACGTAGGCTCGTTGTTCGTGGATTCTTTACTGAGATTGTTTCTCAGATCAAGGATCAACTGATCGAAGATCGAATCATGGCTCGTATAGATGACGAACTTGCTAAGGCGGGGGCAATCAATGGCTGACCTATCTTTTGCATCGTTAGCTGAAGGAAAGCCAGTCAAGCTCGAGAAGAATGGCAAGACTATTTGTGTTGCACGTGTGGGCGATGAGGTTTTTGCCGTCGATGACACATGTTCGCATTCAGATGCTTCGCTATCTGAAGGAGATGTCTCGAACTTTAAAATCGAGTGTTGGCTTCATGGAGCTGAATTTGACCTGCGCACGGGTGAGGCGCTCACACCGCCAGCGGTAGCACCAATCAAAACTTATGAAATACATGTTGACGGAGACTCCGTCACAGTGGAAATCTAATCGGGGATATACATGAGCACACTTGAAATTCGTGGATTAAAGGTAAGCGTTACAACCGAAAACGGGGATGTTGAAATTCTCAAGGGAGTAGACCTCACCATCAAATCAGGCGAGACACATGCAATCATGGGTCCGAACGGCTCTGGAAAATCCACTCTTGCCTACTCAATTGCTGGACACCCTAAATACACGATCACTGGCGGCCAAGTAACACTGGATGGCATTGATGTTTTAGAGATGAGTGTTGATGAGCGTGCACGCGCAGGCATTTTCTTAGCTATGCAGTATCCAGTTGAAGTGCCAGGGGTTTCTGTTTCAAACTTTTTAAGGACTGCCGCCACGGCTATGCGTGGAGAAGCTCCAAAAGTTCGAACTTGGATTGGCGAAGTCAAAGATGCCATGAGTTCATTAGGGATGGATCCCACATTCTCTGAAAGAAGTGTAAATGAAGGCTTCTCTGGCGGAGAAAAGAAACGTCATGAGATTTTGCAACTTGAATTGCTGAAACCAAAAATAGCGATCCTGGATGAAACTGACTCAGGATTAGATGTGGATGCACTTCGAATTGTCTCAGAAGGAGTGAACCGCATTCGTGAGAAAAACGAGATGGGAGTAATGCTGATTACCCACTACACCAGAATCTTAAAATATATAAAGCCGGATTTTGTACACGTTTTTGCAGGCGGAAAAATTGTGGAACAAGGTGGAGCAGATCTTGCGGACCGCCTTGAAGCAAATGGTTACGCCGAATATACGACTGCGTAAAGAGTAATAAAATGGCGTTACTAGACACGAATGTAATTCGTCAAGATTTTCTGATTTTGGGAAGAACTGTACGTAATGGGAAAAAATTGGTGTATCTAGATAGTGCTGCCACAAGCCAAAAACCTTTGAGCGTTCTAGATGCTGAAAGAAATTTCTATTTAAATCACAATGCGGCCGCACATAGAGGTGCGCATTTACTGGCTGAAGAAGCAACGGATGCATTTGAGGGAGCTCGCGCAATAGTTGCAGATTTTATTTCTGCGCAAAGTTCAGAAATTGTTTTTACAAAGAGTGCTACCGAATCCATAAACGTAGTTTCATACGGATTCTCAAATCACCTTCCGAAGAATGATCCGTTTTATATAGGGGATGAGCACAATATTGTGGTCACACAACTAGAGCATCACGCGAATCTCTTGCCGTGGCAGCAGTTAGCGAAAAGAAGCGGAGCCAAATTAACGTGGCTTGGTATTACAAAAGATGCTCAGATAGATATTTCAAATATTGATTCAGTAATTAATGAAAAAACCAAAATCGTGGCAATAACTCATCAATCAAATGTTTCAGGAGCAATTACTCAATTAGAACCGATAGTCAAAAGAGCACGTGAAGTTGGAGCCATCGTCCTATTAGATGCCTGTCAATCTGTGCCACACATGGCAGTTGATGTGAATAATTTAGATGTGGATTTCTTGACTTACTCTGGCCACAAGGCTGTCGGGCCGACTGGTGTTGGAGTTCTTTGGGGGCGAAGTGAATTACTGGAGAGAATGGAACCAATGATTACCGGTGGTTCCATGATTGACAGCGCCACTATCGAAAGCGCGACATGGGCTAAATCACCAAAGAAATTTGAAGCGGGCGTACCCAATATGGCGCAAGCAGTTGGTTTAGGGGCGGCATTAAATTACTTAAGTAAAATAGGGATGAAAAAAATCCACGAACATGAGGAAATTCTGGTTGAAAGAGCATTAAGCGGATTGAAAAATACTTCAGGAGTGGAAATTATCGGTTCGAAAAGTTCACTGAACCGCGGGAGTGCCATCTCTTTCACTATCGAAGGAGTACATCCACATGATGTTGGGCAAGTATTAGATGATTTAGGGATCGCTGTTAGGACCGGTCATCACTGTGCTTGGCCATTAATGCAAGAATTGAAATTGAATGCAACAACTAGAGCTTCGTTCTATTTATATAACACTCCAGAAGAAGTCGATATTTTTCTAGAT
>DDZI01000009.1:5708-6314 GCA_002346305.1 Actinobacteria bacterium UBA3012 | reverse complement strand
AAGGTTTAACGATGAGTCTAGAATCCCTTTATCAAGAAATTATTCTTGATCATTACAAGCGGCCGAAAAATAAAGTTTTGCAAGACGCCTACTCAGTGGAAGTCCATCATAATAATCCCAGCTGTGGCGATGAAATAACCCTTCGAGTGCAGGTTGAAAATCAAATTATAAAGCAACTGAGTTGGGATGGTGTTGGTTGCTCAATATCTCAAGCTAGTTCATCTGTCATGAGCGAGTTGACACAAGGTGTTTCCATCGAAAAAGCCTTGGGATTAGAAGTATCTTTCCTAGAATTAATGCAAGGTAAAGGCCAAGTTGAAGCAGATGAGGAAGAGCTAGAGGATGCCGTTGCATTTTCAGGGGTTGCACGTTACCCAGCCCGGGTAAAGTGTGCCTTGCTAAGTTGGATGGCGCTGAAAGACGCGCTCTTGAGAGCTGGAGGAAGTAAATGACCGCATCTGTTGAAGATCTAACTGAAGCAATGAAAGATGTTGTAGATCCAGAATTAGGAATTAATGTTGTGGATCTCGGATTGGTTTATGGCGTAAGTATTGATGATGCAAATATCTGCACATTGGACATGACACTTACTTCAGCGGCATGTCC
>DDZI01000009.1:0-5619 GCA_002346305.1 Actinobacteria bacterium UBA3012 | reverse complement strand
AGATGTGATTGAAGATCAAACTAGACGTGCATTAGATGGGCTGTCTGATGATGTGCGTATCAACTGGGTGTGGATGCCACCTTGGGGACCTGACAAGATAACTGATTCAGGAAGAGAGCAATTACGCGCTCTGGGATTCACCGTATAGGGTTAACGAAATGTCGATGCATGCACCTTGGATGACTTTGCGTGCAATGACGCAAGATCAATCAGTCAAAAATGTATCTTTAAAACCAGGAACAATTAAGAGAATTTTCAACTTTGCAAAACCGTATCAAAAGCAAATATCTATTTTTATATTCACTGTAATCATTGATTCTGTACTTGTAATCGCAACGCCTCTGCTATTCGCAAGACTTATAGATAAAGGTGTCTTGCTCCAAAATGGAAAGCTGATTACAACACTCGCGTTTATTATCGCCGGATTAGCCTTGCTCGAATCTGCCGTTAGTTTAATTGGACGGTATCTAAGTTCTAGAGTTGGCGAAGGATTGATCTACGATCTTCGTTCGCAAGTATTCGATCATGTACAAAGACAATCAATTGCTTTCTTCACTCGAACTCAAACCGGAGCGTTGATATCGCGGATTAACTCTGATGTAATGGGAGCTCAGCAGGCATTTACTTCGACATTATCAGGCGTGGTTTCAAATGGCCTAAGTGTTGTCTTGGTTCTTGGAGCGATGTTTTTTCTCTCTTGGAAAATAACCGTCATCTCACTGGTGCTAGTGCCGATGTTTCTAATTCCATCCCGTTGGATTGGAAAGAAAATTCAAGGTTTGGCTCGGGATGCCATGTCAGGGAATGCCGAAATGGGCGCGACCATGAATGAAAGATTTAACGTTTCAGGCGCACTGCTAGTCATGCTTTATGGCAGTTACGACAAAGAATCAAAAACCTTTCGTAAAAAGGCTCGAAGAGTGGCTGATATTGGAATACAGATGGCATTTCTAAACAGATTATTTTTTGTTGGCTTAATGACAGTCGCGTCAATAGCAACCGCTATCACTTATGGAGTAGGTGGGCAGTTAGTTATTTCTAAAAGTATGTCAGTGGGTACCTTGCTCGCACTTTCGGCACTTCTGGCCCGGCTTTATGGCCCGTTGACTGCTTTGGCTAATGTTCGCGTAGATGTAATGACGGCGCTGGTTTCATTTGAAAGAGTTTTCGAAGTTTTGGATTTAGAGCCAATGGTGCGTGATGGCAGTAACCCAAAGGATCTACCTAACACTTCTCCAAAAATCGTTTTTGATAAAGTGGCATTCACCTATCCAAGAGCAGATGAGATTTCACTCGCATCGCTTGAGAGTGCTGCTAAAAGTGAAACGATCGCATCAGGGGAAGTGCTAAAGGAAATTTCCTTTACTGTAGAACCAGGGCAGATGGTTGCTCTGGTCGGACCATCAGGTGCAGGGAAAACTACTATTATTTCTTTGCTGCCAAGATTGTTTGATGTTTCTAGTGGTTCAATTTCAGTTAATGGAATTGATGTACGTGACTTAAAACTAGATTCTCTTCGTCATGCAATTGGTTCAGTTATGCAAGACCCACATCTGTTTCATGACACGATTGACGAAAATCTTAGGTATGCAAAACTTGATGCAACGGCTAGTGAAATAGAGGCCGCATGTCGATCAGCACAGATTTGGGATTTAATTCTGTCTTTGCCAAACGGGGTGGACACCATGGTTGGAGAGCGTGGTTATAGATTGTCAGGTGGGGAAAAAGCACGCTTAGCTATTGCTAGATTGTTATTGAAAGATCCACAAATAGTTTTACTTGATGAGGCAACTGCTCACCTTGATTCAGAAAATGAAGCGTTGGTACAAAGTGCTATTCGAGAAGTACTCAAGGACAGAACTAGCCTAGTTATCGCTCATCGACTTTCAACAATTATTTCAGCTGATCAAATTTTGGTTATTGAAGAGGGTAAAGTTGTCGAACGTGGAACACACGAAGAATTGATTAGTACTGGTGGACTGTATTCAGAGTTGTACGCTCGACAATTTACTTCTTAACTCTTCACGACCTATTAAAAATCTTCCTCCCAAAATCAATAGCACGAAAAATGACCATTGAAATGAATATGCATAATGTGGGCCATCACTAAAAGTTGGAAGAGCGGCAGGGATCGGTGAATCTCCTAGGTCGCTTGTTAATTGCAGGTACATTTCAAATCTTGGTGAACTAAAGTTTTCGTCTAACTTTGATATTTGAATTCTTCCTACTTTTGGCGCAGGCAAAGCGATCAATGAGCCAGTAGTGCTTTCTTTCTCATCGAAAGCTCTTAGGACTCCAATTATTTCTAAGTTTTCAGTGGGCGCGGAAGGAGGAATTGGAATTTCGGTGGCATCCCCAATGGCTTCTACCCAACCACGATCTACCCAAATGGGTTTAGTACTACTAGGGCGAAAAAGTGTCAGTACATCAAAACCATACTTATCTGAGCGGTATTTTCCTCTGACTAAGATTTCATGATTACTGTCAAATTTGCCCTTTATCTTTACTTTACTCCACGTTGGATAATTTGCATTTGCATCTAATGTTATAGGAGTTTGAGTCAGCAGTTGTTTGACTCTTACATTTTCAGCCTGACGACTCTGACCGCGATTAAATTGCCATTGGGCAGCGGTGACACAAATATAAATTCCGAAAATAGCTAATAACGTGATTGCAATTGATTTAGGGTAAAGAAAACTCTTAATCTTCATTATTCGATATAGCTCGTCGATCAGGTGCATGTAATGCTTGTGGTTTTCTAATACTCTCACGCCCTGCATTTGCAATAACCACTGCAATGTAAGGCAAAAATACGGCTCCCGCTAAAGTAAACCAGCGGTAAGGGTCTGGCAAAACTAGGGTTAGTAAAAAGCAGACCGTTCGGATAATCATAGAAAATAAATACCTGCGTTGACGACCGGATTGATCCTCGGCTAGCCCTTTCTGGGCATTTGTAATCGAGAAGATTTCTTCATTTGAGGAGTCCATAGAGGTAACGCTAGAGAGTTTTTACGTATGACGCACCTTTAGATGCCTATTTACGCACCAGTAACGAGTAAGTTTTCTTCTATGAGTCGTGTAGTCCTGGTCACAGGCGCAAATCGCGGGATCGGCGCAGCGATCGCCCATGCTTTCGCGTCGCAAGGGGATGTTGTCATTGCTGGACATAGAAGCCCGCACCGTCCAAGTGAACTTCCAAGTGTTCTAAAAGATGTGCAAATTGATGTGAGAGATCCGGTTAGTGTCGATGCCGCCTTTGATTTGATTGAAAAAGAGTGGGGAAGTGTTGAAGTTCTTGTCGCGAATGCAGGTATAACCAAAGATAATTTAATGTTACGAATGAGTAACGACGATTTTAGAGACGTAGTTTCGACTAATCTCGAAGGTGCCTTTTACTGCGCTAAACGCGCATCAAAAGGAATGTTGAAAATTAAAAAGGGAAGAATTATTCTCATAGGTTCCGTTGTCGGTTCTATTGGATCTGCTGGTCAAGTTAATTACGCAGCGACTAAAGCCGGATTAGTTGGTATGGCGCGATCTATTGCTAGGGAATTGGGATCAAGATCTATTACGGCAAATGTGATTGCACCAGGATTTGTTGAAACTGAAATGACCGGAGATTTAACTGCAGATCGAAGAGAAGAAATTCTTAATGCGGTTGCCCTAAACCGTTTCGCTTCTGTTGAAGAAATTGGTGATGTCGCGGTTTTCTTAGCGTCACCTGCAGCTGCTTACATTACGGGCGCAATAATTCCGGTTGATGGTGGATTAGGAATGGGGCATTAATCAAATGGGCATATTAGATGGCAAAAGAATTTTAGTAACTGGAGTACTTACTGATTCTTCAATAGCTTTTCATGTTGCAAAAATTGCCCAAGAAGAAGGTGCAGAAATCGTACTTTCTTCTTTTGGGCGTGCAATGAGCATTACTCAAAGGATTGCAACTAGATTGCCAAAAACTGCCCCTGTCATCGAACTGGATGTTTCAAATAAAGAGCATCTAGAGAATCTAGCGGGCGAAGTTAAAAAACATCTTTCTGGGTTGGATGGCTTAGTGCATTCAATTGGATTTGCGCCAGAGGCTGCATTAGGTGGAAATTTTCTAAACACTGAATGGGAAGATGTTGCTACAGCCCTACATGTTTCTGCTTATTCATTTAAATCTTTATCGATGGCAGCGCTTCCGTTGTTTGGAGAAAGCGCATCAATAGTTGGTTTAGATTTTGACGCTACTGTTGCTTGGCCAAAATATGACTGGATGGGCGTTGCAAAAGCAGCCCTTGAATCAACTAGTCGTTATTTAGCCAGAGATCTTGGTCCAAGAAATATCAGAGTTAATTTGATTGCAGCAGGTCCGATTAAAACTATGGCAGCAAAATCAATACCCGGATTTGAAGAGTTTGAATCAGTCTGGAATGAACGAGCTCCTCTGAAATGGGATGTTTCCGACCCAACTCCAGCAGCCCAAGCCACAGTGGCTCTACTTTCAGATTGGTTCCCAAAAACCACAGCGGAGATCATCCATGTAGATGGCGGCGTTCATGGAATGGGCGCTTAGTTCACAAAAGGCTGGAATTGGTTTAAAGGGTGGGCTCAGGTAGGATTCGAGCAGTTCGGGTTACCCCCTGGGCTCATAGCAAGTGGAGTTCACTCCCACCGTCTGGCCTAAAGGCATAGCGGTTTGAATGGGTCTCCTCCTGCTTTGCATTCACAGTAGCAAGGGACAGAGGAGCACTTATCAGCGCAGAACCCCGCATCAACGATCAAATCCGAGTTGCTGCTGTTCGATTAATTGGACCAAATAGCGAACAGATCGGAATCGTCGCAATAGCTGAGGCGATTCAAATGGCAATTGATGCAGATCTAGATTTAGTCGAGATCGCACCGGAAGCTGATCCACCTGTTTGCAAAATTATGGATTTTGGAAAATTCAAGTACGAGATCGCTCAAAAAGCGAGAAGTGCGCGAAAGAACCAAACACATGTTTTGATTAAAGAGATGAAGATGCGCCCAAAGATTGATACGCACGATTATGAGACCAAGAAAGCTCATATCGAACGTTTTCTTCGCGGAGGGGACAAGGTCAAAGTGACGATGATGTTTCGCGGTCGTGAGCAAGCTCGTCCAGATACCGGTTATCGCTTGTTAGTGAAACTGGCAGAGGATGTAGTTGATTGCGCAACTGTTGAGTTTGCACCAAAACTCGATGGTCGCAATATGGTGATGGTTCTAGCGCCAACAAAGCGCAAGAACGAAGCAGTTGCTGAAGCAAGAGCAGCTAGACAAGCCGCTCAAAATTCAGCCGAGAATTCAACCCAGAATTCACCGGAACAGATTTAAGTAGAAAGCAGGAGAGTAGATATGCCTAAGATGAAAACCCATAGTGGGGCAAAGAAGCGGTTCAAGGTAACTGGAACCGGAAAAATTATGCGCGAGCGCGCTGGAAAGCGCCACCTTCTAGAAGGCAAGAGTTCACGTCGCACACGTCGTCTCTCCGGTGATGTTGTTGCTAATGATGCAACTACAAATACCGCCAAGCGTCTACTCCGTTTGAAGTAAGGGAAGGTTGATCTAGATGGCAAGAGTTAAGCGCGGTGTTCATGCCGCAAAGAAGCGTCG
>DDZI01000077.1:2628-3017 GCA_002346305.1 Actinobacteria bacterium UBA3012 | reverse complement strand
GGTCCACTTTTTGGTGGCATCCTCTCCGCAATTTCACTTCGTGCACCATTTTTCGTTTACGCTGGTGGTGTAATCGCTGGTGGAATAGTTACCTTGATTTTTTTACATAAAAGTGAATTTGATTCAACTCATGGCAGTAGTGCTTCTTTCGAACAAACCACTATCCGTGAAGCAATTCGGATGCACCCATATCAAGTTGCAGTTCTTTGCTCGATCGGAACTGGTTGGGCAGTCTTTGGTATGCGCAACTCCTTAATTCCACTATTCGTTACTGAAGGCTTAGGACGTGGCCCTGCAGCAATTGGCGCCGGTATGGCGGCTGCAACATTGATGCAAGGTTTGATTTTGCTTCCGGCTGGAAGATTTGTAGATAAGCAAGGCCGAAAGAA
>DDZI01000077.1:0-2406 GCA_002346305.1 Actinobacteria bacterium UBA3012 | reverse complement strand
GTGCATTCTTGGGAAGTGCTCCGGCTGCACTTGTAGGAGACATTATCCGTGGGCGCGGCGGCAAGGTTGTAGCGCTCTGGCAAATGGGTAGTGATTTTGGAATGATTGTCGGACCAATAGCACTTGGTTTTATTGCCGATCACGCCTCTTATAAAGCTGCATTCTTAACTGCCGCACTGATCTTTTTACCTGCACTAATTCGAACCTTTAATCTTCCAGAAACCCGCAAATCACATTTACCAGCAGTTTACGAGCCTTAGATCAAAATAAAAAAGACCACTATTTCTAGTGGTCTTTTTTGTTAAGTTAAGTATTTAGTCGCGGCGCAATATTGAAAGCAATCTTAAAATTTCAAGATATAGCCAAACTAATGTGACCATCAATCCGAAACCTGCACGCCAAGATTCAGTCTCAGGGACTCCTGAGCGAATTGCGTTTTCGATTTGATCAAAATCAAGTACTAGGAAAAGGCTTGCAATGACTACTCCAGCAACTGCAAGTAGTAATCCAATTCCAGTTCCATAGAAACCGTATCCGCCACCTACTCCAAAGAATGAAGAGATGAGGCTTACCAATCCCAAAACAATGTATCCAATTGCTGCACCCATAAGTACACGAGTGAACTTAGGTGTAGCGCGCAATCTTCCGCTTCGATACATAAATAGCACGCCGGCAAATGCTGCAAGAGTTCCGATTACAGCTTGACTTACGATTCCTGGATAGATGGTCTCGTAAAAGTTACTCAAAGTTCCAAGTGCTAATCCTTCAAATGCGGCATAAGCAATGATTAGAGCTGGACGTACGGTTTTTGAAAATATATTAACCATGGCAAGAATAAATCCGCCGATGAATCCAACAAGCATTACACCCATGCCCATGTTGAAGTACCAAGCGGCACCGCCAACTGCTACAAGAATTGCAAAGAGAAAGCTGGTGCGCGCGACAACATCTTCGATCGTCATGCGACCTGTTTGAAGTGGTGATGCACTTGGTGCGTTGTAGATATTTTCTAACGCATCATCTGTGCGGCTTCCAAAAAGTGGAGGCTGCGCTGCATAGCCTTTCTTGGGAAACGCCCGCCCTAAGACAGGGTTTGAACTTTGCATTGATTTTTCTCCTTTTAGCTAAATTACCTGCAAGAGGTTTCGCCCTCTTAGTTAAATACTAAAGGCACACGTCAGCCTTCGCATACCTGGGTTGAACCTGATTTGCTGAGATTTTGCTGAGTTCGAAGCTATTTCCGGCTCCAAGCGGCTCCAGGTAACCGGGTAACCGAGGCTAATTACTTCCTTTTGAGCCTTCGCAGGGATTTCTTGATCGCCCGTTGGCGTGCAGCCTCTATGGGGTCTTTTTTTGTGGGGAATGCCCATTTCAAGATCAGGATCAAAATAAGTACTGTTAAAAAACCGCCAAAACCTTGTAGGTAAATTGCAGTGTTTGGCGAGTAAGTCACTTAACAACTTTATCAGGTGAAATACGTTTAGCAAAAAATTCCCAGGACGATAATGTTAACAAGATCATTGAAAATCCAAATAACAAATCTTCCAATGGGGCACCAGCAACTCTTGTTCCAATTATTTCACCTTCTGAATACATAACTATGTTGTTGGAAGTTAGCCACCAGTTAGTTAATAGTTGAAAAGGTAATATCAAGAAATAAGTTTTCCAAAATATCTTGCGAGTCATCATTTGTGAACGCAATATGTATAAATCTAAAATAATTGCTACCATAACAGCGTTTAGTGCAACGTCAGCGTAAATCATTTACTTCTTCGCTTTGCTTGAAGGTTTACTTAACTTAATCAATGCTAAGTAGGTTAAGACAACCATTAACGGAACTATTATGAAAAATAGAATTTCTTCGATTGGTAAACGTGAAAATATGTAAAGCCCAACTACTTGCTCCGGGTCAAAATACCAACTTCCTTTGGATACAGCCCAAAAATCCCATGCAAGATAAATTGCCAAAATGACCGCATCGGTCAAGAGAAAGAGTTTCCACTTAGTACTAATTCGCAGCTTAAATCCAAAATTCACAAAAATCGCACATGCCCCAATAAATCCGAGAACCATCAAGTAATTGAATTGGGCCACGACTAATTCTCTCCCAAATTTCTCTTATTTCCCATAACCTAGCCTCATGGATATCGGTCTTTCGAGAGTCTATGAACTCGCCTCACGCTCTTCTCGAATTGCGGTCGTTGGAGCGATCATTACTTTTGGTATCTTTGAACTGATTTCCTTTGAACTCCCTTTATCGGGACAGATAATTATTGCGGTAATTGCTCTTTTGATTGGCATTCCACATGGCGCAATTGATCACTTGATTACTATTCCAAGAGAATCACGAGTTCGCTTTGTTACTTTCATAATTTTTTATATCTTGTTGGCGGTTGCTGCGGGATT
>DDZI01000051.1 GCA_002346305.1 Actinobacteria bacterium UBA3012 | reverse complement strand
CCGCGAAGTCCCATGTTGTAAGGGCCGAAGGCAACATCTTCACCAACAGTTGGCATAAATAATTGGTCATCTGGATCTTGAAAGACTATTCCGACTTTTTGGCGAGCAGCGAGCAAAGAGGTATTTTGATTTGGATCGATTCTGGAACCATCAATTTCAATAGAGCCTTTACCTCCATGCAAAATGCCATTTAAGTGCATCACAAGAGTGGTTTTACCGGCACCGTTTGGTCCAAGTAGTGCAACACGCTCGCCAGCATTAACGACCAGATCAATATTATCCAAAGCCTGATTTCCATCAGGATATGAATATCCCAACCCACTGACTTTTAACTTAGGAGATTCCATTACCTAACCCTTT
The DNA here is from genome assembly GCA_002346305.1 of Actinobacteria bacterium UBA3012. Taxonomy (GTDB): domain Bacteria; phylum Actinomycetota; class Actinomycetes; order Nanopelagicales; family Nanopelagicaceae; genus UBA3012. The sequence continues at coordinate 2,778 of DDZI01000051.1, read as the reverse complement.
CACTGAAAATTCATTGAATAAATAAGATTTAAAGCTGCTGCAATCGAAAAGGTTAAGGGCAAGATTATTGCTCGAGCTAAATCCTTCTTATCTACTGGCCCTGGTTCAAAATCTGGAAGATTGCCGACATAACCGCGACTCAACATCGCTAAATGGACTCTCTCACCACGTTCATAAGATCTAATAAATAATGTTCCGGCTGCTTGTGCCAGAACTTTCCAATGTTTTGGTCCGGTCGCTATAAAACCGCGCGATTGACGGGCAACTTCCATTCGTTCGCTCTCTGCAGAGATTACATTTACATACCTGAGCATAAAAGTTGCAATTTGAACTAACAAAGATGGCATTCTCAATTTAGTGAATCCACGGAGCAAACTTCGCACAGTTGTCGTGGCTCCAAGTAGTACCGAGATCAAGGTTCCGGCTGTAGCTTTTACAATTATTGAGCCGCCCGCATAAGCACCTTCGCTAGATATTGCTATTGGACCTAAATCAAGATCTTTAACTCCGCTTATAAATGGCATGAGTATTGCAAAAAAGATAAAAGGAATTTCTATAGTGGCACGCTTTAGCACCTTGAAAATTGGAACCTTAGAAATCTTTATAAGGCAAAAAATCGCAAAGAAATAAAATACATGTGCTGGCCAATTGCCAAGAGGAGTTAGAACTATAATTATCAGCGAAGAAAAAGCCGAAAGTATTTTTAAATGTGCCGGAAATCGGTGTAGAGCAGAATGCTTATGGATATAAAGACGCTCACCGACATCATGGCCATGATGATGATCGTGTTGCTCTTGAGTAGTGGTTTCTTGGCGTAAAATTTTAAGGCTTTTTTCTAGAGATAAATTTTATAATCAAATACATAAGTACTCCAGTTGCAATTACGCCAATAATCCCGGCAATTCCAACTGAAAGCCGTTCATTTTCGATTCCAGCGACACCGTAATCTGCAAGCGCTGAATTATCGAGCGAGTGGTCTTGTGCGGTTTCAATGAATCCAACATCTTCGGCAACTTTTTCTAATCCATCTGGAGAGGAGGAAGCGTAGAAAGAAACAATTCCAGCGAGCCCAATCGTGACTAACAAAAATACTAAATAAAACTTTTTATTACTTTGTTCAATCATGATTTAGCACCTTTCGTGGAAATTTTATTTGCTCCATAGACTAAATCTTTTCGAGTTGAAATCACCGCAGAGATGGTTAGGAAGGTGATAATCGCTTCACCAACACCTATCAAAATATGAGTTCCAACCATCGCTCCAAGAACTGTGGTGGTCGAATAAGTTGCAACTCCACCGATCCAATATTGAAATACAAATGCAGAAGCAGCGGCTGGGACTGAGATAAAGGCAGCGATCGAACCGGCAATCACTACGCTGGTTTTCTGTGAGCCAAATTTGGCAAGTATTTTGTAAATCAAAACAAAGATTGCGTAGCTAACCCATACGCCGACAAAGCCCATGTTGAAAATATTTAACCCAAGTGCAGTGAGACCGCCGTCTGCAAAAAGTAAGGCCTGGATAAGTAAAACCACAGTTAAAGCCAGCGTTGCCGCGTAGGGACCAACTAGGACCACCGCAAGTGCGCCGCCAAGGAGGTGGCCTGAGGTGCCGGCCGCCACTGGGAAATTAAGCATTTGCACTGCAAAGATGAAGACGGCGACTAATCCAATTAGAGGTGCGGAGCGCTCATCTAACTTGTTTTTAGCTGATTTCAGGGTGACCGCTAATCCGGCCATGGTCAGCAAGCCTGCTCCAGCAGAGGTCGGAATATCGATAAAGCCGTCAGGTATGTGCACCCCTCAATGTTAATGCAAATCATTTGCATCTGCACTCCCAAAACCGAGGCTTTTAGCAGTGCCCGACATGGGTCACAGTAAGTTTGCACCATGGCAATAGGGAATTCCGGGGACTTAGGGGCATTTAGCGACTTACCAGCCGCCCTTGGTTTCGCCCCTCCAAGTGAACCTCAGATAAATACTGCTCAACTGCTTTCGCATTTAGGAAAGTTGCCAAAATTTCCGACTGATTTTCAAATCCTCCGTGGGAAAAAATGGAATCACGAAGGTGTCACCATTTCCGAGATTAGTTGGAATGTTGGATGGGGACCAAGGACGCAGGCTTATCTATTAACTCCTGAGGGAGTAACGACCCCGCTTCCTGGAGCGCTATTTCTGCACAGCCATGATGATGTAAAAGAGTTTGGAAAAGAAAAATTAGTCGCAGGTGGGGCCGAACTTCCAGAACATTTGCAATGGGTGAAACGTGATCATTACGGAAATCAAGCACCTGCAAATGAATTGGCAAAACGCGGCTTTGCAGTTTTAGCATTTGATGCATTTATGTGGGGATCACGTCGATTCCCTGAAGAAGTTATGCCTAACCGGCTAAAAGAAGTTTTGGGTTCAGATGATTATGAACTTTTGTCGGTAATGCATGAGTCAATGGCCCTGTCTAAATATTTAAGTTTGTTCGGTGCAACACTTGCAGGGTTACTTAACTTCGATGATCGAGTTGCCCTTGCAGTCGCACACACCCTTCCTGAATTCACTGATTCAATTTCGGCCGTCGGACTTTCTGGGGGAGGGTGTCGGGCTATTTATTTACATGCGACAACTTCAGCCGATCAGTTGCGAGCAACAGTCTCAGTAGGTGCTATGGCAACTTATGAATCAATGTTGGCATCACATATCGCCCCGCACTCATGGATGTTCTTTCCTGACAATTTGGCTGCAGTAACAGATTGGCCAGGAGTTGCATTAATTGGTGCACCTAAAC
>DDZI01000074.1:17841-18840 GCA_002346305.1 Actinobacteria bacterium UBA3012 | reverse complement strand
TTGATGGACAGGATGTAGTAATAAAAAATCCGCGTGAGGCAATCGCACACGGATTTGCCTTGATTCCAGAAGATCGTCGCCGTCAAGGCCTAGTGATGGAGCATTCTGTCAAACAAAACATTTTGGCTGCAAATTTGTCCTCACTTTCACATCTGAATTTCCTCAGTTTTTCTATGATAAATAACGTAGTTAGAGATTCAATCGAAAGTTTCGAAGTTAGGCCGCCTGAAGCAAACAGGGAAGTTCGCCTGCTTTCGGGAGGCAATCAGCAAAAAGTGGTTATTGCTAAATGGATGGCTACTAATCCAAAGATCGTTCTTATGGATGAACCAACAGTTGGAGTTGATATTGGAACTAAAGTTGAAATCATGAAATTAGTTCGAGCTATTGCAGCGGAAGGGAAATCTGTGATTCTTATTTCGTCAGAACTACCTGAATTGCTTGGGGTTTGCGATCGAATTCTCGTGATAAGAAAAGGCGAGGTTGCTGAAGAATTAGACCGTAAAAATATCAGAGATGAAGACCATCTACAAATGATCGTTCAAGGGATAAAAGTATGATTCTAGCTAATCTCAAGAAAATCGATATACGTGCGACACTGATTTATTGGATGTTTGCCGCAATTTTCTTGCTCTTCGCGTTCCTATTACATGACGATGGATTTTTGCAATCGAATAACTTGCTCAATATTTTCCGCCAAACTGCGACAATCACTGTGATGGCCGTTGCTATGACTTTTGTTATCTCTGCCGCCGAGATAGATCTATCTATCGGTGGCGTAGCCGGTTTGGCTAGTGTGGTTGGAGCGATTATGTTACGTGACCACGGCTTAATTCAAGGAATTCTTGGGGGACTTGCCATTGGGTTTGTAGTTGGGTCTCTTAATGGACTTTTAGTAGCACATGTTGGAATTCCTAGTTTCTTAGTCACACTTGGTATGCAAGGTGTCGCTATTGGATTTGCAGCTTTAGTCACAAATTATTATCCAATCCCAATCTT
>DDZI01000074.1:0-17613 GCA_002346305.1 Actinobacteria bacterium UBA3012 | reverse complement strand
TGGAGCTTTACAGCAGTAATAATTGGTTGGATTACTCTTACAAAAACTACATTTGGTCGACGCGTTCTTGCTACAGGTGGAAATCGTGATGCTGCGGAGTTCAACGGCATAAATACCAAGAATGTAAAGTTCAAAGTTATGTTGATTTCATCCGTCGTCGCCTCAATCGCTGGACTCTTGTACGCAGGACGTTTACAAACAGGTCGATACGAATGGGGTGCAGGCGATGAACTCTCCGCCATCGCAGCTGTTATTTTGGGTGGCACAAGTTTGTTTGGTGGACGTGGAAGAATAATTGGAACTTTTTTTGGCGCTTTATTGGTTGGGTTGATCAATAATGGGCTGATTCTTGCAGGCCTCCCAGTAAGCCAACAACAAATTGTTCGAGGATTAATAATTATTCTTGCGGTTGCGTTAGCGAAAAAGAAATAGAATGACGACTACATTTTCACGGGAAGAAGTTACATTTACTCCACAACTAGCGATAAATGCTGGCGTAATTGGCTTTGGATTCATTGGCGAAGTACACGTTCGCGCTATTAGGGCTGCTGGTGGTTTAGTAACTGCTATTGCGGCGAAAACCATAGAAGAAGCTAAAGCGGCAGCGTTAAAAATGGGAATAGCAAAAGCACTGAGCATCGATGAGATGTTAAATGACGACGATATCGACGTGATCCACATATGTACTCCTAATATTTTCCATGCTGAATTAGCCGAACAGGTAATCAAGGCGGGAAAACACGTTATTTGTGAAAAACCTTTGGCAACTTCGGTAGTTGAAGCCCAGTACCTGAATGATCTTGCACAATTGAATGAGGTCGTAGCTACAGTTCCATTTGTCTATCGCTATCACCCATCAGTCCGGGAAGCTCGCTCGAGAGTTTCGCATTTGAAGGAGCCCTTGAATTTACTTCATGGTTATTATTTACAAGATTGGCTTTCTCGTGAAACAACTGTTAATTGGCGCCTAGATTCGAATATTGGTGGTCCTTCCCGTGCATTTGGCGATATCGGAGTTCACTGGTGTGATCTTCTTGAATTCGTGACGGGGCACCGGATCACGCATATCAACGCACAGTTAATGAAAGTATTTCAAAACCGTGGTGACAAGATTGAAATAGATACCGAAGACGGTGCAACGATGATTTTTAGAACTGACAAGGGGGCACAAGGATCATTAGTCCTGAGCCAAGTATCTGCTGGCCGAAAGAACAAATTGTGGTTTTCTTTTGAAAGCCCAAGTGAGAGTTTTGTCTTCGATCAGGAAGCGCCAGATTCGTTGTGGATCGGAGGGCTTGCCTCCAATCAAATTGTTATGCGTGGAGTAGCCGAAGAGTCAGCGAGCGCCAAGTCATATTCAATTCTTCCAGCGGGGCACCCGCAGGGATATCAGGACTGCTTTAATTCCTTTGTGAGTGACACCTATCGGACTATTGGCGGAGCAGTTGTTGATGGCCTCCCGAATTTCAATGATGGCCTTAGGGCTGCGAAATTAACTGAAGCGGTTTTAACTTCTGCGAAATCTGGAAATTGGGTGGAGATTAAATGAAACTTGGCTTCCTAACAGCATGTTTACCAAAACTAACTCTGGAACAAATTGCAGATTTTGCAGTTCAAGAAGGTTTTCAATCCTTAGAGGTTGCCGCTTGGCCAGATTTGGGCGAAAGACCCTTTATTGCGACCCACATTAATGCAGAGTCCACCGATGCAGATTATCTGACCTCTGTAAAAAGTATTTTTAGAAGCAGGAATCTAACTTTATCGTCACTAGCTTTCTATGATAATAATTTACACCCAGATCAAAACTCGCGCGATGCCATTAATTCGCACTTAATAAAATGTATTGATACTGCAGCGGCTTTAGGGGTTGAAACAGTGGGCACATTTGTGGGGCGAGATTGGAATAAGCCAGTGCGTGAAAATCTGGCAATGGCCAAGGATGTTTTTGCACCACTGGTAAAGCACGCCGACTCTAAAGGTGTGAAGATAATAATTGAGAACTGCGTAATGGAGGGTTGGCATCCAGATGGCTATCCGGGCAACTTGGCGTACTCACCAGAACTTTGGGAATGGATGTTTAACCTTGGTTTGTATTTGAATTATGATCCGTCACACCTCGTGTGGATGGGCATCGATCCGATTGAAGCAGTTAAGCCGTATATAGATCGTATTCCTCATGCCCAAGCGAAGGACATTCAGGTGAATACATCTCAAAGAAATTTCTATGGATACCCTGGTAAATCTGTAATACGAGAAAATCCTTGGGATGTTGGTTGGTGGCGTTACAGGGTCCCTGGCCTAGGCGATGTTGATTGGCGCAGATTAATTGATGTTATGTATGAAGGTGGCTTTAACGGAACATTGTCAGTTGAACACGAAGACCCGTTGTGGGGCGGAACTGAGGAAAAGATCAAAGTTGGTTTGCAAATAGCCTACAAAACACTACGCCCACATATTGTGAATTGAGGCTATTAATGTCTAACCAGGAAATAATCATGTGCGCCCGCTTTCAGGCGAAAAAAGAAAAGCTAGAAGTGCTGAAGGCGCGTCTTCTGGAAATGGTTGAATTCACTTCCAAAGAAGAGGGAAATCTTTTTTATAACTTGCACGTAGATAGCAAGGATTCAACAATTTTCTATTTCTTAGAGGGCTGGAAAAACGCTGAAGCGCTTGCTTTTCACGATCAGACACCGTACGTAAGAGCGATAATTGCAGATGCGCCAGAACTGACAGTAGACGGCATCAAGGTAAACTTTATGACAAAAATTTCCTAATTTAAATCAAAAAACCCATTTATGGTCGAGTTACCACTCAACAATCTGATTGTCTTCCCACAAAACTCCTGTGGTATCGCCAGGATATTAATCCCCTAACAATCCCCTAACACCTCTAGACATTAGGAGGGACATCAAGGGACAATTCACGCTTAAACGTTAAACACTGGACACATAGGGGCACGCGTAGGAACTTACTAGGCCAGACTCTTAATCACCGGGTCGGGGGTTCGAGTCCCTCACAACCCACTCCGAGTTACGCGTAATTTAAGAACTAATTTAATTCTTTACTGTATTACTGCATATCCGTGCTAACACTTTGCTAACACCCTAATTAGCTAAACGAATTCCGTTAGCGAAAGTATTAGAAGCGCTTTCTCCTTGTTCGTCTGTAACGTGAGCGTAAATCGTTGCCGTGACCATAGCGTCCTTATGGCCTAGGCGATTAGCTACGACGTGTAAGGGTTCACCTAATCTAAGTAGCTCGGTGGCGTGTAAATGGCGTAAGTCATTAAGTCGGGTATGCCTTAATCCAGATAGTTTTAACAACTTACCGAATAAGTGAGTAGGTGTACCTGTATCAATTGGCTGTCCGTGGCTTTTGAGTATGAAGTACCCGAAAAATAGTTTGACCCAGGGCGCCTGGAGCCAGGTCAGAAGGCTTCTAGGAGGGTGCTGATGAACCTGTTCCCTAAACAAAGTAGATACACCAAAGTAGTTTCTCTTTCTCTCTTGCTTTATTGACCTGCTAGGAGAAGTATGAGTTTACGTTAAAGGTGAGGAGTGCAATGAGGATTGAATCTATTATTAAAGAGAAGCAGGTCCGAACAATAAAGGCTAATGACACTGTGGAGTATTTATTAAAGTGCCTTAATTCATTTAATGTGGGCGCTTTGGTGGTGTCAGCAGATAGTAAAGTAATTGATGGTATCGTCTCAGAACGAGATGTGGTGCGATCACTTTCTGGCAAGAGTAAGAGGATTGAAGATCTTCATGTTCGAGATATCATGACAGTTGGGGTCTTTACCTGCCGCCCAGAAGCTTCCGTGGCTGAGATTATGTCGATGATGACTGAGAAGCGAATTAGGCATGTACCAGTAGTTGATGAGAAGGGTGATCTACTCTCAATTGTTTCAATTGGTGATGTGGTTAAATACCATCTGATTGAGATCTCACTAGAAAATCAAACCCTTAAAGAGTATTTATCTACTGCTCGTTAGAGCTCTGCTCTATTAACTCCAATTAAAAGCTCTCTACTTGCCTATTAACGAATTTACCGTAATCCTTAACCGTGCTAACACCGTGCTAACACCCCTACACGTTTACCCTTATGCCTAAGCGTGTAACTCATAACTGAAATACGTTAATACACGCCTAGAAATAAATTAGGGCGGACTCTTAATCACCGGGTCGGGGGTTCGAATCCCTCACAACCCACTTATGAGCGTAAGTGAGATTGGTTTACTGCTCTAAAAAGTCGTAAGACTTGGTGAGTAGGAATCAGTGAGTCCTTCCTTGAGGGAAGGTTAGAGAAAAAGCTAGTTAATGAATGGGTAGATACTGTTTGGAATGTTATAAATGTTAGACCTAAAATCCTGCACGATTACAAGCGGTTATATAAACGCCATCTCATGCCTGTGATTGGCTCTATGAGCCTAGATGAGGTTGATGTTGTAGTACTTCAAAGGAAGTTAATCTCACTGCCACCACAAACTGCAAGGCATTGTTTGATGTTGGTTAAGACTATCTATCGTGAGGCTAAGTTATATAAAGTCTGTAGCAATAACCATACTGAATATTATTAATTCTATCCACTGCTAAATTTAGTAGGTAAATCTTGATTAACCTCTTCCAATGTAAGGCATTTTTGTTGCCATTACTGTTATAAACTGAACATTGGCATCTAAAGGAAGAGATGCCATGTGTAATACTGAATCTGCGATTATTTGAGCATCAATGACTGGCTCGGCAAGAATATCGCCATTTGCCTGTGGAGCCCCAACTCGTTGCATACTTGCCATTCCAGTATCAGCATTACCAATGTCAATTTGCCCGCAAGCAATATTGTATTTTCGGCCATCTAATGAGGTTGAACGGGTTAGCCCTGTGATCGCATGCTTGGAGGCTGTGTAGGGTGCGGAATTGGGTCTAGGTGCATGTGCAGATAGGGAACCATTATTTATGATCCGACCACCTTGCGGTTGCTGCTCCCGCATCAATAAAAAAGCTTCTTGAGTACAAAAAAACACGCCACCAACATTGATATCAAAGACTCTCTTCCAGTCATCTGTATCAACATCTTCCAGTAATGACCCTGGGATAACTACACCGGCGTTATTGAAAAGCAAATCTAGACGTGAAAATTTTTCTTTAATGATTGAGAAAGCATTTGCAACTGAGGCTCGATCACTAACTTCACACTCAACCGCTAGCGCAGTGCTGCCAATTTCATTTTCAACATTTTTCAAACCTGTCATATTGCGACCTAATAGCGCTACTTGCCAACCATTTTTCGCCAGAGTGATACTTGTCGCTCTGCCTATTCCTTTATTTGCACCAGTCACCGCCGCGTACTTATTCATAATTTAGCACCTAATATCTCTCCACTTAGTTCGTTGTTTATATGTTTAATTATTATTTCCTCAAAACTCTGCTCACATGAAAACCCTAGCCCCTGAGCCCGATCCGCGGTGAATGGGGGGAAATTCCAATTATTAACAAATTTCTGAGCACTTGGATCTATTGATTCCTTTATAAGAGCCACGATTTTGTCACCAGCAACCTTGTGTAAGGCTTGAATTTCCTCCGCAACAGTTGCTGTAATTCCAGGCATCGTTAGACATCTCCTATTACCCAGAAGTGTTGTATCCACATTTAAAGCATGAATCAAATTATCAACTGCGGATTGTGGTGAAGCAAATACCATCTGAGTATCTTTTGAAACTGTGAGTATCGCCTCTTTTCCGGCAAGTGGCTCACGAATAATATTTGAAAAAACTCCTGAGGCTGCGGCATTAGGCTTGCCGGGTCGAACACAGATCGTGGGCAGGCGTAATCCGATTCCGTTGAAAAATCCCAGTCGGCTGTAATCATTAACCAGCAACTCACCAATCACTTTTTGGATTCCATAACTCGTTGTCGGTTGCAGGATAAATTCATCATTGATTAACTCTGGGAAAGGTCCTCCATATACAGCAGCAGAGGAGGTGAATACAACCCGTGGGTGATAATTATTTGATTCTATTCGAATAGCTTCAAAGATGTTTCGGGTGGCATCTAAATTAACTTTGTATCCCGTTTCAAAATTTGATTCAGCCTCTCCCGAAACTACGGCAGCTAGGTGAAAAATAACATCCGGCTTGTTGCTTATTAATTGCTGACATACTTTAAAATTTGTAATATCAGCTGTAACAAATGCTAGATTGACAGGAATTTTTTTGATTTCACTTTGATTGGAACCTACATCAACGGAAATAATCGTTTCAACATCAATTTTTCCATCTATCGAATTTTGGATGAGTTTGGCAACCAGTTTTCGCCCTAGCATTCCATTGCCACCAACTACCATAATCTTCATACCAAAATCATACTTATCTGGTTGTACATTAGTAATGGTTCAAGCAAAATAATTAGACTGCTAGTTGATACTTTATCAACCCATTCTCGTCTTTGCTGGCTTTAATTTTTTTATATCCAAGTAGAATTTCTAGGTGCCCAAGTACGGGATAAGCAAGGTACTTATAAGCAGGATCAGGCCACGGTCCCATACGTTCATGGGCAGACTCAATTAGTTCCATCATGCCAATCGGTTTTTTGGCAGTAGAAATAACCTCTAGACATATTTTTTCAATTAGATCTGTGTAGTTTAGCGATAGATCGAGAAAGTCTATTGCTGCTTGCTCCACATACCTTGGGTAATGCGAGGTCAAAATTTCACTTGGCTGGTAACCCTTGAGCAATCTAATAGTAGAGCGATAAGCCTCCACAAATCTATAAGTGGGCGGAAATGCTGGGTCACCATTGGCTAACAACACACTGTTTCCTAACACAGCATCACCAATAATCACTGCGTTAGTTTTTTCATCTAAAACTGATACATGGCCCCAAGAGTGACCCGGGGTGTGCAAAATTTCTACATACCTATCACCGAGATCGATACGCTCATTCCCGGAAAATCCAATATCAATATTGCTCTCAAAGGCAACACTCATCATAAAATCTTTAGCTGCCATAGATTCTGCAAATCCATGTTCTTTTTCAAATTCGTTATAGCGGTCATAGAACATTCGGTCTAAACTTTCAATCATTGGCCGATCACGCTCACCAGCGCAAATTAATGCATTAGGCATTAACTCACGCACAGCTCTATTTCCACCAGTGTGGTCGTAATCTGAATGGGTATTTATTACATATCCAACCTTGCTCAGGGATAGATTATTACTTTTGAAGTAATTTGCAACGGTTGTTCTAATTGAATCATCAAAGCCCGTATCTACAATCAAAATGGATTTACTGCCGACAACAACATATATTGCTACGTAGCGCTCCCCAATAGGACACTCGATTCGATGTAGCCCTGACCTGATCTCCATATTTTCTCCTATCCAGATTGTAGAATTAATCTCCAGTGAAGTTTGGCACTCTTTTTTCAGCAAAAGCTTCACGTCCCTCAACACTATCTTTTGTAGTGAAACAGTAGGCAAAGGAATCATTTTCATATTGGAGGCCAATATCCACAGCTGTCGATTGCGAAACTCGCACTAAATGTTTAGCGAGCTGAGCTGCTATTGGAGCATTGGCACTAATTCGCTTCGCTAAATCATCAACTGCTCCATCCAACTCACTGGTAGTAAATAACTGATCAACCAATCCATACTTTTCTGCTTGCACAGCTGAAATTAAATCTCCTGTGAGCAACATTTCTAATGCCTTTCCGGTTGAGACAATTCGAGGGAGTAATTGGGTATTGCCCGCACCGCCATGCCAACCTAATTTAATTTCTCCTGCACCAAATTGGGCGTTTTCACTGGCATAACGAATATCACTCATTAATGCCATTTCTAAACCGCCACCTATACAATATCCACGAATTTTAGAAATTACTGGTTTCTTAATTGCCCAAATACCGCGGGCATAGTCGACTCTATTCCTCAATTGCCAGTTGGATCCGTATTGATCCAACACTTTAATATCACTACCAGCCGAGAATGCTTTTTCACCTGTACCAGTTAGTATCACGACTCTAATCTCATTACTGGCATTTATATACGGCACCAACTCTAATAGTGCTTTACCCATCGCCGGAGTCATGGTATTCAACTTACTTTCTCGATTAAGGGTAATTGTTGCTACAAAATTCTTCATCGAAAAGAGAAATTCTTCAGGTAAATTGGGAGTGTTCACAATTATTTATCTCGCTTTCTAGCAACTGAAGATGTTTGAGCGGCGGTTTCAAGAAGTACTTTCATAGCTAATTCTGCAGAATCTGGATCTTCATCAATTATCGCATCTAAAATTGCTTGGTGTTGGATTATGAAATCTGCCTCAACTATCTCATATTCAACTAGATTATCTCTGATCTTAAGTAAAGGCAAAATTAACTTACCCATTTTCTTGATTAATTCATTTTGAGTTGCAACCTGAAGAGCTTCATGAAATTCCACATCGGCTTGTGCGATTAATGCAGAGTTAGGTCCATCAGCATAGAAGGCATCTGTCATATTTTTTAAGGCTTTTTTAAGCTGAGTAATATCTCGACTACCTCGCCGCTTTGCTGCAATTCGCACTACGCCAGGCTCATAGGTTGATCTGAGTTCTTCTAAATCAGCAATTAGATCTGTGCTCAAACCTGAAGCTTGCAGCCAATTCAGTATATCCTCATCCAGCAGATTCCACTCTGATCGCTCTAAAACTATGGTGCCAGTTTTGGTTCGTGGTCGAGTCAAACCTTTATCATGCAAAACTTTTAGGGCTTCCCGTACGACAGTTCGGCTGACCTGATACTTAATCTCTAAGAAATCCGAGGTCAATATCGTGCCCGGTGCAACCTGGCCATGAACAATTTTGCTGCCTAAATCGATAACTATTTGGGTGGGCAGGTTTCGTGAGATCGTAGTTTTCATTTAATTTATACCAGATCAAATGTCTCAAAGATTGCTAATGCCAACGGGCCTTGACCCCAGGGGACTGAAAAACCTCGAGGCGTAAACTCATAGTGAGATTTTCTTGTTGAGGCCATAACGGCCGCAGTAACATTTTGTAGTTGTCCCTCGCCATTGGTATCGGCGATAACACCATTTAGAGCCTTAATCATGGCGGGTTCTACCTTTGATTTATCAATGATCCCAAGTTTTATTGCTCTGGCAAAACCAGTTGCCATGAAACCAGCCGTTGAACCTTCCTCTCCAGATCTTTCACTATCTATGACGCACCACCAACGACCATCCTCACGCTGTAATTTGATCATCCCATCAATTAGTTTTTGAGCGGCCCCCACTAATTTTTGATATCCAGGATGCGATTTAGGGATTTGGTGCAAAACATCCATTAATCCAAGTAACGCCCAGCCTTGACCACGACCCCAGCCTTGACCCCAAGTACCCTCTACTCCATTTAAAAAGAAGTGATCAAAAATCCCACTAGGCATTTGCAATGCATCAACATAGGCAATTGCCTGCTCCACACCGATGTCAGTGTATGAAGAATTATTTAATGCCTTGCCAAGTCCTGTGAAAAATGGTGGATCAAAGTGCAAACAATCAATACAGGTCCCACCTGGAGGTGAGGCTAGAAGTTGCGCCTCAAATGGCGGAAGCTCCTCCCCACCATATGGCGGAATTAAACAAAGTGATTCCCAGGTGTCATATATGCCACGGTCCTTACTTCTTGAACTCAAGTACTTGGCAAGTTGTTCAAGAGCGTTAAATATTGGTTTATTTTTAGTTACCTGCGCAACCTCAATTAGTGCTACCCCCGGTGCTGTGCAATCTAATCTACGAAATGGCTCTGGTCTACTCGCCCAAGCAGCAAACCAACCATGAGCGAAAGCGAAGTATTTAGGATCATTTAGAAGTTTGCCAGTTACCAAGATTGCCTCAAAACCAGTTGAATCACCAAAGTTCCACGATTGGTATGACTGATTAAGTAAAGTTTCACCAACTTTTTCCAGTAACTGCAATCTCTCCTCTTTGGAGGTGGCAACCTTGACCATTTGTATTCCTACTTTCCCTTAAATTGCGGCTTACGTTTTTCAGCAAAGGCACGCTGCCCCTCTGCAGCATCCTCTGTGGTCATGCAATAAGAAAATGAATCATTCTCGTAAAGCAAGCCAACCTCCAGCGGAATATTTTGTGCCATACGCACCATATGCTTTGTCATTTGCGCTGCAATCGGCGCTTTTTCCGCAATTGATTTTGCAATTTCAATTGCTCGATTCAAAACATTTTCTTTTGCCACGATTTCTTGAATTAATCCCATTCGCAATGCGGCGTCAGCTTCAACTTTTTCACCATGCAGCAACAGTAAATTCGCATTACCTGGCCCAACCGTGTGAGTTAGTAATTGGGTTTGACCAGATCCACCATGCCAACCCCATCTAATCTCGCCTGCTTGGAATTTTGCATCGGGGGAACCGATTCGCACATCTGAAGCGCACGCCATCTCCAAACCTCCGCCCACAACCCAGCCATGCAGAGCTGCCACAACTGGTTTTTTTATTAACCAAATTGCACGTGCATAATCTAAATTACGGTCAAATCTATTTCGGTACTCCCAATTGCTTCCATATTCATCTAGTTCAGTTAGATCGCTACCAGCACAAAAGCCCTTTTCACCTTTTCCATGTAACACCACTGAGCGAATATCAAGATTATTATTAAGCTCATAAATATAAGAATTAAGTTGCTCATCCATCTTGACCGTCATTGCATTTAACTTCTCTGGTCGATTAAGGATTAAATGGGCAACATTCCCATGAATCTCTAAATCTACAGAACCACTTAACACATTGCTCATCCTTACTCCCTTACCCGAGCAACAGAGCCCGAAGTTATTAACTGAGAAATTGTCTCTGGATCCATCCCTAGGAGATTATTCAAAATCTCCTCGGTGTGTTCGCCTAGTGCTGGAGCACCCCGTTGAACAGTTGGTGGAGTTTGGTCCATCTTGATTGGAGGCCGAACCGTCTTTGCCGAACCACCTCGATACTGTGGCTGTTCCACAATGTATTTGGTCTCCCTGATATGTCTATCGTTCATAAGTTGTTCATAGTTATAAACTGGCCCGCACCAAGCGCCAGCTCTATCACCTATTTCAATCCATTCTTGCGTTGTTTTATCAAGAAATGCATTACGAATTTTCTTGTAAACCTGGTTTCGATATTTATGGCCATCGTTATAGTCACTTAAAGTCTTTAGCCAATCATCATTTAGAATCTCACCAAGAATAGGTAGCGGAACCATGGCTAGCGTCAGCCAAGCATCCTTGGTTTTATACACACCATATGGTGCAGGAATTGATCCATGTGCTGATCGTTCCTCTAATCTACGTGGCATTGGGCCTGCATTCAGGTATGTAACAATCTCTTGTAGCTGGCAATCCATTACCACTGACAACATATCTACTTCAACATGTTGGCCAACACCGGTCTGATGTCTAGATTCAACTGCCGCTAAAATACCAATCACCGCTTGATAGCCAGTCATTACATCTGCGCCCCATAATGCACTGGGGGTTGGGTCATCCCCTGTGGCACCAACGCTAAACATAGAGCCGCTATAACCTTGGACAATTAGATCCTGCCCAGGTCGATCACGGTATGGGCCGCTAGATCCATAACCAGAGATGGAGCAATAAATAATTCGAGGGTTAATTTCTTTCAGCGCTTGGTAGCCAATACCTAAGCGATCGGCGGTGCCATGTCTGAAGTTTTGTAGAAAGACATCAGATTGTTTAACTAGCTGATGAATCACAGATAAACCACCAGCACTTTTTAAATCAACTGCAAGGGATCTCTTATTTCGATTAACCGCAAGAAAGGTGGTCATTTCGCCATTACTCATCTGATCTTCAAAACCGCGAGTTCTATTAAACTCGCCATTGGCTGGTGGCTCTACCTTAATAACATCAGCCCCAAGATCACCTAGACGAGTTCCTGCGATGGGACCAGCTAACATCTGGGTTGCATCAATAACCCGAAGCCCAGCTAGAGCGCCTTTACTGGTTGCGTTTGACGCTTTCATAGATTCATACTTTCGTATGAAGAATGACTTGTCAAGGGTAAATAGCGCTCAAATTCGCCCGAGGAAACTTAAATCTTAAGCAAAACGAGCGTGTAGCCCACCATCTACTATCCAATCAGCACCATTTACAAATGATGCATCTGCTGAGAGCAAGAAGGTGACCACCTTTGCAATTTCAGAGGTTTGGGCCATCCGTCCCAATGGTTGAACAGCCATCGACTCCTTACGTTTTTCAGGAACTGACTGAAACCAAGACTCAAGTAATGGCGTCAAGGTGTAACCGGGCGAGACCGCATTGGTTCGAATGTTGTGTATACCCTCATCTAACGCAAGGTTTCTAGTCAAACCAATAACTCCAGATTTTGCCGCTGCATATGGGAAAAATTTTGGAAAACTCATTCGGGCATGGATGGATGCAATATTTACAATTGACCCTTTTTTCGCTTTGCGCATCTCTGGTAACACAAGCTTTGCAGTATGCCAAACACTTTTCAAATCAACATCAAAAAACCGATTCCACTGATCATTTGTCATCTCAACTGGGTCTGCATTTGAGTTGACCCCAGCGTTATTTACAACACCGGTGACCATGCCAAACTTAGCAACCATCGCCGTGTGGGCTACTTTTAGGTTATCAAAATTCGCCACATCACCTTGATGAAAAAATACTTGGAATCCTTTTCCAGTTAACTCTTTTTCATACTCCTTACCTGCCTCTTCTGCTAAATCACAGAAAGAAACCTTGGCACCACTTTGAGCTACATCCAACACAATCGCTGCGCCAATGCCATTTGCACCACCAGTCACGAAGACATGTTCATTTTGTAACTTCATTTTCTCCCTTTCGATTACCAGTCAGCAACTGAACCATCGGCGTGGAACCATTGGACTGGTTCGCCACCTGTGAACGGGTGCTTCTGGGCTTGTTTTTCATCAATCTCCACGCCGATGCCAGGTTTTTCAGGTGGGTAGATATATCCATCCTTGATATCTGGCACGCCGTGGAAAACCTCATTGCGCCAACTTACATCTGATCTCATCACCTCTTGAATTAAAAAGTTTGGAGTAGTCAATCCCAGGTGCACATTAACCATAGTTGCAATTGGTCCTAGGGGATTATGTGGTGCCATCGATACACCATAGCTTTCACAAAGTGCTGAGATTCTTCTTATTTCAGTCACTCCACCGGCATGACAGACATCAGGTTGGGCTACATCAATTAATCCTGCCTGTAAATATGGCAAAAACTCAGTGCGATGTAGCCATCTCTCGCCAGCAGCAATAGGCACATTTATTCCAGCCCGTGCCACCTTTAAGGATTCAATCTGATCAGGCGGCACGACCTCTTCTAGGAATAATGGTTTAAATGGTTCCAGGACTTGTGCATATTTAATCGCCATCGCAGCAGTAGTGCGACCATGAAAATCAATCATGATATCTACATCTGGACCGGCAGCCATTCGTGCTGACGCCATCAAATCATGTGCGTGCTTTAACTTACTCTCGTCACCGAGTGCAGTACTTTGTGGCACTGCTAATATTTTTACCGCGGTAAATCCCTCTTTGATACTTTGTTTCATTTTCTCTGAAAATGATGAGACGGTATCTGAGTTATAAACAGAATCAGAGCTGCCACCACCTAGGTGGTCATACATTCTGATTCGATCTCTGGCCAGACCGCCAAGCAGGCGCCATAACGGCACATTTAAATCCTTAGCTGAGATATCCCAAAGTGCTTGATCAATTCCACTTAAAGCTGACATCATGGTTACCCCACCTTTAAAAAATGGGTGGCGGTACATAATCTGCCAGTTACGCTCAATATCTCGCGGATCTCGCCCCACTAATGTAACCGCAAGATCTCCTACGGCGCCAACAACTGCCCTGGCTTGGTACTCAACAGTTGCTTCACCAATTCCGATCAACCCAGGTACATCGGTGAAGACTTGCACAACTACCCAATTACGCATCTTGGCATTTACAACTAATGTCGTAATCTTTGTTATCCTCATATTATTACCTTGTTCTAGTTGTTGTAATTGACTGTGCTAACTCGATTAAGGATAAAGCCTGAATTTTCATCTTTTCAGTTAAAACTACAGTTGGCGCTCTGCAATAATCACTTTCAATGATCCCACGTTGAGCTAAAACAAACTTCTCAGCAGCAACTAACTCCTCTACCGTATTGATCCATTCGCTAATTACAGGTAAAAACTTTTCTAGCCGTTGATCAAACTCTGGCCGATTTTGATCAAGAAATGATTGTTCTGCCCATAAGTAAAGATCGGTTAAGCTGCAACCAGGTTGAATCCCCTTAGCTCCAGCTGCTGCGCCACTAACCCAGTGAATTCCACCCCAACCGATTAAAGTTTCAACCTTTTTATTACTTAATTGATGTACCCGCTTAATAGAATCTGCTGGTGGGTTTGCCTCACATTTAACCATCTTTAAATTATCAAATTTTTCGCTGAGCGTTACTAAATCACCAACATCATTTACGCCCCCACCTTGGGGTAGGTGTTGCACAATTACTGGCAACTTCACGCTGGCTAAGATCGATGAGATGTGATGATTTATCTGCGCAGGTGTTGGATTAAAAAAGGTTGGTGGCAGAATATTTATGTAATCTGCGCCCATACTCTCGTAATCTTTTGCGCGACGGACCGCTAAATCCGCTGAATGATCAGCCACACTTGCAATTACCTGAAGGCCTGAACCCTCCCGGGTGCGAAGTAATATTTCCAGAAGTTCATACCGCTCATCATCTGAAAGCTTAATATTTTCACTTGCTACACCAAAAAATAAAACTGATTTGGTACCCAGCGCGATAATCCACTGCGCCATGCTTTCAAAGCTGGCATAATCTACCTCGCCATTTTTATGAAATGGTACAGATAAAACAGGGCAAACTCCTTGAATGCTCACCCTGTTTATCCTGGATAACTAACTAGCGCTTAATTCTCTTGGAGATAACAGCTTGCATGATTACCGAAATAATAATCACCAATCCGAAGAAGACCTGAGTGTAAAAAGCGTTGATGCCTGAGGCAACAATTCCGGCGTTGATCGCACCAATAATAAATGCACCAACAAATGTTCCGGTAACTGTTCCGATGCCACCAAATACTGAGGTTCCACCAAGGAAGACAGAGGCGATTGAGTTCATAAGTAAACCGTCACCAAGTGTCGGCCAGAAGTATGAGACCTCAAAGGAGGCAACTAGGCCAGCCAATGCTGCGAAGAAGCCCATGATCGCAAAGGTCCTGCGCTTTACCTTATTTACATTTACACCCATTAACTGAGCTGAGATCTTATTGTCGCCTGTTAAAAATACATGGGCACCAAACTTGGTTCGGTTTAAGGTAAACCAGAGCACGATGGTTGCTAGTACCGTCCACCAGAATTGATTTGCAATTCCGAAAAATGATCTGCCAACTAATACATTTGCAACACTTGCCAGCTCTTTATCAGTTAGGCCAACACCAGAGCCATTCATCCAAGCTAGCTCAATGCCGCGGAATAAGAAGCCGGTACCAATTGTGATAACAAGGGAAGGAATAGCAAAGTAGGTAACTAACCAGCCATTGAAGTAGCCACACATAGTTCCAACAAATAATGCCATTGCTAGACCCAACCAAATATTGCCAGTACCAGAGTAGATCTTGGTAAAGGAGGCGGTAGCTAGTGCCATAACAGATGGGAAGGAAAGATCAATCTCACCCGTAATAACAATTAAGGTAAGTGGGATCGCCATTAAGGCAAATATCGGCGTGCTTGAGGCAAAGGCTAGGTAAATATCCTTTGATGTAAAAGCCTCTGATGCGGTAAATACAAAGATCAACCATATTCCAATGCCTACCCCCCAAATACCAAATTGCATACCAAATCGGCGCCAAAATGATGGTGGTCGCGCAGCATTATCCTTTGCTTTTACTTCCTCTGATTTAGCCATAATCTCATTACTCCTTTATTGAACCTGTACGGGCAACGCGGTACATGCTTTCGATTAACTCATCTATAGTGATTTCGCTCTTCTTATAATTACCAACTACCTTGCCGCGATCTAGTACAACCATACGATCTACCGCTGGGTAAATGTGAAAGATATTGTGATCGATAAAGATAGCGGAGCGACCAGATTTCTTGATGCTTTGAATGAAATCTAAGGTCTTCTTAGTTTCAGAAAGTGAAAGACCAACTGTTGGCTCATCCAAAATAACTAACTCTGCATCAAAGTAAAGTGCCCTGGTAATTGCAACACCCTGCTTCTCACCACCCGACATAGTTAATACCGAATTATCTGGGTGAACAGCGGTTGAGGTAAAGCCCATGTGCTCACTCATTAAACGAGAGGCTTCACTCTTCATCTTTGCTACATCTAACTTTCCATACTTATTTTTAATCTCTCGGCCCATAAACATATTTCGCCAAATTGGCTGCAACTCACAAAGAGCACGCTCTTGATAAATAGTTTCGATTCCTAAATCGCGAGCTTTTTCCACACTCCACTCGGTGATCTTTTCACCCTTAAACCAAATCTCACCACCCTCATCTGGCTTATGAAAGCCCATGATGATCTTAACTAAAGTTGACTTACCAGCGCCATTATCGCCGAGCAATCCCACAATCTCACCTGGATAGATCTCAAGATCTACACCAGAAAGTGAACGAACCTCACCAAAAGTCTTTGAGACATTTTTTAATTGAATTACCGGAGCTTGTCCTGCCATTTTGTCCCCCTAAATAATGTTAAAAAGTTTTGGCTGGAAATTTAATCTCCAGCCAAAACTCAAAGTAACCTGCTAATTAATTAGCGGATTTCAACCTTTGCAAGTGGAGCAACAGCTGCCACATTTGTCTTATCTACGAATCCACCAGCTGTATTAACATCAAGGCCGGAGAATCCGAACTTCTCAGTTAAACAGATCTGAAGAATTGGTAGGTAGCCTTGCAAGAATGGTTGTTGATCAATAACTAGATTTAAGTAACCACTCTCGATTGCATCAGTCGTTGCTGGTGATACATCGAATCCACCAAAGTAAACTGAGCCAGCCGTCTTATTAGCTGCCTTCATGTAGGTCGCAGCAGTTGCAGTTAAGCCACCGTGATCGGTAACAACTGCCTTGATATCTTTATTCTTTGCCATAATTCCAGCAAATGTTGGTGCTCCTGCAGGAGGAGTTGTGTTTGTTGCTTGGTCAATCTCCTGGTAGACAACCTTGATCTTTGATTTTTCAAAGCCCTTGATTACGCCAACTGTGCGTTGACCGCGATCGCCACCTTGACCTTTCAGACCCCAAACAAATGCAGAATCTCCGGCCTTAAGCTTGCCACGCTTTACCATCTCTTTTGCAAGATCAAATCCTGCTTTGTAGTTCACAGCGCCAACATAACCAAAACCTCTGGTTGAGTACTTCTTTTGTTCCTTCACCAAAGAAGTGTTAAGGGTTGTGACAATGATTCCCTTATCAAAGGACTCTTTTACTAATGGCTTAGCAGCCTCTGGTCCCATGAAACCATACATTGCAATTCCATCTGGCTTAGTTGCAATTGCTTCTTTCCATTGGGAAACCATCTTTGCTGGATCCCAATCAGAGAAG
>DDZI01000022.1:1081-3022 GCA_002346305.1 Actinobacteria bacterium UBA3012 | reverse complement strand
GGAAATATAAATGCAAATCCAAAATTTGAGATGAATAACCAGAAAATCAAATGCCAGCCATTATCAAAAGTAAATGCCGCCATTGAAATTGTCAGCGTTAACGCAAGCAACGAAAGTAGGAGCCTGAAGTCTTTTAATTTTGATGCGAAGTATGGAGCTGCAATTCCAAAAGCAGAACCGGCAAATCCCGTAATTGAAAGCCATAAACCAGCATCAGTAAGTGAAAATCCTTTAGAAACTAAAATTGTAGGCATCCAAGTGACCACTCCATAGCCCATCATCGCTTGGAAGCCGAAGAAAAGTGCAATGCTCCATGCTCCTGGTTTGCGGAGTAATTGTCTGTGAAATTTTGCAGGCTCGGGAATGTGAATCTGAGTTGGCATTTTGGCATTGCGTAAAAACCACCAAGCTGATGAAAAGATTCCAATCACAATCCACGGCACCATTGAAAGCCGCCATCCCCATGAAGTTGCAGTTGCTAGCGGTACTGTCACTGCAATTGCAATATTTGCAAAACCACCCATTAACGTTATGTAGATCCCGGTAATTAGCCCCGAATGTCCCGAGACATTTTCCTTGACCCAAACTGGAAGTGAAAAGTTTAAGATGGCGATCGTTATTCCGATAGTTAAGGAAGAGAAATAGAGAAGTGGCACATTGCCCACAGCCCGGATAATCATTGCTCCAGTTAGAACTAATAATGCCGTTCCGATTACTTGGTTGGTGCTACCGATTCTCGCGACAAGAGGCATCAAGAAGGCGCTTCCAGCAAAGCAGACAATCGAAAGTGAGGTAAGAAAAGAAAGCGCAAATTAACTCAGTTGATAATCTTCTTTCAGGATTGGTATCAACGGGCTCATAATTGCCAAGCCGGTCCGCATATTTATGGCAGCAATAAAGATGGGCAAACTTTTACTTATTGCTTCGCGGTTATTCACAGCCTTTACTTTTTAAACCAGGCAGCGGCGGACGAAGAGATAAATCTCTGGCGGGAGTTAGGCCAGAGATAAATCTTCACTTCCTGATCTTATGGGAATTTGTAATACAAATCTAGAGCTAGATCAGATCAGCGTTCATAACTTTCGTCCAGGCAGCAATAAAGTCGGTTACGAACTTCTCTTTGCAGTCATCTTGAGCATAAACCTCAACATAAGCACGCAGGATTGAATTAGATCCGAATACCAGATCAACTCGTGTTGCAGAGTAAGTGACTTCGCCACTTTCGCGGTTGCGGATTTTGTACAGATTATCTCCTGCTGGCTCCCACACATATTTCATATCTGTCAGCGTTGTGAAGAAATCAGTTGTCAAAACACCGACTCGATCCGTGAAAACACCATGCTTACTTCCACCGTGATTAGTTCCCAGTACTCGCATTCCACCAATCAGAACTGTCATTTCATGCGCAGTAAGTCCCAATAGTTGGGTGCGATCAAGCATTAACTCTTCAGGACTCACGGTGTAATTCTTCTTTAGCCAGTTGCGGAAACCGTCATGAATTGGCTCAAGCGGGGCAAAAGAATCTGCGTCAGTTTGTTCTGAACTCGCATCGCCACGACCTTGCTTAAATAGAACTTCAATATCAAAGCCAGCGGCCTTGGCTGCTTTTTCAACGCCAACATTTCCAGCTAACACAATCACATCGGCCAGACTTGCACCACTTCCTTTTGCAATTGGCTCTAAGACTGCAAGAACTCGATTTAATCTTTCTGGTTCATTGCCTTCCCAATTTTTCTGTGGCTCTAAGCGAATACGTGCACCATTTGCTCCACCACGTAGATCAGAGCCGCGGAATGTGCGCGCACTATCCCATGCAGTGGAAACCAGATCTGAAACTGAAAGATCTGTTGCGGCAATCTTGCTCTTTACTTCTGAAACTTTGTAATTTGTGTTGCCTGTTGGAATTGGATCTTGCCAAATCAAATCTTCGGCAGGAACATC
>DDZI01000022.1:0-949 GCA_002346305.1 Actinobacteria bacterium UBA3012 | reverse complement strand
GGATTTTTGTAGAACTTCTCAGAAATTTCGCGATAAATTGGATCCTTAATCATCGCCATATCGGCATCAGTCATGATTGGGTTGTATCTGATTGAGGAATCCTCTACATCTACCGGCTTATCTTCTTCTTTAATATTAATTGGCTCCCATTGCTGTGCACCTGCAGGAGACTTTTTCAACTCCCACTCATGTGTAAAGAGCATATGAAAGTACCCGTTATCCCACTTAGTTGGATTTGTTGTCCATGCACCTTCAATTCCGCTTGAAACGGTATCGCGACCGATGCTTCGAGTTTCGTGATTCATCCAACCAAAACCTTGCTCTGAAATCTCCGCACCTTCTGGGGCTGGTCCAAGTCGAGATGCACTTCCATTTCCATGTGCCTTACCAACAGTGTGTCCACCAGCGGTGAGTGCAACAGTCTCTTCATCATTCATTGCCATACGTGCAAAAGTTTCTCGAACTTGAGCTGCGGTCTTCAGTGGATCAGAAATACCATTTACACCTTCAGGGTTAACGTAAATCAAACCCATATGAGTTGCAGCAAGTGGATTCTCCAATGTAGATGGATCATCCAAATTCTCATATCTCAAGTTACTTGGAGCAAGAAATTCTTTTTCAGATCCCCAATAAATGTCCATCTCTGGGTGCCAGATATCTGCGCGACCAAAACCAAAACCAAAAGTTTTCAATCCCATTGATTCGTAAGCAATCGTTCCGGCAAGTACTAATAGGTCTGCCCAACTGACTTTGTTTCCGTACTTCTTTTTGATTGGCCATAAAAGGCGACGGGCTTTATCAAGGTTTACATTGTCTGGCCATGAATTAAGAGGTGCAAATCTTTGATTTCCTGTTCCCCCACCACCTCGTCCATCAGCTGTGCGGTATGAGCCGGCTGCATGCCATGACATACGAATCATTAACCCACCGTAATGACCCCAATCAGCAG
>DDZI01000081.1 GCA_002346305.1 Actinobacteria bacterium UBA3012 | reverse complement strand
TGGCACGCTGTTGAGTTCTCAAGGTACGGATGCGCACCAATTTCAAGTTTTTAAACTATCTATTGGGGCGTGCTCTTCTATTTACACGCAGGTAAACCTGGGTACTTCGATGAGGCTTTAGCTGAACGTCCGTTACCGTCCGTTGCTCAGCGAAGGGCTTACATTAGAGGTACTGCGGCTCTAGGGTCAAATTGGGGTATTTAGCCCAGATTTTCGCTCAGAATTGCCTAGCTAAATCAGCCCAGAATTTGCCCAGAATTTGCCAAGAATCAGGTCAAAAGTTTTCCAAAACTAGAAGAAAATCAGCCCTTAATTGCCACTCCAAGCTCTTTCTTGCCTTTACGTAAAATCAAATATCTGCCGTGAATTAACTCAGATTCACTTGGAATAGCGCTCTCATCAGCCACTCTTTGGTTATTTATGTATGCGCCACCTTCTTTAATCAAGCGACGTGCTGCAGATTTTGATTCGACGATCCCTGCCGCATGAAACAAATCAATAACCGATGGAAACTCCCCCTCAATTACGGTGTTCGGTAATTGCTTCGCTGCCGATGCCAGCGTTTCCAAATCCACTTCGCTCAACTCGCCTTGGCCAAAGAGTGCTTTTGAAACTAATTCGATTCGCTCAATAACTTCTGGCGCGTGTACGAGTGAAGTTAACTCGCGTGCCAAATACCTCTGCGCATCACGAGCACCAGGATTTTCGCTAACTTCTTTTTCTAATTCAATAACTTCATCACGAGTAGCGAATGTAAATACTTTGATAAATGGAATTACATCCTTGTCATCGCTATTAAACCAGTACTGATAAAACGCATATGGTGAAGTGAGTTCTGGATCTAACCAAATACTTCCTGATGCAGTTTTTCCAAATTTACTTCCATCCGCTTTTGCAAGTAATGGAATTGTCAAAGCATGTGCAGATCCACCAGTAACGCGACGAATTAGATCTAGCCCTGCCGTTATGTTTCCCCATTGATCGCTACCACCGATTTGCAACACGCAGTTCTCGCGGCGGAAGAGTTCTAGGAAATCATAAGATTGCAAAACTTGGTATGAAAACTCTGTGTAAGAAATTCCATTACTTTCCAAACGAGAAGAAACTGAATCTTTGCTTAACATTAGATTGACTGAAAAATGCTTTCCAATATCACGTAAAAATTCAATTGCAGATAATGGAGCAGTCCAATCTAGATTGTTTGCAACTAACGCACCATTCGGAGTTAAATCAAAATCGATAAATTTGGAAACTTGTTTGCGGATCCGTTCAACCCATTCATGAACAGTGGCCTCTTCATTAAGTGTGCGCTCATCTGATCTTCCACTTGGATCCCCCACCAAGCCAGTAGCGCCACCAACCAATGCGATTGGCCTGTGCCCAGCCATTTGAAACCTACGCAAAGCAAGAAGTACTACCAGGTTGCCAACATGCAAACTTGGGGCTGTTGGATCAAAACCAACATACAAAGTTAGTGGCTTTTTATCTAAGGCTTCAGATAACTCTTGTCGATCGGTGGTCTGCGAAATTAAACCGCGCCATTCCAGTTCAGTCAGTAAAGAGTTCTCACTCATAGATCAATCACTCTGGTTTCTATCCATTGTTGTTGGGAAACCATAAGCGTATCTAATCTGCTTAATTGGGCGCGTACTTGTTTTGGCGAGGTCGCACCGTAACTATCACGCGCTTCTAGGGCGCCTTTCACAGTTAATGAACTCTTCACTGAATCAGTAAGTTTTGGGTGCAAGGAAGTTAGCTCTGCAAGAGTTAAATCTTCTAGTTGTCGACCACTGCTTTCACAAAGAGCAACCGCTTTCCCGGCGACTTCATGGGCTTGGGCAAAAACAACCCCGTCTTTGGCAAGAAAATCGGCGATCTCTGTAGCAAGTGAAAAACCAAGTGGTGCACCGATAGCCATTTTTTCGCGGTCGAAAATTGTGGTTGAAACCATTCCAGTTAATGCTGGCAAGAGTATTTCTAATGTGTCCACAGCGTCAAAAACTGGTTCTTTATCTTCTTGGAGATCTCGGTTGTATGCAAATGGCAATCCTTTCAAAGTGACTAACAAGCCAGTTAAATCGCCAATTAATCTTCCAGATTTTCCACGTGCTAATTCCGCAATATCTGGATTTTTCTTTTGCGGCATTATTGATGAGCCAGTGGAGTAAGCATCATCTAATTTTGCCCAGCCGAACTCTGTTGTCGCCCAAATTGTCCACTCTTCACCAATTTGAGAAAGATGTACGCCGATCAATGCAGCAATAAATAAAAATTCTGCAGCAAAATCGCGATCACGAACTGCATCAATACTATTTTCGGCAGAACTATGAAATCCGAGAGTATGAGCACTTGATACTGGATCAGTTGATAGCGCTGAACCAGATAGGGCTCCAGCTCCCAGAGGGCTTACTCCGGTGCGTTCCCACCACTGCTGCAATCTCTCGATATCTCGTGAAAGTGCATGTGCATGTTTAGCCAACTCATGACCAAAAATTACTGGTTGAGCATGTTGTAAATGAGTAAAGCCTGGTGCCGGCGCATCGGAATAATCGGTAGCAAGTTTTGCCAATGCTTTCTCTAAATCTAAAAGTAGTTGCGCCAGCCCCACGCCAACATCTCTTAAGTAAAGCCGTAAATCTGTTGCAATCTGATCATTACGTGATCGGCCCGCGCGTAAAGCACTTCCTAATTCGCCGATTCGTTCACTCAAAATCCGCTCTAAAGCTGAATGCACATCTTCGTCATCACCCTTCGGTAATGCGTTTCCAGAAATAACATCAGACCTCAATAAATTGATCGCTGCTTTAATTTTCTCAAAATCACTTTGCGATACTATTTTTGAATTTAGGAGATTGGTTAAATGAACTTGACTGCTATCAAGGTCGTAAGGAGCTAATCTCCAATCAAAATGAACGCTACGAGAAAGCGCTGCAAGTGCATCAGATGGAGCATCCGCAAATCTGCCACCCCATAGCGCCATTACTTCTCCCCTAACTGGTTACAAAAAACATTGGTGTAGCGAATCAAAATCATATCTGCTCCGATTGTGCCAAACTCAGTAATAACTGTGCGTTTTGCGCTGCTCCATCAGATTCACTTGAAACAACTAAAACTGTGTCATCTCCCGCAATAGTGCCAATAATCTGTGGAACGGTGCCCGCTCTTGAAGCGCGATCTAGAGCGCTCGCAAGCAATTGAGCACCTCCTGGCGGCGTTCGCAAAACTGTTAAATTGCCACTTGATTTCACATCAACTAATAGATCACTTATTAATCGAGAGAGTTTGCTCAAGGGTTCGTCAATTGATTCTTGATTAATTCGATAATTCGGATCTCCTTGCGAATCCCTTCCGCGTACTGCCCCAATATCCTCTAAATCACGACTGACGGTCGCTTGAGTCACATCGAAACCTGAATTTTTTAAACGATCTACAATTTCAAGTTGTGAATGAATACTGCCCTGAGTGATCCAATCTTTAATCATTTCCTGCCTGGCAACCTTTGTGTGAGGAGTGCTCATAATCTACCTACCAATATTGCCCGTAGAGCGACGAGAAAGTCATTTACATCTGTCTCGGTTGCGATAAGTGGTGGTGAGATTCGAATCGTTGTCGGATTGGGTGAATTAACTAAAAATCCACGATCTTCTAACGCTGCCAGGATTTCTGATCCAATTGGTTCAATAAATTCGATGCCAATCAATAAGCCAGCACCACGTACTTCTTTAACCTTTGGAAATGTTTGAGCCGTATTAATTATTAACTCACCAAGAGAGGTAATTTTAGAAAGCAGGTGATCGTCTTCGATTACCGAAATTGCTGCACGTGAGGCAGCCACGCTTATTGGATTACCACCAAAAGTTGAACCATGAGTTCCGGGAGTAAATAGCTTCGCACTTTCACCAAGTGCGATCATCGCACCAAGTGGCAACCCACCACCTAATCCTTTGGCTAGCGTGATGATGTCGGGCTTGATACCTTCATGTTGGTAGCCAAACCACTTTCCAGTTCTGCCCATTCCAGTTTGAACTTCATCGATTCCTAATAGCGCTCCCACCTCTGTACATCTTTCTCTCACGGCAGTCAGAAAACCTTTAGGCAGAGTTAAAACACCGGCTTCGCCCTGAATGGGTTCGATCATTACCATCGCAGTACGTTTAGTAATTCCTTTTTTCAAACTTTTGAAATCTCCATATTTTAAGAATTTAACTCCTGGTAAGAGCGGTTCAAAGGGTGCAGCTTTACCTGGCTGTCCAGTTATTGACAACGCTCCAATAGTTCTGCCGTGGAAACTATTTGTGAAAGCGACAATTCTAGATTTTCCAGTGAGACGTGAAGCTTTAATTGCGGCTTCATTCGCTTCTGCTCCAGAGTTGCAAAAGAATATTCTTGCTGAATCGTCGCCAACAAGTTCTTTCAATTTCTGGGCAAGTTCAAGTACTTGTGGATGCGCGTATAAATTACTGACATGTGAAAGAGTCTTGATCTGATCTTCGACAGCTTTAATGACTTTAGGGTTGGCATGGCCAACTATGTTGGTTGCGATACCACCTAAAAAATCCCGATACTCTCGACCATTGCTGTCCTTGACATGCAAACCCTTACCTTCGGTAAGTAATAGCCGTGGCGATCCGTAATTGGAAGTGAATACATCGTTCCACTGTTCTGAAATGCTCATGAATACACCAATGTTCCTACAGTTCCAGAAACGGCGTTGGTAATTGCACCAGAAATTCTTCCGTCACTAATCCGAGAGCAAGTGGCTCCAGAATCGATTGCATTTAAGCAGGCAGTAATTTTTGGAATCATTCCTGCACTTAAAGTGGGAAGTAATTCTCTTGCGTCATTACTGGATATCTCGCTGATTAAACTACTTTCATCTGGCCAACTTCTATAGAGGCCTGACACATCAGTCAAAAACAACGCTAATTCGGCTTTTAAAGCCCCGGCTATCGCGCCCGCAGCGATGTCTGCATTTACATTTAACGGCTCCCCATTTTTGTCTTGGCTAACTGGAGCGATCACTGGAATGTGTCCGTCTGCAAGCAATGTCGTAACGAGCGATGTATTGACATGATCTATCTCGCCAACCAAACCCAAATCTATTGACTCCCCCTTGATGATTTTGGGTTTACGAATGGCGGTAGTCAAATTTGAATCGCGACCAGTTATACCAACGGCTTTGCCGCCGGCATTATTTATTGAACTAACCACGGAACGGAGTACCTCACCACACAAGACCTGTTGAACAACGTTCATGATTTCAGGTGTTGTCACTCGCAAGCCGGAAATAAACTCGGACTTAATCCCAAGCTTTTCCAATGCAGCTTCAATCTGTGGCCCTCCACCATGAACTACGACAGGTTGCTTACCACTTATTTGTAATGAAACAACTTCATTAGCAAATGCGCTTTGGAGGTTCGCGTCTGTCATCGCATGCCCACCATATTTAATAACGATCATGATGAGTACGCCGAATTCTCATGAACGTACATTGTGCTTAAATCATTTGTCCAAACAGTTGCCTCTGATTTTCCGCTCTTCAAATCGATTAAAATTGAAACATCTTTTCCGGTCATATCTACAAGTGCACGATCAGCCCAAGGTGCGCTGTTCTTCGAAATCATTACACCATTTATAGAGACATCTAAATCTGCTGGATCGAAAATCGCATCTGTAGTGCCAACCGCTGCCAAGATCCGTCCCCAATTTGCATCTTCGCCAAAGATGGCACATTTCAATAAGTTGTTACGAGCACACGCCCGACCGACAGATACTGCATCGCTTTCATTGACAGCATTCATAACCCTTACGGCGATTATTTTTGTGTGACCCTCTGCATCGCTTATCAATTGATGAGCCAGTGATGCGCAGAGTTCTACTAATTGTGTCTTTAAGCTCTCCAGAGAAATTTTCACTCCTGAGGAACCTGACGCCATTACTAAAACAGTGTCATTTGTTGATGTGCATCCATCTGAATC
>DDZI01000014.1:1951-8542 GCA_002346305.1 Actinobacteria bacterium UBA3012 | reverse complement strand
TTGATTATGTCTGTCAGGGAGTGACATCAGGAATCATGCAAGTCTCTTTAAGTAGATCCAAACCAATCGGTTTTGGGGTCTTAATGTGCGACACAATCGAGCAAGCCAAAGCCCGTGCTGGATTCCCAGACAGTTTCGAAGATAAGGGATTTGATAGTGCGATCGCTGCATTAAGCACCTTGAGTTAAGCCAAATTAATAGAACTTTGCTATTTCAATTCCCTTGGCGGCCAAATTTTTTAAGATTTTTTCATACTTCTTCTCATATAAATCTGGATCCTTTACTTCCTTTTCCCAGACTCCTTGGCTCATATATTTAGGTAAGAGATCTGATTCAAAGTATGCGCGAGTATCTTCATGGTCTTCAATCTCGAGAAAAGTTAGAAATTTTTGATACTCCTCTTGGCGATTATTAACAATTAGATCTTCAACTCTCATTTGCAATTGGTCTTTATCTCTAACTTCGAGTAGAGCTCTATGTGCTTTGACAATTCTGTTAGCCCACCAATATAGGGCTTGATGTGGATCGTCTGGGCCCCATTTTTCTTTAGATACTGAAAGGGCTGCATCCCTGCCATCGCGAATCATATTTACGAACTTAGCGTTAGGAAATAATTTATAAAGATAATTTGCTTGCATCATATTTGTGGGAGTGGAATCTGCAAAGTATTTAATATCTTCCTTTCTGATCTGGGCGGCCGATAATTCATAAAAAAGTGCTTGGCTGGCTCGCATTCGATCCTCGGTGAAGCTTTTTTCAAAGTTAGCAATAGCAATAACCAATTCCTCTTTTGATATTCCTTGTGTAAGTCCTCTCGGTTTACCTTTTTTACCTACCTCATTCCACCACTTAGAGTTTAGATTACGTATGAAAAAATCCTTTTTACTATTCCCAAGTTTGTCAAAAATTTTTGCTCTCAAGTTGTTACGTTTACTAGGCAAATTCTCCTCAATGGATAACGGCCTACCAAAATTAATGTCAACCAATCCGTATCTTGAGGTTAAATATTTTATTTCCCGAGGCATGCTGGAATGAACTTGGGGATGAGATTTAAGCAGGTTCAGCAGTATGGTGGTGCCACTGCGGCCAGAACCACCGGTAAATAGGGGCACAAAACCATATTCCATTTTTTGACTGTAACTCTCTGAGGTTATTTCTATATTGCCATTAGGTAGAACTGAGGTGAACTTGCTGATTATTTACGAAGATCACTTAATAGAGGTCGGCGCGGTACCTATAACTGGGAATGTTTAGTGCCTTCAGTCAGGTATTCAAGATGAGGTCGGAGCAATTGGTTTAACCGGTGCTGCTGGATTGAACTGCGTAAAAGGTGATACAGGTGTCGCGGGATTGAATGGAGTTAACGGTTCTGCTGGTGCTAATGGCAGTACTGGTGCAACTGGTAATAACGGAACTAATGGAGCCAATGGGAGTAACGGCGCAGATGGTTCATCTTCGCTTTTCTTGAAAACCAAAACAACGGATACAAATGTTATTCAAGCTGGCAGTACAGTGCTTCAACTTTCTCTTCCTGCTGGCACCTACTTGTTAGTTTGGACAGGATTGGTACGAAATGGTGGTTTTGCAGAAGAATTCGTTAATTGTGGCATTCAGGACGCAACTCTCGGAGATCCACGTGCAATCAGGCTTGCAATGGGTCAGCGTGGCTATATGGCCCACCAAACATCGCTCATATTGACTGAACCTGGGAATGCATCTGTCTTCTGTAACACCAATAATTCAGATATTCCATCGATTGTTATGCATCAAACTTTCTCAGCACAGAGAGTTTCTACAGTAACGGTCCAGCCATAAAAAGTAACCCAAAGTAGTTTGCAATTTCGCGAGATTTTCTAACATTTAAAACTAAATTAGCGATACGCTCTCGCCAGATGGTCCGGGAATTTCTTCCCGAAACCACCTACCCTGGTTAGAGGGATTTTGTGAATCTGGGCTCACTCATCTTCTGGGTGAGCCTTTCGCCTTTTAATAATCGAAATTATTAAATTAGCGATAATCGCCAATAGGGCGATCCAGTTTCCATAAAGTTAAAGGCCCATTCAGACCAATAAGTTGAGTATTATTACGCTCCGTAAAGGAGAGATTATGAAGCCAGCAACAAAGTTGGGCAGCAAGTTACAACTATTAAACAGATTAGCGGGATTCACACATCTAATTCAGGCTGTGGTGCTCTTCTTAATTTTAAATGAAGAGACTAAAATTCCAGTCGTAACTAGATTCTTCACCCAGACACCAGACGGGATACGACCAGAGAGCGAAATACTCTTTGATTTCCCAATTGCACTTATCGGACCGATTTTCCTCCTGCTCTCTGCAGTTGCGCATCTTTTCATCTCTTCACCTTTTTACGTGCGTCGATACGAAGCGAATATTGCGGCCGGAATCAATCCTGCACGTTGGTGGGAATATGCAATCAGTTCCTCACTAATGCTTGTAGTTCTTCTGATGCTCGGCGGCATAATTGAACTCTCTAGCGTTGTTTTCATCTTTACGCTCAACTTCATCATGAACCTGATGGGTTTGATGATGGAGAAGTACAACCAGCTCACCGAGAAGACAAACTGGCTCGCCTTCAACATCGGAGTCTTCGCTGGAATTGTTCCTTGGATCATGGGCGGCCTCTACTTCTGGGTATCAACCAACAACATCGCTGATTCCATTCCGGTTTACGCACGATTTGGATTTCTGCTTACCTTCTTGTTTTTCAATACTTTTGCGATCAATATGTGGCTGCAATACAAGAAGATCGGTAAGTGGAGCGAGTATGCATATGGTGAAAAGTCCTACATTTTTCTAAGTCTCATATCCAAGTCAGCCCTTGGTTGGATAATTGTGCTCGGAACGCTGAAGGTTTAAAGGCCTCACTGACCGCCATAAATCAATTTCTACTAGAATTGGACTATGGCATCAGTTGTTGAAACCGCACCTTTGGTGCTTAATGTTGGGGCAGTTTTAATGGCTGCCGCGACGATGGGCTTTGCCGCTAGAAAAGTCGGGCTACCTTCAGTAATTGGCTACTTATTTACCGGGCTATTGGTGTCAGCATTTACCCCAGATTTTCTGGCAGAAGATAATCAGATCGCCCTGCTCGCTGAAATTGGTGTGGTTTTACTCTTGTTTGAAGTCGGCATTGAATTAGATTTAAAACGAATCAGTCGTGAACAAAAGGCGTTGCTCTGGGGTGTGCCGACACAGATGTCAATTGGAGTATTGCTTGGAACCCCTATTTTCGTGTGGTTTGGCATTTCATTTTTTGGAGCATTAATTCTCTCCTTATGTATTGCGATGTCATCGAGTGTGGTAATTGTCAATATCACGCGAAGTCCAAGACGGGCGACTAATACTTCAACTGAGGAGGCGTTGCTAGGTTGGTCATTAATGCAAGATCTTGTAGGTGTGGCATTTGCCGCCTTAATGCTTACTATTTTTGGTGCTAGCGAAAAATCTGCGGTAACGGCTATTGGTGGTTTATTTGCCTTTGCAGCGATTGCAGTAATTGCCTCGCGACTATTACCAAAAGTACTCAAAGCCGTGAGGTGGGAGCGAGATCTATTTTTAATCTACTCAGTTTCATTTGGACTGGTACTGGCCGCACTTGGAACAGTTGTATTTGAGATTCCAATGGCACTTGCTGGCTTTATTGCTGGACTTACCATAAATCAAAGTCGAGACACTGATGATGTTAGAAAGGCGATACTTCCCTTTCGAGATCTATTTGCAGTTCTTTTTTTTGTAATCGTCGGCACTTTGATTCAGCCAGCCCAAATTTCTAGTGCATGGCCTTTTGCATTATTAGTACTGGCCATGATGATTACCCTAAAAAGTTTACCTACTATTTTAATTGCGAAAATAAGCAAGATGAATGCCACGCCATTTCATCTCGGCGTTGGAGTTAGCCAGATTGGTGAGTTTTCATTTGTTTTAGGAAGTGTGGCCTTTGCGCAAAAAGCCATAACACTCACTCAATACACGGGCCTATTACTTGCAGTCGCTATTTCCATCTCTGGATCAACAATCCTTGTTAGAAGAGGAAAGCGTCAAAAAGCAAGTAGTTAATTACTCTTTTTCCTTATTGGTTCTTGAGCCGCTCTTTTCTTTTTTAGTTGCAAAGGCAAAAATAGCGAGCCCTGACACTATTGCTCCGGCTCCGAGACCGTAGGAAACAACATCATCTGATCGGTCAGTATCAACAAATACACCAACAAATACCACTGCAATAATCGCAACTACCACACCAATTAGTTTTGTTTTCAAATCATCGAGATCATCAACTCTGAGCCAGGTAGGCACATCAATTTCAGCATCAATAAATAACTCATAAATTCCATAGCCAATAACCAAAAGTACTGTTCCTAGCAAGATCGCATCTATCGCAGTCAACACATCAACGATTGACTCTTTAAGGGTCAACTCATTTGAGATCGCCTCAATAAGTACCATCACCATCTCAATTGATCCCTGAGCCATCAGTAGCAGTGCTCCTAAAATGGAGGCCAGAGCCGGAACTACCACCGCATACCTGGTCAAGCTAAGCATTTTATTCATGCGGTTAGTTTAGTAGAAAGTAAAGAATTTACTGCATCTGCAATCCCGAATCCACGGCTCATCCCACACTCACCCCTTTTAAGATCCAAACTCACAACAATTTTTAACTCTTTCGTCTCGCCCAAGACAATCCAGAGGGCTACTCTTGCCATGTGAAGAGAAGTTCAGGCCAGAAGCGGAAGTTGATTTAATGCCTTTCTGGATGTGGTTAGCAACAGGTGGGCTACTTCTCGTTATCGAAATGTTAACTGTCGATCTGCTCTTCGCATCATTGGCATTTTCAGCGTTACTTGCCGCAGGTGCTAGCGCCTCAGGTTTTAATGTTTTAGTACAAGGCGCCCTTTTTGGTTTGGGTGCTGCGGGCTCACTTTTAATTTTACGTCCGATTGCATTGCGCCATTTAAGGAAAAGTCCAGTCGGACAGTTAACAAATGTTGATGCTTTGGTTGGTGCTCCTACCCTGGCCTTGACAGAGATCAGTGATATTTCCGGTCAGGTAAAGCTTTGGGGAGAAATTTGGAGCGCACAAAGTCATTCCGGCACAATTCCTGAAGGCTCTCGATGTGAAGTAGTCGCCATAGAAGGCGCAACAGCAGTAGTCAAGCAGAAGGGGTAATTACAGATGGTTTCCTACGGAGTATTAGCTCTCTTAGTACTGGTCTTTGGTGTTGTCTCATCACGCGCCATCCGCATTATTCCTCAGGCTAGCGCTGGAATCGTCGAGCGCCTGGGCCGTTACCACCGAACACTCGGTGCCGGCTTGGTAATCATCATTCCTTTTATCGATCGCCTGCGCCCCTTGTTGGATATGCGCGAACGGGTGGTTTCATTTCCACCGCAACCTGTTATTACCGAAGATAACTTAGTCGTATCTATCGATACTGTGATCTACTTTCAAGTCACCGATCCAAAAGATGCTCTCTATGAAATCGAAAACTTTATCCAAGGTATCGAACAACTAACTGTTACTACTCTTCGAAATGTTGTCGGTGGCCTGGATTTAGAGCAAGCGTTAACTTCACGTGATTCCATCAACGCTGCACTGCGTGGTGTTTTAGATGATGCAACCGGCAAGTGGGGAGTTCGAGTAAACCGCGTTGAAATTAAGGCAATTGATCCACCGCCAAGTGTTCAAGAGTCTATGGAGAAGCAGATGCGCGCTGAGCGCGATAAGCGTGCTGCAATTTTGACAGCAGAAGGCGAGAAGCAGTCACAGATTCTTACCGCCGAGGGTGCTCGCCAAGCCGAAATCTTGCGCGCCGAAGGTGATGCACAGGCTGCTGTTCTACGCGCAAATGGTGAAGCTAGTGCCATCAAATTAGTCTTTGACGCAGTCCACGCTGCAGATCCAGATGAGAAGGTATTGGCCTATCAATATCTACAACAACTACCCGCCATTGCTAATGGCACCGCGAGCAAGATCTGGGTCATTCCAGCCGAACTCAGTGGTGGCGTGGAATCAATAATGAAGGCCTTCAAAGCCAAGGATTAATACTCATATCAAATTTTGTTTATTTGCAACCGTAAGGGGATTGAAGCGAGTTCGATCTTCACAATCAGAGACAACCATCAGGGCGATCCAGTTTCCATACAGAAAAAGACCACGCCATTTATGACGGGGTCTTTATTTCTGTAACTCATTGGATTGAACACTCGACTGACTATCTAAAGATTAGCATCAGTTTTATCCACAGCGATAACAAAGCTCAAATCTCTGTTTGAAAAAATGGCCTATTTTCCGTTGTGCGTACCGCTGTAGCTCAGCGGATAGAGCACTCGACTGACTACCGAGATGGTCGCGGGTTCGATTCCCGCCAGTGGTACGCACACTAAGTGGCCTCACGGTTCGTCGCGTGGGGCCACTCTGCATTTATCACTCTTCGTAATTTTTACTTAAGAGTTAACATCCAAGTCGATGTGAGATCAGAGTGCTAAACACCTTTTAAAGTTATGCACTCTGACTTTTAATCTTTATATCTTTTGCCAGTGCCCACGCCCAATAGAAAAGTCCAAATTGCAAAGGCA
>DDZI01000014.1:941-1843 GCA_002346305.1 Actinobacteria bacterium UBA3012 | reverse complement strand
GCAAAGGCACTGTATGCGCCCCACAGCCGAATAGATTTTCCAGCGATCCTTTTACCAAGGGGAGCCAGAAGGGTTAGCAATTACAAGTAAAGCCACAATAGCTACTGTAAAAACCCGTCTCATTTAAGGAGAATACTCCAAATGGGGGTAATTGTCTGATCTTGTTTAATCTGATCCAAGAACAAAGTAACCCAAAGTAGTTTGCAATTTCGGGAAATTTTCTAACAATTCAAACTCAATTAGCTATATGCTTTCGCCAGATGGTCCGGGAATTTCTTCCCGAAACCACCTACCCTTCGTTAGAGGGATTTGGTCGAACTGGGCTCACTCATCTTCTGGGTGAGCCTTTCGCCTTTTAATAATCGAAATTATTACATTAGCAAAAATAAGGTCCTAAGTACCGCACCAGCGAGTATTCTGACTTCGCACTTAGGGAAGGTTTCCATGGCGATAAATCAGACCGGCATTTCACAATTCCTCGTTGGTGATTATTTCGCCAATCCTTACCCGATCTATCGAAAGCTTCATGAAGAGTCACCCGTCTTTTGGAGCGAGATCGCCCAAGCATGGATTGTGACAACATTTAATGAAGTCGAAAAAGGGCTTGGGGGAGATGATTTCTTCAATCAAAGCGAACGCATAGCAAAAGCCTCTTCGCATCTTTCACCTGATCAACTCGAAAATTTGTCGCACGCAATTACTAATGTCAGTAACTGGATTGTCTTCCAGGATGCACCTGCACATACTCGGCTCCGGCGCCTAGTTAATAAATCTTTCACACCGCGAAGCGTCACTGCTTTTGAACCGAACATCGAGAAGATCGTAAGCGACTTGCTGGATGCTGCCATGTCTAAGGATGTATTCAATCTCGTAGATGACTTCTCCTTCCAACTTCCTGCAAT
>DDZI01000014.1:0-745 GCA_002346305.1 Actinobacteria bacterium UBA3012 | reverse complement strand
ACAGAACAGGCCGAACACGGAGAAACTGTTGCCCGCGAAGCCCAGGAATATTTGTTAGAACTTTTTGTCGAACTTCGTCGTAATCCCAATGATGGATTGTTAAGTAAAATTGTGAATGCCCCTAAAGATGAAAGTGGCGATGGACTAACTGACATAGAAATCGTTGGTCTCACGATCCAACTTTTCTTCGCCGGCTTCGAAACTACCGAGGGCCTGATCGGGAATATGGTTCTTGCCTTGATAAACAATCCAGATCAAGAGCTTTTACTCCGCTCAAACTTTGACCTCATCCCGGCTGCAGTAGAGGAGACGCTTCGCTTTGATACTTCAGTCCAAAAAACGGGCCGGATCGCATCAGTGGATCTTGAGATTTTGGGAAAACAGATTAAGAAAGGCGACAGCGTCCACTTCATGATCGGTGCTGCAAATCGTGACCCAAAGAAATTCCAAAATCCTGACACCTTTGATATCACCAGAACTGATCCTGGAAACGTAAGTTTTGGACACGGCATCCATTTTTGCCTTGGAGCGCCACTTGCTCGTCTCGAGGCGAAAATCGCGCTACGCCAACTACTTGAACGGCTACCTTCCTTTGTTCTGCACGAACCTAAGCCGACATTTCCAGAATTGATGACATTTCGTAAACCTCTTCAACTTTGGTTATCAAGTCATTAAGAGTTATCGGAATTTAGTGGGAATCGAAGCAAGAGGTGTAAGCAGCTGACATCTTTTGGTATTGACAGAG
>DDZI01000080.1 GCA_002346305.1 Actinobacteria bacterium UBA3012 | reverse complement strand
AATTTTTCACCTGCGTAAGCCACCACATCTAGTGTGCTCATAACAAGTCCCGCACCATTTCCGATGATGCCTACTTCACCGTCAAGTTTTACATAGTTTAAATCTTTTTCTTTTGCTAATGCTTCAAGCGGATCTGCTGCATCATGATCAACTAAGGCTTCATGATCAGCATGTCTAAAAATTGCATTGTCATCAAAAGTAACTTTTCCATCAAGTGCAATTATTTTTCCATCATTAGTTTTCACAAGTGGGTTAATTTCCACCAAAGTCGCATCCTCTGCCACAAAACATTTCCAAAGATTTAGCAAAACTGTTGCAACACTCTCTCTAATATCTGCCGGGAAATCTGCTTGCGTTGCGATTGCCATCGCTTGGGCTTGATCAATTCCTTTAAGTGGATCAACTAATACTTTTGCAAGTTTTTCTGGAGTCTTATGTGCAACCTCTTCGATATCCATTCCGCCAGAAACTGAAGCCATAACCAAAAAGGATCGTTGGGCTCTGTCCAACAAAATTGCCAAGTAATACTCAGAATCTATTGGTGCGGCTTGGGCTACCATTACGGCATTTACTCGGTGACCTTTGATGTCCATCCCAAGAATTGCACTTGCTTTTTCAAAAGCCTCATCTAAATTTTCAGCGACTTTAACTCCGCCAGCTTTTCCGCGGCCACCAGTTTTAACTTGAGCTTTGATTACAACACGGCCACCAATTGTTTTTGCTGCAGACCGCGCATCTTCTGGGGTGCGAGCGACTTGAGCTGGCAGTACCGGAATGCCGTGAGCTTCAAAAAGGTCGCGCGCTTGATATTCAAATAAATCCATGTGTTTCCCCCTGTGTTAAATCCTAGTGATTTGCTAACGCGCTTTTTAACCATTCAGCAATTTCGGTTGTCGAGGCGCCCGGAGTAAAAATCTGAGCGACTCCCATCTCTTTCAATTTCGCGATATCCGCATCTGAGATGATCCCTCCACCAAATACCAAAATTGGCTGTGACTCAAGTAACTCCATGATTCGCGCAAAGATTGTTAAGTGTGCTCCAGATAGGACTGATAGCCCGATTGCGTCTGCATCTTCTTGACGCGCAGTTGCAACGATCTCTTCTGGTGATTGATGAAGACCGGTGTAGATAACTTCGCATCCAGCATCTCGCAAAGCTCGGGCAACTACTTTCGCACCCCGATCGTGGCCATCTAGGCCAGCTTTTGCGACAACTACTCTGATCGCCATAGGTCTACCGTGCCACGAGTGGGTTGAGGTAGTCCAATCGTGTGGGATTAATCAGATTTTTTCAACGGGGGCGTACCGCAGCAACAACCGGCGATCCCCATAAGTGCCAAAATTTATGGTGGCTTCTGCCTTGTCTTCTGCCCCACTTAATGCAATTACAGTGCCCATCCCAAATGTTTGATGGAGTACGCGGTCGCCAATTTCTAAATTTAAGTCCGTATTTTGGGAACTAGAAGCTATTCGCTTTCCAGTTGGCACAACCATTGGGTTTGGTTTTGATTTGAGTCGAATTTCCGGAGCTTTCCATTCAATTATCTCTTCTGGAATTTCACTTAAAAATCTTGACGGGGAATTGTAAGTTGGAGTTCCAAATGCAAAACGTGTACTGGCTCGAGATAAATACAGATTTTTTCGAGCGCGAGTTAACCCAACATATGCAAGTCTGCGCTCTTCCTCGATCTCAATTGGATCACCTAGTGATCTGGAATGTGGAAAGACATTTTCTTCCATGCCAGTTAAGAAAACAGTTGGGAACTCTAAACCTTTAGCAGTATGCAAAGTCATTAAGGTAACTACTCCACCATGGTCTTCACCATCAGGGATTTGATCTGAATCCGCAACAAGTGAAACTCTTTCCAAAAAGCCAACGATAGAAACTTCTTCGCCCTCTAATCGCTCATCCTCTTCATACTCCTGAGCAACTGCAACTAACTCTTGCAAATTCTCAAGACGTGCTTCATCTTGTGGATCTTCGCTATCTGATAACTCTTCGCCAAGTTTGCTTTGTTCAAGTACCGCTTCGGCTATTACTGAGGGGCGCACATTTGCTTCAACCAAGTCGCGCAATGAAAGCATTAATTGCGCAAAACCTTCAATTGCGGCTGTTGCCCTAGCGGTCGCACCGGGTGCAGCTTTTGCAGTTAATAGAGCATCCCAAAGTGGAATTCCCATCTGTTCTAAACCATCGATTGCTTTGTCGCCGATTCCTCTTTTGGGAGTGTTAATAATTCGACGTAATGAGATCTCGTCATAAGGATTTGCTAAAACTCTTAAATATGCAAGAAAATCTCTAACTTCCTTGCGCTCATAAAAACGAACTCCCCCAACAACTTTATATGGCAATGTATTTCGCATAAAAACTTCTTCAAAAGCACGGGATTGCGAGTTTGTTCGATAGAAAATTGCAGTATCGCCAGGCTGAGAGATATTTTCATTTTGCAGACGGAATATTTCATTCATAACAAACTCTGCTTCATCACGTTCATCTTCAGCAACGTATCCGGTTATTAACGCCCCGTTACCAGAATCTGACCAAAGATTTTTAGCTTTACGGCTCGCATTATTTGTGATGACTGCATTTGCAGCACTTAAGATATTTTGAGTTGATCGATAATTTTGCTCAAGCAAAATAGTGCGCGCAGAAGGATAATCTTCTTCGAATTGCAAGATATTTCTGATTGTTGCGCCTCTAAATGCATAAATAGATTGATCGGCGTCACCTACAACACATAGTTCAGCTGGTTGGATGCCGTCGGCCGCAGTTCCAACCAATTCGCGAACCAAAATGTATTGGGCATGGTTTGTATCTTGATACTCATCGACTAATACATGTCTGAAGCGTGAGCGATATCTGGCTTTAGCCTCAGGAAATCTTTGAAGAACTTCAACTGTTTTTAGTATTAAATCATCAAAATCAAAAGCATTGGCATCACGCAAACGTTTTTGATAAAGACCGTAACATTCTGCAACAACTTCTTCGATATGTGTTTTTGCTTGGTTTGTGTAATCTGCGGGTCCGATCAATTCATTTTTTGCGTTACTGATCAGTGCTGCAATTTGGCGAGGCGGGTAACGCTTTGGATCTAAATTTAAATCTCTCCCAATTAATGTAACTAATC
This sequence comes from Actinobacteria bacterium UBA3012, assembly GCA_002346305.1. Lineage (GTDB taxonomy): Bacteria > Actinomycetota > Actinomycetes > Nanopelagicales > Nanopelagicaceae > UBA3012. The sequence goes on along the minus strand of DDZI01000080.1, from coordinate 6,183 downwards.
GAACGCTATCTGCTTGATCATAAATTGAGAAAGATGAAGAGAATCCAGCGATTGACGCTTCTTGTCGTAAAATTCTTACGCAAGCAGAGTGGAATGTTGTGACCCACATTGATCTAGCTCTTGGCCCAACTAATGTTGCTACGCGTTCGCGCATTTCACCCGCGGCCTTATTTGTAAAAGTAATTGCCATCACTTCATATGGAGCAACTCCACATTCAGCAAGCAAGTAAGCAATCCGATTGGTGAGAACGCGCGTTTTTCCAGAGCCTGCTCCTGCCACAATCAACAAGGGAGAACCTGAGTGAACCACCGCATCACGTTGTGAAGGGTTTAATCCATCAAGGAATGGGCTATTCCCGGTCTCATCACTCATAATGTACGAGCCTAGCCATAAGAGCCGTCAAGGAGATGTCATGCCACCGATCGACGATAGTGAAATCAAACGCGTACTAGTCATTAGTGCCCACCCCGATGACTCTGACTTTGGAGCATCCGGAACAATCGCACAATGGATAAAAAAGGGTATTGAAGTCGCGTATGTATTTTGCACCAATGGTGACCAAGGCGGCGAAGCATCTGGTTTTACTAAAGAAGAGATGCCGGCAATTCGGCAACGTGAGCAAATTGCAGCAGGTGCGGCTATTGGCGTCACTGATATTACATTTTTGAATTATGTTGATGGACATCTTGAGGCAACACTCGGCTTGCGAAAAGACATTGTTCGCCAAATTCGTAAATCACAACCAGATCGAATGGTTTGTCAAAGTCCAGAAAGAAATTGGGATCGTATCGGCGCAAGCCATCCAGATCATTTAGCTGCAGGCGAAGCATCGATTCAAGCGGTCTACCCGGATGCGCGAAATCCCTTTGCATTTACTGATTTATTGGACGATGAAGGCTTACAACCTTGGCGCGTTAAAGAAGTTTGGGTGACAGCTTTCGCTAATCCAGATCACTATGTTGACATCACAGAGACGTTTGATTTGAAAATGAAAACATTGCACGCTCATGCATCTCAAACTTCACATAACCCAGAGTTGGAAAATTTAGTTAAAGAGTGGGGAACACGAAATGCAGAAGCCGCAGGTTTTCCTGAAGGACGGATTGCTGAAGCATTCCGAATAGTTAATACAAACTAGGTCTATTCCCACTCAATAGTTCCGGGTGGTTTGCTCGTGATATCTAAAGTAACTCGATTGATTCCAGCCACTTCATTTGTAATTCGGTTAGAAATTTTTGCCAGCACGTCATAAGGCAATCTTGACCAATCAGCAGTCATTGCATCTTCACTAGATACCGGACGCAGAACTATTGGATGACCGTATGTTCGCCCATCCCCTTGTACACCTACGCTTCGAACATCTGCAAGCAATACAACTGGGCACTGCCAAATTTCACGATCTAAACCAGCAGCATGTAATTCATCCCGAACAATTAGATCAGCTTCACGTAAAAGATTTAATCGTTCTTGGGTAACTTCTCCAATTATTCGAATTCCAAGTCCAGGACCTGGGAAAGGTTGGCGCCAAACAATTTCCTCTGGCAGATTCAGTTGCAATCCAACTGCCCTTACTTCATCTTTAAACAATGCGCGCAATGGTTCTACTAATTCAAATTTAAGATCATCTGGGAGTCCACCGACATTGTGGTGGCTCTTAATATTTGCAGTTCCGGTACCGCCGCCAGATTCAACAACATCTGGATATAAAGTTCCCTGCACTAAGAATTTAACTTCAGTAGTGGCAATTTCGCGCGCAGCGGCTTCGAAAGCCCGAATAAATTCCCGGCCAATAATCTTTCTTTTCTCCTCTGGATCTGTGACGCCTTTCAAAGCGCTCAAAAAAGTAACCTTCGCATCTACAGTTTTTAAAGTGATTCCAGTTGCGGCAACAAAATCACGTTCGACCTGTTCCACTTCACCACTTCGCAAAAGTCCATGATCAACAAAAACACAGGTTAATTGTTTGCCAATTGCTTGTTGCACAATCGCAGCAGCAACAGCGGAATCAACTCCTCCAGATAAACCACATATCGCACGTGCATCGCCTACTTGGCTCTTAATTAGCGCGATCTGTTCTTCTGCAATGTTTGCACTTGTCCAATTTGGATTGCACCCAACCACATCAATCAACCAACGGCGCAAGATCTCTTGACCGTGAGTTGAATGCAAAACTTCAGGATGGAATTGAACTCCGGCTAATTTTCCATCACTACTTTCAAAAGCAGCGATGGGTGTTTGTGCGGTTGAACCAGTTGTTATAAATCCTTTAGGGGCGCTTATGACGCTATCTCCGTGGGACATCCACACCTGTTGCTGTGTAGGGAGACCAGAAAGCAAACCCTTTGCGTTATCAACTTTAAATTCAGTTCGGCCGTACTCAGATTTACCAGTTTTAGCTACTTCGCCGCCGAGTGCTGCAGCCATGATTTGAAAGCCATAACAAATGCCAAAGATTGGAATCCCCGTATCAAAAAATGCTGAATCTAACTTCGGAGCATCCGGTGCATAAACACTTGAAGGTCCACCGGAAAGAATTATTGCTTTTGGATTTAAAGCAACGATCTGAGCAACACTTATTGTTGAAGGAACTATCTCGCTATAAACATTTACTTCGCGCACGCGACGAGCAATTAATTGTGCGTATTGCGCTCCAAAATCAACAACAAGAACTAAATCACGCGCGATGGATAACCACCTCAACCCGTTGAAATTCTTTTACATCTGAATAACCACTTGTTGAAATTGCCCGGCGTAATGATCCAACTAAATTCATAGATCCATCAGCAGTGTGCGATGGGCCATTGAAAATTTCAGCAAGTGTGCCGACAATTCCAACATGTACTCGCTCACCACGTGGAAGTGAGTTGTGGCTTGCTTCGCTGCCCCAGTGCCAACCTTTGCCTGGTGCTTCAACTGCTTTTGCAAGTGGAGATCCCATCATTACTGCATCTGCACCACATGCAATTGCTTTAGCAATATCACCACTTCTAGTTACCGAACCATCTGCAATGACATGAACATAACGTCCACCGGATTCATCTAAATATTCACGACGGGCCGAAGCTACTTCAGCAACCGCAGTTGCCATAGGAACTGCGATTCCAAGAACTTGGCGAGTGGTGTGTGCTGCTCCCCCACCAAAACCAACTAATACACCTGCGGCACCGGCACGCATTAAGTGAAGTGCGCCTGATGCGGTTGCGCAACCTCCAACAATTACTGGAACATCTAATTCGTAAATAAATTTCTTTAAATTAAGTGCATGCTCTCCGGTTGAAACATGTTCGGCGCTTACTGTTGTTCCACGAATCACAAATAAATCAACACCTGCATCGATCACAACTTTTGCTAGTGCTGCAGTACGTGCTGGTGAAAGTGCCGCCGCGACAGTAACTCCAGCTTCACGAATCTGCGCAATACGCTCTTTAATTAATTCTGGTTTGATCGGCTCTTGATACAACTCTTGCATGCGACGAGTTGCTTGATGATCTGGAACTGACGCAATTTCACCAAGTGGAATCCGGGGATTCTCATAACGCGTCCAAAGTCCCTCTAAATTAAGGACGCCAATACCGCCTAATTTGCCAATCTCAATCGCAGTTTCAGGAGAAACAACTGAATCCATTGGAGCTGCCATCATTGGAATATCAAATTTGTAAGCATCAATCTGCCAAGAGGTGGAAACGTTTTCTGAGTCACGGGTGCGACGACTTGGCACAATTGCAATATCGCTAAATGAATAAGCCTGTCGTGCACGCTTGCCAGGTGCTAACTCGATCTCGCTCATATCATTTCCCTAACTGTCTCGATTATTTAGAATAATTTGGTGCGGCTACTGTCATATCAATGTCATGTGGATGTGATTCTTTTAAGCCGGCTGAAGTGATTTGTACAAACCGTCCATTTTTCTGTAAGTGTGCAATATCTGGCGCGCCTGCATAACCCATGCCGGAACGTAATCCACCAACTAATTGATGAATTACTACTGCAACATCTCCACTGAAACGTACACGTCCTTCAATACCTTCAGGAACTAATTTGTCTTCAGATAAAATGTCATCTTGCATGTATCGATCTTTTGAATAAGAAGGCGTTGCACCGCGCGACTGCATGGCTCCTAATGATCCCATTCCGCGATAAGCCTTAAATTTCTTTCCATCTTCTTCAATTAATTCACCTGGTGATTCGGTACATCCAGCCAACAATGAACCGATCATCACTACATCAGCACCTGCAACAATTGCTTTGACGATATCTCCGGAGTATTGCAATCCACCATCTGCAATTAATGGAATGCCAGCCGGGCTACATGCTTTGTACGCTTCCATAATTGCTGAAATTTGTGGAACTCCAACACCTGCAACAACTCGGGTTGTACAAATAGATCCTGGACCAACGCCAACTTTCACTGCATCTGCACCGGCATTAATCAATGCTTGGGCGCCAGCACGTGTAGCAACATTCCCACCAATTACTTGTTGAGACGAAGAAAACTTCTTAATTTTTTCGATTGCATTTAGGACGCCTTGGTGATGACCATGTGCGGTATCGACTACTAGAAAATCTACGCCAACCTCAATAAGTGCAAGTGCGCGCGCATATCCATCATCGCCAACACCAACAGCTGCACCAACATGAGTTGCGCCTTCTGATTTGGCACGCTTTGCTTGAACAACTTGGTCTTCAATTGAAAGGTTGCGATGGATGATTCCGACTCCACCAGCACGTGACATCGCAATCGCCATTTCAGATTCGGTAACTGTGTCCATTGCGGAAGAAATAATTGGAACTTTAAGCCGATGTTTTGAAGTCAAGTTAGTAGCGGTATCTACCTCGCTTGGCACAACTTGTGACTCATCGGGCAGTAGCAGCACATCATCAAATGTCAGTCCGAGCATCGCGACTTTCTCGAAATCTCTCATCGCAACCCCCGTTCAATTCATTGCCTCTGGCTAAAGCGAATCCTACTGATCAAAGGCAGTGCCCTCGACAAACCTAAACCGCCAATCCCAAGGTGCTAGAAACCATTTCGCAAGCTTCAGGAAGTCCCGTGACAAAAGTTGCACCAGCACAGCGTTCTACATCCCAGCCTGGGCCACCTAAAAGTAAACGGGTAGAAGGTCTACCCGCTGGCAAGGCAGTGGCAATTGAATAATCAGCGTTTTCGGATAACTGTGCCCAAACGAAAAGTACCGGTGGGGCAATCTTGCGGACCACTTCTACAAGTGAATCAACTGGAGTTCGTGCTCCGAAGAAGTGCGCTTGAATGTTTCGCTCTGCCAATGCAGCCAAAAGTGCATGCATTGCAAGGCAATGAAGCTCTTCGCCAATAGAAGCTAAAACTATTGGTTTTGGATTAATTGGGTTTTCAATTTCCTCTGATACTTCACGCAATATTTTTGTTAAAACCTCTGTAAGTAAATGCTCATTGCTTATCCCAAGTCCGGTTCGCGACCATTCTTCACCAACTTTAATCAGGGTGGGAGCCAAAATCTCAACCCAGGTTGTGGTTACGCCATTGGCCAAAATTTCACGGCGGATAATTTCATTTACAAATGCAACATCTAAACTTTCTAACGCTTTTAAAATTGCATTGATAACTTCAGCACGTTCTTCAAATTTAACTATCGGTAGATTCTCAGCCTCATTGATATCAGCATCAACGGCAATCAAAGCCGCCTCTTTTGGCGAAACTCCAGAAATCACCAATCGCCGCATAACCGAAATTCGGGCTACATCAACGGTGTCATATCTGCGGTGAGCGCCAATTTCATGGCCCGAAGGCCCAAGGCCGTACCGGCGATCCCAGGTTCGCAAGGTGGCAGGAGCGATCCCCAAGCGGCGGGCTAGCTCACCTACGGTGATTTGGCTCTCATCATGCATATGTCTAAGCCTCCCCCACGTAGGGGTATTTGCCAACTCGAAAATAAAGCCTATAGTTGGTTGAACAACCTATGGCGCGGTTTCTCATAATCAGACCATACGGCTACAAGTACTAGGGAAGGACAGCTCATGGCTGAGGTATCCAGACTTCCACTTCCGATTGCAGATAATTGGGACTGGCAGAGTAATGGCGCCTGTCGCAGCTTCCCGCCTGAGATGTTTTTCCATCCGGAAGGCGAGCGTGGACCAAGTCGACGTGCGCGAATCAGTGAAGCCAAATCAATTTGTGGAACCTGTCC
>DDZI01000037.1 GCA_002346305.1 Actinobacteria bacterium UBA3012 | reverse complement strand
GATGCCATTCCAAAAGATTCTTTGTACAACTTGCCAGTTGAATCACGGCGAATATCTCCTGGAGATTCATGAGTTCCGGCGAACCAAGAACCAATCATGACTTGTGCTGCTCCAGCCGCAAGAGCCAAAGCAACATCGCGCGGGTGACGAATTCCACCATCTGCCCAAACTTCTTTACCTAATTTGCGCGCAGCAGCAGCGCATTCAAGTACTGCTGAAAATTGTGGGCGGCCAACACCTGTTTGCATACGAGTCGTACACATCGCACCTGGACCAACCCCGACTTTCACAATATCTGCACCAGCTGCAATTAAATCTCTTGTTCCTTCAGCAGTAACTACGTTTCCAGCAACAATTGGCACCTTTGGATTTAAAGCCCGAATTTTCTTCAACGCCTCAAGCATTTTTTCTTGGTGACCATGCGCAGTATCTATAACCAATACATCAATACCCGTGGCTAGAAGTGCGGTTGCTTTTGCAACAACATCTCCATTTACTCCGACTGCTGCGCCAATTCGTAATTTTCCATTTGCGTCTAAAGCAGGTTGATACATCGTCGCACGTAATGCCCCAACGCGCGTAATAATTCCAGTGAGATTTCCACTCTTATCAACAATTGGTGCAAGTCGACGACGAGCAGTGTTGAGCGCTTCAAAAGCCGCGCGTGGATCAATATCTTGCGGCAAGGTAATTAAGTCACTGCTCATGACTGCATGTACTTGAGTAAAGCGATCTACTTCTTCGCAATCTGTTTCAGTGACAATTCCAACTGGTTTACCATTTTCTACAACTACAACTGCACCATGTGCGCGCTTTGTAATCAAAGTCATCGCATCTGAAACGGTCTCATGTGGTGCAAGGGTTACTGGTGTATCAAAAATCGGATGTCGTGATTTAACCCATGAAACTACATCTGCGACAACTTCGACCGGAATATCTTGCGGTATAACAACTATTCCACCGCGACGAGCAATTGTTTCGGCCATTCGGCGACCCGCGATTGCAGTCATATTTGCTACGACTATTGGAATTGTTGTGCCAGTTCCATCATTAGTCGTCAGATCTACATCTAATCTGCTGGTTAATGCCGAACGCGATGGAACCATGAAAACATCGTCATAAGTTAAATCGTAGGCAGGAGTTGTCTCTGAACCATCATGTAGAAAACGCACGTGACAGTACGTTACTCGCTATAGGTAATAAGTTCTACTGGGTACCAAATTTACTGCCGATTTGAGCGTGAAATCACCAGTTGATCTAAATAACAAAAGTTAATTTTGATGAAGATTCAGCTCGCAAACCCCACTTAGTTAGAGCAGCATTGTCGCGAGTTCTCAAGCATTTAGTTAACGATTAATCGCCGCTTCGATTGGTTCCCATAGACCTAGCAATTTCACGACCAGCCTCACGTTCTTTCAAAGCTTGTCGTTTGTCATGTGATTTCTTTCCACGTGCAAGTGCTAATTCAACTTTAGCTTTACCATCTTTAAAATAAAGTGAAAGCGGAACTAAAGTAAGTCCACCTTCTTTAACAATCGCATGCAACTTACTTAACTCGCGTTTATGCAACAAAAGCTTGCGCTCGCGCCGAGGTGCATGATTATTCCAAGATCCTTCAAAGTATTCAGGTATGTGTACGCCTTGCAAAAATAATTCATCCTCGGTAAAAGTTGCAAAACCATCAACTAAAGATGCGCGGCCAGCACGAAGAGATTTAACTTCAGTACCCGTTAACACAACGCCACATTCATAAACATCTTCTATTGAATAATCATGACGTGCTTTTTTGTTTTGGGCGATTAATTTACGCCCGCTCTCTTTAGCCACGATTACCACTTGACTGAACTGTTGACTTTGGAAAACTCTTTTGATCTGCTGGCTTCAAGATGTCCGACAGCGCATTAATTAAATTAATAGCCTTTGGCAAAGATTGCATTTCACTAGCCACTAAATCTGGTTTTATACCTGTGCCTTCAATAAATTTACCTAAAGGTGTCCGTAAGCGACCGACCGTGATTTCGATGCTTGATCTATTGGCAAGTTTCAACGATTCTTGAACTGAACCTTTCCCAAAGGTGGTCGCACCTATAAGTACTGCACGGTTTCGGGCTTGTAATGCCCCTGCGACTACTTCAGCGGAACTTGCAGTGTTTTTATTTATCAAAATAGCCACCGGAACATTAATGCTGGCTGGTGAATCGGCTTGGATAGTCTTGCCATCTCCATTTGCCATGTCATAAGAAACTATTGCACCCTTTGAGAGAAAAAGAGCGGCAAAATCAGTAGCCACGCTCAAGATTCCACCAGGGTTGTCTCTTAAATCCAAAATTAAACCTTTTTGAAAATTTCCCTGTCCTAATTCTGATTTAACATCTTGTACTACGTTTTCACTGAATGTATCAATTCGTAAATAAAGGATATTTTTCTTAACTTGGTCTGTGGAAACATCATTAGATTGAAACTCCTCACGCGTAAGTTCATATTTTTGCTCAATGCCCTTACGCAAAACGGAAAGTTTTAAAATAGCACCAGCATCACCGCGCAGCGCAGTAGCAACTTCATTGACGGAAGCACTCGACAAGTCGGCACCGTCAATCAAAATAATTACATCTCCGATTTTTAAGCCCGCTCGTTTTGCTACAGAACCTTTTTTCAAAGATGCGATCTCAGACCCACCACCAATTCCAGGACGTAACCAAATTCCAACACCGCTGTAACTGCCAGTTAAGTTCTGACTCTCCTGGTTGGTTTGATTTGAGTCATAATAAGTAGACCAACGGTCACCGGTGGCCCGCAACATTCCCTCGATTGCTGCTCGCTCTAATGCTGATTTATCTAAAGCTCCAGCAGTTACGATCCGATCTAACGCCTGATCTATCGAATTTGTAGATTTATTAAAATTTTGTCCCAGCGCAAATGAAAGCACTGAAGTAAAAACTATAAGTGCTGATATTTCGATCTGCCGGCGTTTCATGTGCTAATCCTAAAGGACTCGCAGAGTTAGCGTTTTATACCTTCACAAATCTACGTAATGTGACAAAAGAGGCCACCGTCGCGACTAAAACACCAGTCAAGAGCAAGTAACCAGAGGCCACCCAAACCGAATCCCAGCCGAAGAATTTAGTAAAGGTGAGTAATGGAGCCACTCTTGTATCAATCAAATATTTAAAGGTTGAAAGCAAACCGGTCGCAAATCCCCAGCCAATTAGAGCTGAGAAAACTCCTTCTAATAAAAATGGCAACTGAA
>DDZI01000019.1 GCA_002346305.1 Actinobacteria bacterium UBA3012 | reverse complement strand
ATTTCATCGCTTCCATACCTTGTGCTGGTTTGAGTGCTAAACCACCGGTATCAAATGTGATTCCTTTGCCAACAAATGCCAGATGTGCTTTTGCACGTGCCGGACGATAAGTAGCCCGCACCAAACGAGGCGGATTCGCCGAACCTTGACCAACCGCTGTTATTCCACCATAGCCACCACGTTTTAAGGCAACTTCATTTAGAATCTCGATTTTTACATTTGCTGGAGCTTGGGCTTTTGCTAATTTTGTAAATCGATCTGGAGTCAAATAACTAGGAGGCATGTTAATTAAATTCCGAGTGAAATTTACTTGCGTCACAATTGTCTGTGCATTTTTAACTGCATCTTTGAACTCTTTTGTAGGGCTCTTCGGCGTGTAGATTTCAATTTTGGTTAGTGGGGGTTTCAAATCTTTTGAACCACTGCCACGAAAATCATGGAATGCATATGAACCCAAAAGCGCACCTTCAGCGATCGCTTGCAAATCATCTGCGTTACTTGCTGGAAGTGCAAAAGTGGCGTGAGCGTGGGCATGCAATGATCGAGCGGCACTGCCTGCGGCTCTACGCAAAGTTTCGGCAGAAAATTTCTTTTCAAATTTACCCATGCCGGTAAATACCAAAATTCCATGGGTTGCATCGGGAACTAAAGTAACTTCATCTGCTTTACCCGAGGCTTTAAAGGAATTCAATGTTTGCAATAAATTCTGAGTGTTAATTCCTTTTAATGAAGTGACCAAAACCAGCGCGCCAGCACGATCCTTAGCAACGCCTATGACCAGCGCTGTTGGTGTGGAGATTTTCTCGACTAATGAAATTTGCGTTGCCAAATTGCGCCCCCGTTATTGGTTAATTCCCAACCAGCCTAGTCAAAAGCGGTAAGTTTGCGCTCATGGAATCGCCGCTCTTGCAGATACACCAATCCCTAAATGCCAAATTGGGGGATTTCGCTGGTTGGGCGATGCCACTGGAATATCCAGCCCCAGTTGGTGGGGGAACACTGACCGAACACGAAGCGGTTCGCACTAGTGCGGGCTTATTTGATGTTTCGCATCTAGGAAAAATCGAAATTCATGGAACAGGTGCCAAAGAGTGGCTTAACTCAATAATCACAAATGATTTAAACAAAATTTTGCCAGGACAAGCGCAGTACAGCATGTTGTGTAACGAAGCAGGCGGAGTCATAGATGATCTGATTGTTTATTTGAAATCAGATGATGCAATTTTGATAATTCCAAACGCGGCAAATTCCGCAGAGGTTTTTTCTACGCTAAACAGTAAGATCCCACAAGGCATAAAAATTCAAAATCGGCACAATGATTTTGCGGTGATTGCAATTCAAGGGCCGGCATCTGGGCAACTCTTATCTGATGCTGGACTAAAAGTTGAATTAAATTACATGTCATTTACTCAACTTCAATTCCTAGATGAACAGATGATTATTTGTCGAACTGGGTATAGTGGAGAGCATGGTTACGAGTTGCTTCCCACATCAAAAAATGCAGTAAAACTTTGGCAACTATTATCCGAAAAAACTCTTTCGCACGGAGGAAAAATTTGTGGATTAGGTGCGCGTGACACATTAAGAACAGAGATGGGTTACCCGCTCCATGGTCATGAACTGTCTCTAGAGATTTCACCTGTTACTGCGGGGGCTTCCTGGGCGGTGGGTTGGCAGAAGGATTTTTTTGCTGGCAGTGCTCAATTGCGTGAAGAAAAAGCTAAAGGTTCGGATCGCATATTGCGCGGCCTGCTGGCAGATGAGCGTGGAATTCCAAGAGCAGGGATGCAAGTTAAAAACTCAAAAGGCGAAGTGATTGGTGAAGTAACTAGCGGAACTTTTTCACCTACATTGAAAAACGGAATCGCTTTAGCATTAGTTGATTCTGCGGTAGCTATTGGAGAACAAGTTTTGGTCGACATCAGAGGACGTAACTTGAGTATGAGCGTTACAAAACTACCTTTTGTTTCATCTCATGTGCGGTAACAAAGTTAGCTTTCCGCATAGATCTTCTTAAAGAATTTAAAATCGGCTTTCCGGCTACTGTGATTAAAGCAGCGGTAAGTATCGCTCTTGGAATATCCCAAGCCATTGCAGTTAGAAAATGAAAAACAAAGTAACGTTGCAAATTCTCCAAAATTGGGGCGCCGGCAACGAATGATATTTGAGTGTCAGCGCCTACTAGCCATGGCCAAAGTTGTAGATCCATCAATGCGCCAAAGATTAGCCCTGCAAAGAATCCATAAATTGCTAAGACAATTAGCTCAACTCTTTGTTTCTCAAATTTTGGAAGGGCTCCTGCGCCCCAACCAATCCACGCTGCAGCCATCATTTGGAAAGCCAGCCATGGACCAGCGCCACCTGTTAGTAATGCTGATGCGAACAAAACGCTCAATCCCAATAAAAATCCAAAACGCTTTCCTAGAGCACGACCACCTAAAATTATTAAAAACCAAATTGGCTCGATACCGACAGCCCCGGCACCAAAAATCCGCAATGCCGCCCCAGTTGCTGTCAGTACTCCCAGAAACGCCAAACTTTTTACATCTAGATCACCTTGTGTTAACTCAATAATCAGAATTAATAGCGCTACTGGCATGAGTGCTAAAAATAAGTATTTCGCTTGTCCATTGTTCTCAACTTGTTCTGCAGAGATAAAGAGCGGCCATGCAAATGCGAAAAATCCAATTAATGAAGCAAAGCCAATAAGTGGAGTTGATTTACTCATTTTGGTTACCAGAATCAATTCTGCTCAAGTGCGGAGGTGATCTCTGAAAAGGTTAACCATTTACCTGGAGCAAGGATCTTCGAAATTTGAGGAGCAAAAGCTGGTGATGAAGTAAGAATGTCAAGAGTACTTCCATCTGCGATTTTTTCTCCCTCTGCCATAAAAACCACTCGCGTTGCAACTTCGGCTACCAATTCAACATCATGTGTAGCAAGAATTACTGAACGTCCTTCATTTGCCATCGAGCGCAAAATTTTAATTAATCGCAACTTCGCGGAGTAATCCAGACCTCTGGTTGGTTCATCAAGAATCAATAATTTTGGTGCGGCAGCAAGGACGATTGCTAAAACTAGGCATAAACGTTGACCCTCAGAAAGATCTCGTGGATGTGCAATCTCTGAGATATCAGGTAGCAACTGATTCAAAATCTTGTAGGTCGTTCCTGGCGCGACTTGGCTATCGCGATCAGCAAAAGCACATTCTTGTAATACCGATTCACCATAAAGCAGGTCAGTCGCTTCTTGAGGCACAAAGCCCACAAGCGAGATTAGTGATTTGCCCTTTAATTCTGGTGCTGGTTTTCCATCTAAAAGCACTTGGCCACTTTTAATTGGAGTGATTCCCACAGCGCTTCCAAGCAAAGAACTTTTTCCAGCGCCATTT
>DDZI01000032.1:913-11971 GCA_002346305.1 Actinobacteria bacterium UBA3012 | reverse complement strand
GCTCTTCCGATCTCCAGCCACTATCCCAACGGATTAAATCCATGATTGAAGTTTATTTTCTTAAGGGGTATTTGATTTAATGAGCGCGACGATGCAGGGAACTACCCGTAAGCGCCCGGCCAGCACTAGCCGCATGCTTAAAGCACTGGCTTTTTTAACGCCAGCAGCTGTGATGATTTTGATTTTTGTTTTTTATCCTGTGCTAAGAACGGTTCAGCTTGGTTTTCAAAATTTCAATCTCTTTGATCAGTTGAATGTTGGTTATAACGGATTGCAGAATTTCAGAAATTTAATTGATGATCCGAACTTTACTCGTGTATTAAAAAATACTTTTATCTGGGTTTTTGTTTCTCTATTTTTTCAATTTACAATTGGTTTTGCTTTAGCGTTGTTAATGAAAAAGAAATTTAAATTTATCGGGATTTACCAAGGTCTAATCTTTATTCCATGGGCTCTTTCTGGATTCCTAATGGGATTAGTTTGGAAATGGATCTTTGATGAAAGCTTCGGTGTGCTTAATGATGCATTACTAAAACTTGGGTTAATAGAAGAACGAATTCCTTGGCTCTCAAATGGCACTTGGGGAATGGCCGCGGTAATCATTGCAAATGTTTGGTACGGAGTTACCTTCTTTGTAATTATGATTTTAGCTGCGCTGCAAGGTGTTCCAAATGAGATGCTTGAAGCTGCCGAACTTGATGGTGCAAATCGTTTCCAAACACTGTTTCAAGTAATCATTCCTTATATTCGTGCCACCCTAATTTTGATCGTGCTCCTTCGTATTATGTGGATTACTAACTTTCCAGACTTGATTTTTGGTATGACTCAAGGTGGACCTGCTGGACGTACTCACATCATCTCTTCCTGGCTGATCGAAAAGTTAACTCTTGATGCAGACTGGGGAGCAGCTTCCGCTCTTGGATTGATGACTATGTTGATTTTATTTGTCTTTACTCTTTTCTATTTGATGGCAACCAGACTTGAGAAAGAGTCGGGGGTTTAATGATGTTAACCACACTCGGCAAAAGTGGAAAATTTCTAGTTCTAACTATTTGGCTTTTATTTACGATATTTCCGATTTATTGGATGGGTTTAACATCTATAAAACCAAAACGCGAAGTTAATGACCTCTATTACGTTCCAAATTCAGGAGCGACTTTAGAGAGTTACCGTACTTTGTTTAGAGATTATGCATTCGGAATCTTTTTACGAAACAGCTTGATAGTTTCATTAGTTGCTTCTTTCATCGTAATTTGCCTTGGAATACTTGGCGCTTACGCGTTGGCGCGTTATGAGTTCACGGGCAAAGCTCAAGTTATGTTGGCATTTTTAGCTACTCAGATGATCCCTGGGCTCATTTCATTGGCCCCTCTTTACCTATTAATGCAAAAACTTGGCTTGTTAAACTCACTTATTGGTTTAACTCTTTGTTATGTCGGTGGAATGGTTCCGTTCTCTACGATGATGTTGCGCGGATTTATTCAGCGCATCCCACCAGAACTTGATGAAGCTGCATTAATCGACGGCTGTAATCGATTCACGGCGCTATTTCGTGTTGTAGCTCCTGTTGCATTACCTGGAATTGCGGCCACTTTCATCTTCTCATTTGTGCAATGCTGGAATGAATTGTTCTTGGCAATGATTTTGATTGACTCCGAAGGTAACAAAACCTTCCCAGTTGCAATGCGTTCGTTTATCGGTGGATATTGGATCGAATGGGGCGGTTTATCTGCTGCGGTAATGGTTGGAATTATTCCAACTGTAATTATCTTCGGATTAATGTCTAAGTTTATGATTTCTGGTCTTTCGGCTGGAATTGTTAAAGGCTAATGACTATTTTCGATTTGGTCGAGGCAAAATCCGAATGGAGCCTTGACCCAGAGGTTCACCATTTAAACCATGGAAGTTACGGCGCTTTGCCACGCGTTGTTTACGCTGAACAAAAAAAATGGCAAGAAGAAGTACATAAAAATCCGGTTGGTTTTTATGCCCGCCTTTCTCGCCCGGCTGTTGCTGATGCTCGTGCCAAGATTGCAAAATTCTTAGGGCAAGAAGCAGATCAAATTGCATTGGTACGAAATACGACAGAAGCTGCAACAACCACTATGCGCGGCTTCCCTTTTAAATCTGGTGATGAAGCAATTATCTTGGATCACGAGTATGGCGCGATTACTTACGCTGTTAAACGTGGTTTAGAGCCTGCTGGTGGCAAAGTTGTAGAAGTAGTTGTGCCACGTTTGGCCGCTGATGAAGATGTAGTGAAACTTATAGAGGCTGCAATCACTGACAAAACAGTGATGCTGGTAGTTGATCATGTAACTTCGGCAACAGCACGAACTTTTCCGATTTTTGAGTTAAGTGCATTATGTAAAAAGCATGGAATTGCATTTACAGTTGATGCATCTCATGCACCTGGAAATTTTGATACTGATTTAGATGCACTAGATGCAGATTTTTGGTTTGGAAACTTGCACAAATGGGTGAGTGCACCTCAAGGCGCTGGTGTATTTCGCATCGCTCCACGTTGGCAAGGAAAAGTTCAATCGCTCGTTGTTTCTTGGAATGAATTTGAGCCTTATCCATTGCAATTCGACATGCTTGGAACCGTAGATCTTTCGGCTTGGCTTGCCGCCCCACGCGCAATTGAATTTTATGAAGCATTTGGCTGGGAGAGAGTGCGTAAAGCTCACCAACAACGGATGCGTTATGGACGTGATTTAGTTATGGCTGAGTTGGGTGTTGGAGTTGATGAGTTGCGTGAAGAGAATTTACCAATGGGTGTAGTTCCTATTCACAATATGCAAGGTGGAGTTGAAGGTTGTGCAGCGCTAGGTCGCAAACTTGCAACAGAGTACAAAATTGAAGTTCCTATAACGATCTTTAGTGACAAATACTTCTTCCGCATCTCCGGCCATCTTTACAATACGCCTGCTGATTATGAGGCTTTAGTAATGGCTGTTCGAAAAGAGTTGAAGTAGCAGCTAATGGTTCTTTCTGAAAAAGATCTCTCGGTTCTAGAGCGCATTCAAGAGCGCATTCTTTGGCTTGCCGTGCGAATGGTGGACCATGCAAATCGCGAGCGCGCCAATACCGACGGAATTAAAGTTGGCGGACACCAAGCTTCTAGCGCCTCTCTAGTTTCAGTCATGACGGCACTTTATTTCCACCATTTAAATAGTGAAGATCGCGTTAGCGTTAAACCGCACGCTTCACCAGTTTTCCACTCGATTCAATATCTATTGGGTCGACTCGATAAAAAGTATTTAACCCAACTTCGCTCTTTAGGTGGCTTGCAGAGTTATCCATCACGGACCAAAGACCCTGATCCAGTTGATTTTTCAACCGGCTCTGTTGGTTTAGGAGCAGCTGCTCCACTATTTGCGGGCGTAACTAGAAGATACGTTGATGCGCATTTTGGCAAGCGTCCGGATTCCCGTTTTATTGCTTTAATTGGTGATGCCGAATTGGATGAGGGAAATGTTTGGGAAGCGGTAGCAGATCCAGCCACACATGGTCTTGGAAAAGTTATGTGGATTGTAGATTTCAATCGCCAATCTTTAGACCGCGTAATTCCAGGCATTCGAATTGCGCAATGGCGTAGTCAATTTGAAGCAGCCGGATGGCACGTAGTTGAAACTAAATATGGCCGTAAATTAGAAGCAGCATTTGCTGAACCTGGAAATGCGCTCTTTAAGAAGTGGTTTGATGACATTCCAAATGAGCAGTATCAATCTCTCTACGGGCAAAAACGTGAAGATCTTCGTGCTCGATTTTTAGAAGGCGCCCCAGAAGGCGTAAAAGCTGAGATTGCCAAATACTCTGATGATGAGTTGTTTGCCTTATTAACTGATCTTGGTGGGCATAATTTAAATTCATTACTTTCTGCATTTAAAGAGTGCGATGCTGAAACCGAAAGACCAAGTGTAATTTTTGCGTACACAGTTAAAGGCTGGGGACTTCCAATCGCCGGAGACCCACGTAATCACTCCGCATTATTAAGTGAAGCACAGATCAATGATTTGCGTACCAGTAAAGGCTTAACTGAAGGTGATGAATGGAATTTATTTGCGCCAGGATCTGCTGAGGCAGAACTTTGTTCACAACGGGCAAAAGCTTTGGCTCGCGAAACGGCATCTTCTAAAATTGATTTAGTCTTCCCAACTGAGACGGGCGTGAAAACCACCGGTATGACCTCTACCCAAGAGGTCTTCGGAAGAGTTTTGAGTGAGATTAGTAGAAATGATGAGATTAGAAAATATTTAGTAACTACCGCACCGGATGTAGCAACATCAACAAATTTGGGTGGGTTTATTAATCGCGCAGGTGTTTTTCATCCGCAAGAGTTGAGACGTTGGAATGAAGATCCAATTTTGAAATGGGCTGAAGGCCCGACCGGTCAACATATCGAATTAGGCATCAGCGAGATGAATTTATTTATGTTGCTTGGCCAACTTGGACTTTCATGGGATCACTCAAATCAACCACTAATTCCAATTGGAACTGTTTACGATCCCTTTGTCTTACGCGGCTTAGATGCATTTATTTATAGTGTCTACTCTGGTGCTCGATTTATCATTACTGGAACTCCATCCGGCGTAACGCTTGCCCCTGAAGGCGGTGCACATCAATCAACGATCACTCCATCTGTAGGAATGGAACTCCCCGGAGTCGTGTTGATGGAGCCGGCATATGCCCAAGCACTTGATTGGCTGCTCTGTGATGCACTTACACATGTAGCGGGCCAACGTGAAGAAACAACTCCAGAACTTCGTCCTTCAGAACTTGCTTTCTACTTTAGGTTAACTACTCGTCCAATTGATCAAGGTCCATTTTCACAAGCAAGAGAGCGTTTGGGAGAAGCACTTCTTAGATCTCAAGTTATTGCTGGCGCATATCGATTAATTGATGGACGTGCCAATTTAGATGAGTCCAGTAAGCATGACTTAAGCAACGCCCCAGTTGTGCATTTAGTTGGTACGGGTGCGATCATGCCTGAAGTTTTGATCGCTGCTGCTGAATTAAAGAGTGAAGGCGTTATTGCGCACGTAGTTGATATCACCGCTCCAGGAAGACTCTATGGCGGATGGCAGCGCACGTTGCGTCAAGGAGTACGCACTGCAACTACTCCTTCTTTCCCAGGCGCAATGAGGCCTATTTTTTCTGAGCGCGCGCCAATCGTTTCAGTTCACGATGGCGCCTCACATGCGATGGCTTGGCTTGGTTCAGCCCTTGGAATGCCACAAGTTGCCCTAGGTGTTGATTCTTTTGGCCAATCCGGCACCATCCATGATCTATATGACATAAATGACATTGATGCTGGTTCGATCGTAAATGCTGCCCTTGCCGCTTTAAGCCTTAATATTTAGTGAGGTATGTTAATTTTAAGTATTAATTGATTGGAGTTGCATGTGACAAAAGATTTGGCACATGCGCTAAAGGAATCAACCGAACGTATTGGAAATTTGGAATTTTTAGTCCGGGTAGTTTTATCAGGGGGACGCAGAAATATGGTTCCTCCGGCTGAGCGAATCGATATTCGTCCGGTTTTGATTAAAGAAAAATTAATGTTGCAGATTGCCAGCAATGATGGCAAAGCGGTTACTACAAAAAATATTGATTTTGATAGCACAGTCATCTCAGAACTTTTAGATAGTGGTTTTGCAAATATTTTGGTTGAGTCAACAGATTCTGCAATTTCTATTCGAGTTACCAAAAAAGGTGAAGCGCAGATTCATTATGAAAAAGTTAATAAGACTCAAGATCTAGCACATGATCGAAAAAAGGAACGGTTGTTAGATTCTGCCGACCCCTATTTAATCGAAGTTGGAATTTCAGATATCCACGGACAAGTTAAACCTTCTCGGCAGGACAAGTATCGCCAAGTTGAAGAATTTTTACGGATCCTTGTCCCAACTCTTGATAGTGCAATTTCTGCTGGGCAGATTAAATCTCCAACTATTGAATCCCCACTAGAGATTGTGGACTTAGGTTGTGGCAATGCTTATCTAACTTTTGCAACTCACCAGTATTTAATAAATAAGGGAATTCCAGTACACGTCACCGGCATCGATCTCAGAGAGCAGGCTAGAGAGAGAAACTCGCAGATCGCCAAAAAACTAGGCATCGAAAAAAGTATTGAGTTTAAAGCAGATGAGATCGCTAGAGTTGGCGGAAGCCACGTTGATATTGCTATTGCTTTACACGCTTGCGATACCGCTACGGATGATGCAATTGCGTGGGCAGTGAAAAGTAATGCTGTATTAGTTTTGGTGGCGCCATGCTGTCAGCATGATTTGCAATCCAAATTAAAAGAGATCCCTGAACCATGGCCTTTAGTTACTAAACATGGAATCTTGAAAGAAAGGTTGGCCGATATTCTTACCGATTCAATCCGTGCTCAAATTTTAAAATTACTTGGCTATAGAACAGATGTGATCGAATTCATTGGAGGCGAACACACTCCAAAGAATCTATTGATTAGGGGCGTTAAGACCGAGGCGAAACCTGAGCAAATTGAGATTGTGCGCTATCAGGAAATGCTAAAGGAACTAGGAGTTACACCGGCCTTAGCAGAGCGGCTTGGAGATGGTTTTACTTTTTAATTCCAATTCGTACCTAATTATATTTGTTGGTAGTGTCTCCGCGTGAAGATAAAAGCTCGCCTAAAAAGCTATATCGAGCTAATGAAATTGCGAGTCGTAGAGTTATTACTTATCTCCACAATCCCAGCCATGGCCCTTGCTGAGCGCGGATTGCCCCCATTGGGGATCACGGTAGCAACTTTACTTGGTGGCACCCTGGCTGCAGGAAGCGCTAATGCTTTCAATCAAGTAATTGAAAAAGATATTGATGAATTAATGCAGCGCACAAAGCGGCGTCCGTTAGTTGAAAAGCAATTAACTTCACGTGAGAGTTTAATTTTTGCTACATTGGTTGGAATTTTGTCACTAAGCATTTTTTGGATTTTTACAACTCCACTGGCAACTTTCTTAACTCTATTTGCAATTGCTTACTATGTGATTGTTTACACAATTTTGTTAAAACGCAGGACAAGTCAGAATATTGTTTGGGGCGGTGCTGCCGGATGTATGCCGGTGTTAATTGGCTGGGCTGCAATTACTAACACGATAACTTTGAGTGGCATCTTATTTTTCTTTGTAGTTTTCTTTTGGACTCCACCACATTTTTGGGCATTGGCAATTAAATATAAAGATGATTATGAAAGTGCAAAGATTCCAATGCTTCCAGTAGTGGCTTCCCAAAAAGTCGTAGCCTCAGCGATGCTGTGGCACTCACTTGCAATGGTTGTCGCATCTATCGCGCTGGGGATTAGCGCAAAACTACCCATGGCTTATCTGATTGTTGCGACGGCACTTGGATTAGCATTCATATATTTGGTGGGTGGGGTTCGCGAAACCGCTGCCCTCAATTTAGAAAAAGCTGCGGCACGGGTATTCCACGGTTCCATCACCTATTTATCGATTTTGTCCTTAGCACTGACCATATTTGCATTGGTTTAGCCATGCTTTGGGGTGCTTCCGTTAGGCTGTACCCATGTCAAAAGTATTAGCCTCACTTCCAGTTGGCCAGCGGGTAGGAATCGCTTTTTCAGGCGGCCTAGACACCTCTGTAGCGGTGGCCTGGATGAGGGCAAAGGGTGCGATTCCATGCACTTACACAGCAGATCTTGGTCAATACGACGAGCCGGATATCGATTCTGTTCCGGGTAGAGCGAAAGAATATGGGGCTGAAATTGCCCGACTTGTTGATTGCAAGAGTGCATTAGTTGAAGAGGGTTTAGCTGCCATCGCATGTGGCGCTTTCCATATTCGCTCTGGCGGGAAACAGTACTTCAACACCACTCCACTTGGTCGCGCGGTTACGGGAACTTTCCTAGTACGCGCAATGTTGCAAGACAAAGTCGAAATCTGGGGAGACGGTTCAACTTACAAAGGTAACGACATTGAACGTTTTTATCGTTACGGCTTACTAGCTAATCCAAATTTAAGAATTTACAAGCCATGGCTTGATGCAGATTTTGTACGCGAACTCGGCGGACGTAAAGAGATGTCTGAATGGTTAGTTACGAATAAGTTGCCGTATCGCGATAGTGTTGAAAAGGCTTATTCAACTGATGCAAATATTCTTGGCGCAACTCACGAAGCAAAAAGTTTAGAAAATTTAGATACATCAATTGAAATTGTTAACCCAATTATGGGCGTTAAGTTTTGGGATGAGTCAGTAAAGATTGCAACCGAAGATGTAAAAATTGCTTTCGTGCAAGGCAGACCAGTCTCAATAAACGGCAAGAGCTTTACAGATGTGGTTGCCTTGATGAATGAAGCCAATCAAATTGGTGGACGTCATGGTCTTGGTATGGCAGATCAGATTGAAAACAGAATTATTGAAGCAAAGAGCCGTGGAATTTATGAAGCACCAGGAATGGCTTTATTGTTTATTGCATATGAAAGATTAATAAGTGGCATTCACAATGAAGACACAGTTGCAAATTATCACGCCGAGGGCAGACGCCTTGGAAGATTGCTTTATGAAGGCCGTTGGTTAGATCCACAAGCATTAATGTTGCGCGAATCTTTGCAACGTTGGGTTGCATCAGCGGTAACTGGCGAAGTGACGTTACGTCTTCGTCGTGGCGATGACTATTCAATAATTAATACCACTGGATCAACGCTCACTTATCACCCAGAAAAACTCTCAATGGAGAGAACTGAAAATGCAGCATTTGGACCAGTCGATCGGATTGGTCAACTAACGATGCGCAATCTTGATATTGCAGATACCCGTGCCAAACTTGAGATGTATGCGGCTCAAGGACAACTTGGCGGGGGAGAGTTCAAGTTGATTGGGCAACTAGAAATGGGCCAGGAGTAGCTGTGGAGATGCAGAATTTAACTGTGCGAAAATTACCAGAGCCTCCAGAGGCTCCTGAAGAGCCAGATATGAATGCGGTTTACGTAAATGCCCATAAGGACAAAGTTGATGATCTAGTCAAATTAATAGTAAAAGCAGCTAGCAGTAAAGATAGCGCAAAAATAATCAAGCGTCTTCCTGGCTTTGATGGCAAAAATGACATTAATGAGTTGCAAAAAATCCTGATGCTTTCATAAAAAGTTTCCTAAAGAATGAAGAAGATTTAGAAGAATTATTAGACATGATCCAAGATTCTAAATTAGGCAATAAGTTAATTACTCTTCTTGAAAAGACTCCAGCAGGAGAGGCGTTCTTTAAAGATATTGCAGAAAATATAGAAAATGAATTAAGTGAATATAACGAGGCCATGCTTCAGTATGAAGATCAACTTACGGCTTATGAAACAGCGCTCGATGATTTCATTAATCCAGCCTTTCTTCCAAAAGAAGATGAGGCTGCTACTGATCAAATAATCGCAGAAGCAGAAGCTGAGGCAGAAGCCGAATTAATTGCTGAAGAAGTTGAGGAAGCTACGGCTGACGCCCTAGCAGAAAAAGAAGTCGAGGCTGAGTTAAGTGCTGAAGACGCTACTACAGAAGCGCTTACTGAAGCAGAAGCCGGGGACACTTTTTGATTTTAGAAGAAGAGGTAGAGCTTTTAGAAGATGAGGAAATAATCTTTGATGAGGAGATCATAATTGAAGAAGACGCTGCTGAAGGATCAACTGAAGAAGAAACTACGCAAGGGTAATTTTTGATACAACGCTTTTATTGGATCCTGTCAGCGAAGCAATTGGGAATGATCAATGGCATGCAATTCCCGAGGTATTCCACGTCGATTAAAAGGGATTAATTCTTAATTTCCCCGCCAATTATTTTTGAATTTCCAGCCCAACTTTTCACACATAGGTGCCAACTGATCTATTTCTAATTCTAATTTTTTAGAGGCTTGAGCTAACTTCTCTTTGTCCTGGAAATTTCTATCCACTTCTTGACTCCAAGCGGTCATTGCTTGTAGGTATTTATGAAAAATCACTACAGATTCTTCGTTTTCTGGGAAGTCCTGTGCCGCCTTACTAAGAACTTTTTGAATGTAATCCTCTGCCCCGTATCCATTCACTGCTGATTTTAAAGCCGCAGTCTTGTAGTACAAATAAGTTTCGATAAATGGAAAAACGAGATTACGCGCTGATCTGCTGACACCCGGTGCGCCTGGGTTGTACTTCCGGAAAAATAGCCAATACCAACCAAATAATGAGAGTGGAATTAGCGACAGTAGAATTATCGTTTCCATTTGCTTAGAAGAATACCCTTTATGTTGGAGTGTTTCTAGGTCAAAGTTCAACACAAATGACTTTGAATGTTCACGGCTTTTCGTATAAACATTCTGCAATTAAGTGCACTGTTTGAACTGCATCTATATGATGCGTCGTGACGGGCTCGAACCGCCGACATCTTCGGTGTAAACGAAGCGCTCTACCAACTGAGCTAACGACGCATGTTTTTTAAACCGGGGGAACCTTATCAGCGATTAACTTCCCTTAATTGCCCGTCATTGACGGCGGGAAGTGGGGGAACCCCTACATAAAAATAAAAGAAAATGGGTTTTTATGCGTTTGCTCTTTTCAGGATTGCTATTTCCTAATACTCTCCGTTTTAGAAAGGGTTCGTCGGGAACCGCCTCTTGAGTGGCTATAAGACCAAGTTGGATCAACGTTTTTCACCCTTGATTCAATATTTATTTTTCGACACCCCACTAATTAATTAGGAGTAAAAAATGACAGAACAGACACCTCCTCCAGCAGGTCCCGGAGCCGGAGCACCACCCCCACCTCCACCACCACCTCCACNNCCGACCCGGTGATTAAGAGTCGGTCAGGACCATTTCGAGGGTGCGAAACCCTTCCTGATCAGCGTTTCTGAACTCGCTTACATCCGCTCAGAAAGTCACCGTGCGATACCAACTGTCTTTGAAATCAATTCTCTCGCATTTTTGATTAAATTTTTATGTTACCAACCATCATAATTCAGACTTATCTACCTTTGCCCAGGCCCATCAGCGATTGAATAAATTTAGTACGCCAGAAATATCGCAAATCAGAAGAGGCGCTGAACCATCATCACTTAT
>DDZI01000032.1:362-715 GCA_002346305.1 Actinobacteria bacterium UBA3012 | reverse complement strand
GGGCTAAGGCCCATCCTTTGTACGAATCTGATAGTAGGGGATCAAACTTAGACTGATCAATTCGCGGCAATGAGATGAATCCCCACTTCTGAATCTCTTCAAGCACTGCAAACGGCCAAGCGTTAGATTCAATAATCCAATACCTCATACAACCACTTTGAGTTAGAAGAGGAACATTGGTTGCGAAATGGTCAACAAGGACACTTTGAGGATTTTTGTAAAAATCTGACGGACGAGAGAACACCGAGGGTTGAATTATTGGTTGAACGACATCAAAGTCGAAACTAGTTTCACCTACGGCTGTTGGATTTGTATCTTTTGCCACCACCCTTAATGAATTTGCACCGAGTCGG
>DDZI01000032.1:0-203 GCA_002346305.1 Actinobacteria bacterium UBA3012 | reverse complement strand
CACCCTTAATGAATTTGCACCCAGACGGGTGATTGGAAGTTGAATTTTGGCAATTCCTTTTGATTTGCTTCGCCCGAATGCAATTTGTTTTTTCCCGCGATAAATCCTTACCTCACTTCCTGCAGCTGGATCTCCCTCATCATCGCGCACCCTCACAGAAAGCGTCCACTCGTCTCCCAGTGTTGCGGTCTTTCCAGGCTTGA
>DDZI01000055.1:281-6029 GCA_002346305.1 Actinobacteria bacterium UBA3012 | reverse complement strand
GCTGCTGCAGAAGGTGCGTAGTAGGCAGAACCTGTCTTTAATAGCGCAACAACTTCGGCGCCACCATTTCGAGTTCGATCTACTAGCTCTGCAATTTTTGCCAAATCGAGAAGCTCAGTAAGTGCCTTGCCATTTACGGTGCAACGGCTTGGTACTGGAACCATGGTGTCACCATGAGAACCAAGAGTAAGTGTCTTCACAGATGCGACAGGAACCTTTAATTCTTCTGCAACAAAGTTTGTAAAGCGAGCAGTATCTAACATTCCAGCCTGCCCCATTACCCGGTTCTTAGGAAATGCGGTAGCAAGTTGGGTTAGGGCAGTCATCTCATCCAAAGGATTTGATACCACGATTATTACGGCGTTTGGTGAATGTTTTGCAATGTTCTCTGCAACGCCGCGAACGATTCCGGCATTTACACCAATTAAATCCATTCTGCTCATTCCTGGCTTGCGAGGAAGTCCTGCTGTAATTACAACAACATCAGAGTTTGCAGTTGCGCCATAGCCTTGGCCGTCAGCGGTTGTCGTCGCACCAATAATTTTGGTCTCAAAACCCTCAATCGAGCGAGACTGGTTCATATCTAAAGCGAGACCTTCAGGCTTACCTTCTAAAATATCTGTAAGTACTACGGTCTCAAAGATGGCATATTCAGCTAGGCGTAGCGCTGTTGTTGAGCCGTAAAAACCTGAACCAATAACTGTTACTTTTCCTGATCTGTTCATGCTCTCTTCTCTCTCTTAACTTCGAAAATTTAAAATCGATTCAACTGCAATGGCTAAATGTTACTTGGCATGAGGCAGTGTGAGCGCCACCACAAAGAGCAGCGCTGCCATGCCTACTGGAAGTATTAATTCAATTTTCCGACGACGATTTGAGCGTAAATACTTGGTTGTTGCAACTATTCCGGTTCCGATTGAAAGAAGCAGTGCGCCAGTCCGGACCGCATCAAAAATCCCGAAGATAATGCCCAGAACGATCAAAGCAAAAGCTAAAATTTGAATTCGATCGACTGCAATCTTCATGAATTATTCTGCGCCATTTCTACAACATTAGATAGCAACATTGCTCTTGTCATTGGTCCTACCCCACCAGGCATTGGCGCAAATGCAGATGCAACGCTTACAACATCAGGATGAACATCACCTTGTAAACCTGAACTTGTTCGTGTGATTCCAACATCTAAAACTATAGCCCCTGATTTTATCATCTCGGAAGTTAAGAAGTGCGCACTACCAATTGCAGCAATAACAATGTCTGCACGCTTTGTGTGAGAAATTAAATTTTTGGTCTTGGTATGCGTAGTTGTGACTGTAGCATCGCTTCCTCGTTGTGAGAGCAATAATCCAAGTGGTCGGCCAACCGTTAAGCCTCGACCAATCACAACCACTTCTTTGCCTGATGTAGTTAGTGAATACCGATGCAACAACTCTAGGATTCCGCGAGGTGTGCAAGGCAATGGCGCCTTTGCTCCCATAACTAATTTACCTAAATTCAGTGGATGCAAACCGTCGGCATCTTTATTTGGATTAATACTCTCCAAAATCTTGTTGGCATTTATTTCGCCAGGTAAGGGAAGTTGGACTATGTATCCCGTGCATTCATTGCTGTCATTTAAATCTTTAAGGGCTGCAGAAACATCACTTGCAGACGCTGTTGCGGGCAAATCAATTCGAATCGAATTTATTCCAACTTCGGCGCAATCTCTATGCTTTCCAGATACATAAGACATCGAACCAGGATCATCGCCAACAAGTATTGTTCCGAGGCCGGGCTTCTTTGCCATCTTTGAAACAACTTGGCGTAATTCATCTTTTATAACGGCGGCAGTTGCCTTGCCATCAAGAATTATCGCGCTCATATTCGAATCCTATCGAGAAGCATTAAGCATGCGAAAAATGACGGACTCCCGTGAAGAACATCGCAATATTTGCCGCTTTTGCTGCCTCGATTACTTCGGCATCGCGCACACTTCCACCCGGAGCCACTACTGCAGTGATCCCAGCATCAAGCAGAATCTGCAGACCATCAGCAAAAGGAAAGAATGCATCGCTTGCAGCAACAGAATTGTTCGCTCGCTTGCCGGCGCGGGCCACTGCAAGCTTTGCACTATCGACACGATTTACTTGGCCCATTCCAACACCAACTGATGCACCACTTTTTGCTAGAAGAATTCCATTACTTTTTACTGAGCGCACACTTCGCCAGGCAAACTCAAGATCTTTTTTAACTTGCACGCTAATTTCGCCACCTGAAACCTGCTGCCAATTCGCAAAATCATCACCACTAGCATCAACCAAATCACTTTCTTGAATTAAAAGTCCACCAGTAATTGGTCGCAGCTCTTCCTTAGCAATCTTGTAATTAGCTAATTCAAGAATTCTTATTGATGGTTTAGTGGCCAATATTTCTATGGCTCCCGCTTCATATCCTGGCGCCACAACGACCTCGGTAAATACTTCGCTCAACGCACTAGCCATTTCAACTGTGAGCGTGCGATTTGCGGCGACTACGCCACCGAATGCTGAAACTGGATCGCAAGCATTGGCTGCCGAATATGCACTTTTAATATCGGCTGCGATTGCAATGCCACATGGGTTTGCATGTTTGATAATCGCTACACAAGGTTGGCTGTGATCATAAGCTGCACGTAGTGCAGCATCGGCATCGGTAAAATTGTTGAAGGACATCTCTTTGCCATGATGCTGCTTGGCGCTACTAATTCCCTTAGCGCTCGAAATATCTGCGAAGACTGCTGCGCTTTGATGTGGATTCTCGCCATATCGAAGATCTGAAATTTTGTGCCAAACTTTTGCGCGCCAATCGCTCTGATTTAATTCATTGGCAAGCCAATCCGCTATCGCTATGTCATATTCGGCAGTTTTGCGGAAAGTATTCATGGCCAAATTACGGCGCTCTTCTAGCGTAAAGCCACCTTCTTCTAAAGCTGTATCCAATAATGAGTATTGGGCCGGGTCTGAGATAACAGCGACAGAGTTGTGGTTCTTGGCGGCGCCCCGCAACATACTTGGGCCCCCGATATCAATTTGTTCGATGCATTCAGAAAATTCGGCTCCATTAGCAATTGTTTGAGTGAATGGATAAAGATTTATAACTATTAAATCAAAAGGTGCAATGTCAGCATCGGCCAACTCTTGCAAGTGATTTGGGTTGCTCTGGTCAGCCAAAATTCCACCATGAATTCGTGGGTGTAGTGTTTTTACCCGACCGCCAAGCATTTCAGGAAATCCGGTGTAATCTTCGACCGCAATTACTTTTACTCCAGCGTCACGCAATACCTTTGCGGTTGAACCTGTTGAGAGAATTTCAATTCCGTGTTTTTCAAGGCTTTTACCAAGTTCTACTAAGCCGGTCTTGTCATAAACACTGACAAGTGCTCGAGCTACTTTCTTACGATTCATTGGTTCCGCCTTGGTATTCCATCAGCAATAAAACGTTGAAGAGTCTCAACTATGAGCGCTCGTTCCACAATCTTAATGCGTTCATGCAGACTTGCCTCATCATCTTCTGGCAGAACTGCGACCTCTTGCTGCTGGATTATGGCTCCAGTATCGATGCCCGTATCTACCCAATGCACCGTTGAACCAGTCACTTCAACTGCCGAATCCAATGCATCTCTCACCGCATGGGCACCTGGAAAATTTGGCAGCAGGGCAGGGTGTGTATTAATTGTTGGAAACTTAGATACAAATGCTGCCGCCAAAATCCGCATAAATCCAACGCTCACAACCAGGTCAGGATTTAATCGCAAAACAGCTTCAAATATTTGGTTATCCCAAGTTGATCGTTCCTCAAGCATGGGTAAACATTTTGTGGCGATGCCTGCTGCCTTTGCTCGTTCAATAGCTAAACACTCTTTATCTGCAATTAGCTCGAGGATTTCTAAGTTCAGCGCTCCTGTTTGCTTTGCATCAATAATCGATTGCGCAAGTGAACCATTTCCCGAGGCCAATAAAACAATGCGCATTTAGATCTCGCTCTTAGGTGATCTAAATGACTTAACCAACTTAGGTAGATACAGGCCAAAAATCAAAATTAGTATCTGAATGGCTCCGAATAACGCTGGAAGTTTCCACCAAGTTACTCCCACTGGGTGCATATCTTGAGTAAGAAGGGTGCCGCCCGCTAAAAATGAGAAGAGGGTTAGCAAGATTAAAAATGGGATCACGCTGAACATAATCTCTTTTTGCCGAACTCTAAATTCATTATGCACTAGCGAAATCTTTAATTGATTTAAAGCAAGAATTAGGACTGGAACAACCAAGGCAATTAGGACTAGTGGATATTCTGATGTTGGAAGTGAACCAAGTAATGGAATCGCTGGAAGCGAATTTATATCTAGTGTGACCGGTGAAATCAGAGTTCCGAGCCCGATAGAGAATCCTGGGCCGAAGAAGTATGAGATGCCAGCTAGTGCAAAATTCGGTAGATAAAGTAATTGTAAAATTGTAAATAGAATTCCCCCCATAATTCCTGGTTGAATTACGATCGCCAATGATTTAACAATTTCAAAATGCATAATCAGTGATACTCCGATGGCCAGAGTAGATAAACCTAAAAGTGACATGAATGCAAAGGTAAGGAACTTAAATTTTTGGAAGAAATTACCTTGGTAATTTAGTGTCGCACTTATTCCCAAAAAGAGAACAAAGGCCGGGGTTAAAAGTAGGTTCGGCTTAATATTTTCGCTCTGGCTAAGAGTTGCTGCAAGGGCCGCGATCGCAGTATAGAAAAATATTACGAAAGTTCGTGAGCCCCTGGAGTTATTCGAGAATTCACTTGCTCGCTTGTAGCCACTTCGAATCGCTAGCCACGGAAATATTGCCGCGCCAATTGGAAGATAAGAAAGTGCGCCACTTGAAAAACCTGCGGATAGCGATAATTCAAATGGAACTAAGTGACTACCTAGCCACATCCAAATCGCGGCTCGAATTGGATCAGAGGTATTTCCAGTTGCACTTCCTGCGGTGGACCAGGCAAAGAGCGCGATAAAACTCAAAGGAAGCAAGATTAATGCCACACTACGTAGGGCCTGTTGAAACGAAATCAGCAGGATGCGGCTCAAGTTAATCGACCTTATTTTTTATTATTTAAAATATCGCGCATTAATTGTGCGGTCTCACTTGGAGTCTTTCCTACTTTCACGCCAACAGCTTCGAGAGCGCTCTGCTTTGCAGCAGCGGTTCCAGATGATCCTGAAACGATTGCACCGGCATGTCCCATGGTTTTTCCTTCTGGGGCCGTAAAGCCTGCAACATAACCAACAACGGGCTTAGTTACGTATTCTCCAATAAAAGCTGCGGCCCGCTCTTCGGCATCTCCGCCGATTTCACCAATCATGACAATTGTATCTGTATCTGGGTCATCTTGGAATGCGCGCAGACAATCAATGTGTGTTGTTCCGATGATTGGGTCTCCACCAATTCCTACTGCGGTGCTAAAACCAAAGTCACGAAGTTCATACATCATTTGATAGGTAAGAGTCCCAGATTTAGAAACTAAACCAATACGACCTGGACCTGTGATATCTGCCGGAATGATTCCGATATTAGATTTTCCAGGGCTAATCAATCCTGGGCAGTTTGGTCCAACTAAACGAGTTGTTCCTTTTTCAACAGCGTATGCATAAAAAGCTGCTGAATCATGAACTGGAATTCCCTCAGTGATTACAACTACTAGTGGTAATTTTGCATCAATTGCATCAATAACCGCAGCCTTTGCAAACTT
>DDZI01000055.1:0-159 GCA_002346305.1 Actinobacteria bacterium UBA3012 | reverse complement strand
TAACCGCAGCCTTTGCAAACTTTGGTGGAACGAACACAACAGATGCATTCGCACCGGTTGCCGCAACTGCTTCTGAAACACTATTGAAAACTGGTAGCGAGATGCCTTCAATTTCGACGCTCTGTCCACCTTTGCCCGGAGTAACACCACCGACAATTT
>DDZI01000047.1:1984-5530 GCA_002346305.1 Actinobacteria bacterium UBA3012 | reverse complement strand
TGAATGGGTCTCATCGATTAACACCGATGGAACTGTAGGAGAAGTGGCCTCAACTTATGGCGTAGGCGCCATGTTGGCCGGAACAATTGTTACTGCAATTATTGCGTTGGTAATTGGCGCACCTATTGCAATTTTGGCGGCCTTGTATTTGGCTTTTTATGCACCAATCCGCACCAGAAAATTTCTAGTATCTGTTGTCGATTTAATGGCTGCTTTTCCATCGATTTTGTTTGGTCTTTGGGGATTAAATGTATTGATGGATCAAGGAATTTATGTTGCTGAATTACTAAATCGGTATTTAGGTTGGATTCCAATATTTCAAGTTCCGGTACCGGTATTTCTTCGTTCTCCATTTATCGCTGGATTAGTACTAGCAATCATGATCATTCCAATTGTCAC
Organism: Actinobacteria bacterium UBA3012; assembly: GCA_002346305.1. GTDB lineage: Bacteria > Actinomycetota > Actinomycetes > Nanopelagicales > Nanopelagicaceae > UBA3012. Next base: position 5,131 of record DDZI01000047.1, on the reverse strand, counting down.
TGCAGTCTCGCGTGAGATATTTTCACAAACCCCACTTGATCGAATTCAAGCCGCATACGCACTTGGTGCCACCAAGTGGGCGATGATTAAAACTGTTGCGATTCCATATGGATACAGTGGAGTTGTTGGTGGAGCAATGTTGGGGCTCGGAAGAGCTATGGGTGAAACCGTTGCAGTCTTCACAGTATTAAATATTGTCTACCGCGCGAATTTTGATATTTTGCTTGGCGCCGGAGGAAATCTTGCATCTCATATTATTTTGAAGTTCGGTGAAGCTTCGAGCGAAGAAATTAAAGCTTTGATGGCCGCTGGCTTTGTATTATTTTTATTGACGCTCGCAGTGAATTTATTGGCTGATTTTATCGTGGCCCGAACCGGGAAGCGAGGAAAATAGAAATGGCACCAGTAGTAGACGAAATTGAAGTTAAGCCTAAGCAACCTTGGAAGCCAACTCAAAAAGAAATTAACACAAATATTGGGATTTTTGTATTAAATATTTTGCTCACTTTATCTTTAATTCAATTCACTGGATTTAGCGGCAAGCTTGCATTTGTTGTGCTCTTTATTCTATTTTCGCTTTCAACTAATTTTCTTTTCTCTTTATCCAGAGGTGGGTCCGTAGTTGCCAAAAATAGTTTGGCAACAGGATTTGCCTTTACTGGTATTGCATTATTGCTGATGCCAGTTATTTCAATTATAGCAACGGTTTTTAAACGAGGAACTGAAGCTATGTACATCGGCTTTTTCACAACCGATATGTCCGAGGATTCGTTTGCTTCTGCATTAGATGTGGGTGGCATTAAGCATGCGGTAGTTGGCTCCGTAATCATGGTTACTATTGCACTTCTTCTGAGTGTTCCAATTGGAATTTTGACAGCACTTTATTTGACGGAGTTAAAAGGTCGCGGTTCAACATTGATTAGATTCTTAGTACAAGCCATGAGTGGAATTCCTTCGATTGTCGCGGGGCTTTTTATTTACTCCGCCCTGATCACCGGAAGCGGTCGTGGCTTCTCAGCATTTATGGGATCCCTCGCATTAACAATTTTGATGATTCCTACTGTGGCTCGCACATCTGAAGAAGTTTTAAAATTGATTCCGAGTGATTTGCGCGAGGCAGGCCTAGCCCTGGGTGCTACTCAATGGCGAACAGTTGCTATGGTCGTAATTCCTGCTGCAAAAAGTGGATTGATAACCGCTGCGATTCTTGGCGTGGCCCGCATTGCTGGAGAAACCGCACCTTTGCTTTTCACAACTGGTGGCGCAGATGCCCTTAACACCAACCCAATTGATGGAAATATTGGTTCGGTGCCATTTTATGTTTGGAAAGCATTAATTGATGGCTCACCAAATGCGATTGCGCGAGCATGGGCTGGGATCTTCTTGTTAATGATCATAGTTTTATCACTATTCATCCTCGCAAGAAAAATTGGTTCTCCAAAGAAAGTGCGGAGTTAAATTATGATTGACAAATCGGTGCGAGAGGAAAGGCCTGTAATGTCCGAACCACAAAAGATCCAGCCATCTAGTTTGGCTGATGTAGCCGCTAGTAAGTTTGAGAAGCAAGGAAGTGTTTCCGCGGCAACCGGGTCAGGTCTTGATGCTCGAAATATTTACGCCTGGTTTGGTAAGTATCTTGCAGTATCGGATATGTCGATTTACTTTGCAGCCGGTACCGTCACGGCATTGATTGGTCCTTCTGGTTGCGGAAAATCTACATTTCTAAGAACTTTAAATCGGATGCATGAATTTATTCCAGGCGCAGCAATGTCAGGAGAAGTCTTTTTACACGGCAAAGACATTTATGCATCCGGAACAGATGTAACAAAAATTAGATTGAGAATTGGAATGGTTTTTCAAAAACCAAATCCATTCCCATCCATGTCAATTGGAGAGAATGTCTTAGCAGGTATCAAATTAGCTCAATTAAAAGTTCCAAATAAAAATGAGTTAATGCAAGATTGCTTAGAGCGAGCCGGTCTATGGAGTGAAGTTAAAGATCGCCTAAATCAACCAGGTGGCTCATTATCTGGTGGACAACAGCAAAGATTATGTATCGCAAGATCTCTGGCTGTGAATCCTGATGTGCTTTTGATGGATGAACCCTGCTCGGCGCTAGATCCAGGTTCAACCTTAAAAATTGAAGAGACAATCGGTGAGTTAGCAAAAACTATGGCAGTAATTATCGTGACGCACAATATGCAACAAGCTGCTCGCGTTTCTGATTACACAGCCTTTTTGTTATCAGAAGGCGGCCCAGGAAAGCTGATTGAGTTTGCCCCTACCCGTGAAATTTTTGGAAGACCAAAAGATATTCGTACCGAAAATTATGTGACTGGACGGTTCGGCTAATTTCACCGGATGTTCACCTAACTGTTGCCCTGTGTTTAATAGAAAGCAGGTAAAACTTTAGGTTATCTCCATAAGTTAGGGAATGAAGAAGACACCCAAACTATGGAGGAAATTTGATGAAGAAGTCGCTAGTGGTTGTTGCCGTAGCAGCACTGCTTTCTGGAATATTTGCCGGGCCTGCACAAGCTAAAGATGTGAAGTTAACCGGTGGTGGAGCATCATTTGCTAACCCAATTCTCGATGCATGTAAAGGTGAATTCGCCTCTGCAACAGGTGATTCATACACCTACGCATCACTAGGTTCAGGAGCTGGTCGTTCAGGCTGGGATAAAGGCGATTACGATTTCGGTTGGTCTGACACTCCTCACCTCACCCCAAAAGATGTAAACACAATGCACATTCCAGTTGTCGCTGCACCAGTAGCGATTATGTACAACATCCCAGGTGTTGATGAACAACTAAACTTAACTCCAGAAATCATCGCTGGAATTTTCTCTCGCCAAATCACTAATTGGAATGACCCAAAGATCAAAGCTGAAAATAACAAAACTGTTAAGACTCCAATTTTCAAAACAAAAAAGGTAACCACCAAAGTTAAAGGTAAAAAGGTTACCAAGACAATCACTGCAAAGAACAAAAAGGGAAATCCAATTGTCAAAAGTTATAAAGAAGAAAAAGTAGCTATCGACTTTCCTAAATTGCCGATCGTAGTTGTTTACCGAAATGATTCCTCAGGAACTTCTGGAATCTTCACCAACTACCTCAATGCAGTAGTCCCATCAATCTGGACCAAGC
>DDZI01000047.1:1266-1851 GCA_002346305.1 Actinobacteria bacterium UBA3012 | reverse complement strand
AGGAAACAACGATTTCACAGCATCATTCCCTGGAGTGATTACAGACGCAGCTAACTTTGGTTCAGTACAAGGTGGCAAAGGTTCAGAACAAACTGCACCGCTAACCGCTCGTATCGCCGGAGCAATTACTTATGCTGAGTCAAATTATGCGAAAAGCAATGGTTTGAAAGTTGCCAAAGTGAAGAACAATGCCGGAACTTACGTAGAACCAGGCGCTGCTGGCGTTTCAGCATTCTTGGGTTCTGCAACTACTAATCCAAATGGAACTTTGAATCTTGATTACAAGACTACAAATCAAGCGGCATATCTACTTGGATCAACTTCATATGCACTTGTTTCAAGCTCTTACAAGGATCCAGTCAAGGGTGCGGCAGTCAAAGGTTTGATGACCTACATTCTTAATGAATGTGCCAAGAAATTCCCAGCAACTGAGTTCGCTGTAATCGATGGCCCATTGAAGACATTCAATGAGGCACAGATTGCAAAAATTAAGTAAAACTTAAAAAAGTAAAAATGGGGTCCACTTAGGTGGGCCCCATTTTTGTTGTCTTGTTGCTTCTGGTGCGCCTGGCAGGAATCGAACCT
>DDZI01000047.1:0-1149 GCA_002346305.1 Actinobacteria bacterium UBA3012 | reverse complement strand
GCGCCTGGCAGGAATCGAACCTGCGACAACCCGCTTAGAAGGCGGGTGCTCTATCCGACTGAGCTACAAGCGCAAATCAGCGTTGCTTGGCTAATTGTAGTAGCCGGGCTGTTGTGCGATCGCCTCTCAGTAGAAACCATGGAATGGTGCCAAGGGCGATAAAGTAGGGGCTATGGCCGAATTTATTTACACAATGAAAAAGACGCGCAAAGCCCATGGCGACAAGGTGATTTTGGATGATGTGACCTTGATGTTCCTACCAGGGGCCAAGATCGGCGTTGTGGGCCCTAATGGCGCTGGAAAATCAACAGTGCTACAGATTATGGCTGGATTGCAGCAACCATCTAATGGCGAGGCTTTTCTTACCCCAGGTTATTCAGTTGGAATTTTGCTTCAAGAACCAAATTTAGATGAAGATAAAAATGTGCTTGAAAATGTGCAAGAAGGCGTAGCCGAAACTATGGCTTTGCTTAAAAGATTTAATGATATTTCCGATGAGATGTCCTCACCTGATGCTGATTACGACAAGTTGTTGGCAGAGATGGGAAATTTGCAAGAGCAACTTGATCACCGCAATGCGTGGGAGATCGATTCACAATTAGAACAAGCGATGGATGCACTTAGGTGCCCACCAGCGGATGCTAATGTAAAAGTTCTATCAGGTGGAGAGCGTCGCCGAGTTGCTTTATGTAAATTGCTTTTGCAAGCCCCAGATTTATTGTTACTTGATGAGCCAACAAACCATTTAGATGCAGAGTCGGTACTTTGGTTGGAACAACATTTAGCGAAATACCCTGGAACTGTTGTGGCGATTACCCACGATCGATACTTCTTAGACAATGTTGCGCAATGGATTCTGGAATTAGATCGCGGACGCGCATTCCCATATGAAGGAAATTACTCAACATATTTGGAAACAAAATCAGCACGTTTGAAAATTGAGGGTCAAAAGGATGCTAAACGCGCAAAACGTTTAACTGAAGAACTTGAATGGGTGCGCCAGAATTCAAAAGGCCGCCAAGTTAAATCTAAAGCACGTCTTGCTCGTTATGAAGAGATGGCTGCTGAAGCTGACAAAGTACGGAAGATGGATTTTGAAGAGATTCAAATCCCACCTGGGCCACGCCTCGGAAATATTGTGGTTGAAGT
>DDZI01000065.1:1232-3844 GCA_002346305.1 Actinobacteria bacterium UBA3012 | reverse complement strand
GGAAGTGTGTAGTGGAACAAGTTATAAGTTCCGCCATAAAGACTTGGTGAAGAGACAATGTGGTCGCCAGCTTCAGCAACGTTTAGAACTGCGTATGTAGTAGCTGCAGAACCTGATGCAACCAGGAGGGCAGCGACGCCGCCTTCGAGTGAAGCAATACGTTGTTCAACTGCATCCTGCGTTGGATTCATGATGCGGGTATAAATATTTCCAAGTTCAGCTAGACCAAAGAGATCTGCTGCATGCTTGGTATCGCGGAATTGATATGCAGTTGTCTGATAAATCGGAAGTGCGCGTGCACCAGTTGTTGGATCGGGAACTTGCCCAGAGTGAATTTGGCGAGTCTCGAATGAAGCTTTATCTAATGAAAATGACATTACAGACCTCCCAGAAATTAAGGGGGTAGCGTTTTTTACTCGTTACCCACGCTTGCCAATTGCAATTTGCAACTGACCTGGTCTTCACCCGGAGCACCCCACCGTGGTGGAGGGTTGCCGTCCAGTAAGCCGGGGCTAAAACCTGGAACTCATGACCTATGGGAAAAGATAGAGAAGTTATCTAAAAAAGTCCACTCCGATTAACCAGTTTTAAGCCGCTCCCAAAATCTCTTCGCTGATCTTTGGGTGCAACTCCTCCCGCATCTTGCAGAAGGCTTCTGGTGGCCAACCAGCGCTAAAAGTGCGGCGCAACAAGAGGGCCAACGAATATTGCGAATCATTTGCAAGAGCCCGGTCTAATGCACGATGTGCAAGTGCCCCATCCCCACGCTCATAAGACAAAATTGCAAAAATACTCGAAACAGCCGGGACGCTTTTCTCTGGGGCCATTCGAAGTAGCCATCTCCACATGTTCCAATGGGTAATTAGCAATTGTTTGCCATGCGCACCAATTGCAAAATCTCTGACTTGGATATCAAATAACGCTGCAAAAACTTCAACAACTGATTGCCGATCTTTTACATAACTATTTGCAGTGAATTCACTTATTAATTTCAATAGCGAAACTACTCCAGCTTTAGAACACTCTTTTTGTCCAAGGGCTTGTAGATACTCCCAATGCTGATCTATCGCTTCAGTAAAACCTTCATCCCAAGGCGAAGCAGTAGAAGCAATGGATGCGATCAACTCTTCCTCGCTTTGAAGTGGCATCAGATTTCCTGCCGCTACCTCTTCGGCAGCAAGCAATGATGTAGAGATTTCAGGAAGTTCCCGTCCTAGAATTGGACAACATTCATCATCAACACAACTTAATGAACGCCAACGCTCTGCTGAGACCACCACAAAATCGCGGACCGCAATTGATTTGTTTAAGTCGCCAAAAAGTTGTTGCAAAAAGTCCGAGTTAAAATCTAACTCTGCTGGCAAATACGCAACCACAAGAATTTCCTCCGCTTTGTGGCTGCCTAATTGAGCCAACAGCTCATCGGCGACTTCTAAGTATTTTTCTTGGGGAGGAAAATCTGAGCGCATAGTTAGGTCAACTGTCTGGCCCTTAATTGAAACCACTATCAATGAATTAGCGGGAGTATAACCTAATAAAAATGGAATTGCGATGAGTAACTCTGACGGACTAGTAATTAAGCGAGGATTTTTCATGGGCTAACTTTGTAGGAAATTAGATTTTTCTTTTTGAGAGAGTGAGTTCAACTGTGGAGAAAATCAACCAGTGAAAACCGTCCGTGCCTTCATTATTTGAATTTGGTTGGATTGATTTGTTGTTATTACACCAGGTATTTGAAGCCACACTCCCCCGTCTAAGCGATACCGGCCACTCCAATTAATTCTTAATCCCACGTTCTTAACTCCCGAGTTCAAATAAGTGTGCGTAATTTCAAATGAAGGAAATGGAGCGCCGATCAAATCTGTTTCTAAAGTGGAGCCATCACCCCAACTCCATAAATATTTAGCACTCAGGTCTAGATCGATCTTTACATCAAGCAAGAGCAAACTTTTCTTAAAACTCTGCGGGGAATCTGTCCAAAAGATCACTGGTTCACGGATCAGAATTCCACTCTGCGGTTGTAAAAAAATCCTCGCTGTAGGAAGAAGTTGTCTGATTTGGTCATTCAATGATTTGCGAACTACTTTTTTGCCGACCGACGCAATTGGCGGTTTCGGTTTAACTTGTTGGACAGGTTTACGAGCCGGGATCTTGCTTAAGGTCGGCTTCGGCACTGGCTTCGGTGTTGGCGAAACTGCAGGTTTAGGTATTGGCCGAGGCGTGAACTTAGGTTTTGCGGGAGTGCGTTTGCCCGTAATGACCAGTTCGCCATTTTCGACTTTCAAATCGATACAGGTTTTTGTGCAATCTGCAGCAATTGAAGAAGTATTTGATTGAAAGGTCAATGCTAGTGCGGAAATAAGCAAAACTTTGAAAAACCTCAAAGAGAGCTCGAAGCGATTTGCCAGACATTTTGGCTTATCTCTATATCGAATGTTGCGTTGCTGGCGACCCCTGGAATCTTTGACGCAACCCCACTATCCAAATTGAGTTGCAAAGCATTAGATCTCTCTAGAAATAGTTGGAGGGTGATCTGATTATCGCTAATTGATATAGGTTTTAGTTGAGTTATTTCATACCTCCCTCCAATCACAACGCTATCTCGATAGATT
>DDZI01000065.1:0-1047 GCA_002346305.1 Actinobacteria bacterium UBA3012 | reverse complement strand
GGAAATTTAGCGCCTTCAATATTTGAATTTTGGGTGCAACCAGTTAAAGAAAACACTCCCGAAAGTGCCAGCAAAGCTAAAGCCTTCATGCGGCCAGAGCGTAAAAGGGTGCTGAAATCTTGGCGCTTCTATCCTTTCCCTCGGTGCAAAAACTCTTCTTGTGGTAACAATGCCCTGTGGCTTTTCGAGATGGTGATGGCTGGGTGGAGTGCATCTGTGGCGTTCGCCATTGGGGCAAGCATGGTGCTGCCGGAATTCTCTTGTTGCGAGATAACAAAGTGTTGATGCAGCATCGCGCAGAGTGGGTTCAAAATGGCGGAACGTGGGGAATCCCAGGTGGCGCTTGCGATTCACATGAGAGTTCACTTGAAGGTGCGATACGTGAAGCAAATGAAGAGGTTGGAATTTGCGCTGAAGAGATCACTGTTATTCGAATAGAGCGCGAAGCTCATGGTGACTGGTTTTATGACACTGTAATTGCATACGCACTAGATAATTGTGAACCTTTTACCGCGAATGATGAATCACAAGAGTTGCGTTGGGTTAATCGTGAAGATGTTGCATTGTTAAACTTACATCCATCATTTGCCCGCAACTGGGGAAAGTTGCAGGCAAATCTTCCTTAATTCTTCCTTAATACCTCTTATTGATTTAGCTACAACCTGATGTCGATCCGCAACCTTCGCAGACATAACATGCACCAGCAGCGCGCATTTTCACACCGCAAGTAAGACACATAGGTGCATCTGCACTACGTCCGGTCATTGCTTCAAAGAGATCAGTTGAAGAGCCAACTTTTTGGGCCGCTGGAGCAGCTGTTGTTGCTGCTGCAAATGGTGCGCTTTCAATCTTTACATCAGCGACCTTTGATTTGGCTGGAGTTATTTCAACTTCATCCATTGCTGGCTGGGCAGGTTCAGGTGCTTCAGTTGTGTATGTGCCTGAATCAAGTGCACGTGCACGTTCTGCTGCTGAGTAGATACCAAGTGCGGCACGCTCATCAGCTGGCAAGTAATCAAGTGCAAGGCGACGGAAGATGTAATCCAT
>DDZI01000082.1:7337-7539 GCA_002346305.1 Actinobacteria bacterium UBA3012 | reverse complement strand
TGTAAAGAATTCCCAACTCTTCGCCAGCTTTACGGCACATATAAAAAGATCTTTCTCCACGCCAAGCGGGAGTAGATATATATCCGGCACCAAGCAATGTAGTAAGTCGTTGTGACCAATGAGCGCGTCCACTTAATTGTTTAATTTGGTTTTGCCATAACTCTTCTTGAGCGGCTGACCATTTTTTGGTGGCTGCTGACTG
>DDZI01000082.1:4439-6996 GCA_002346305.1 Actinobacteria bacterium UBA3012 | reverse complement strand
CTAGCAAGATTTCACTTATCTGATTGGCACTTGGTGCGCAGGAGGGAGTGGTGATGTCTAACGCTCTTGTCCTTAATGCGACGTATGAACCTCTCTGTGTTGTCAGTGAACGTCGCGCTCTGATCTTGGTTATGAATCATCGTGCAGGTGTTGTTGAAACTTCTGGCTCTTTTATTCACCATCCGGCTGGAGATATCTCGCTTCCAACCGTCATTAAATTAAATAGATTTGTCAGAGTTCCATATCGCAATACTGTGCCACTGACTCGTCGTGCAATATTTGCTCGTGATGGTGGCAAATGTGTTTACTGCCAAGCGCCAGCTACAAGTATTGATCACGTGATGCCAAGATCGCGCGGTGGCGCACATGCTTGGGACAATGTTGTTTCTGCGTGTCATCGCTGCAACCATTCCAAAGCCGATCGCACTTTAAAAGATTTGGGTTGGCGTTTACGAAATATTCCTAAAGAGCCATCAGGAGCGGCTTGGCGAATTCTGGGCACAGGTCGTGCTGACCCAAGGTGGGTTCCATACCTACAGCCATTTGGCGTGGGAAGTGTTGTTGCTTAACAAGCAAATTTAACTAGTAGGATTACTGCATTATGAATTCACAACTATTAAACCTAGCAATCAATCAAGAAGATGGAAGTTTGCCCGGTGAGGGGCTTACTGCATTAGAAACCTTTACTTATTTTGTACTGGCTCCTGCCGGATTATTTATAGGAATCTCACTAATTGTTTATTTCGCGGTACGGCCAAAAAATGCACGTGGCAACGCTGGTCGTGCAATTACAAAAATCAATTAATTACGCTTTAGCGTCTACTCCTTGAGCCTTAAGTGCTCGCGCCATTGCATCTCGATTCTCTGATAACAATCTACGCAATGCAGCTGGTGCATCTTTGCCAGCGCCAGATAGCCAACTCTCTGCTTTAGCAAGATTTTCATCGCTAACTAAATAAGCAGGAAATAAACCAGAGACGATGTTGGATGCCATTTCATAAGATTTCTTCTCCCATGTTTCAACTAAGCAATCAAAATACTTGTCTACATATGGAAGCAGTAATTCGCGTTGGCTTGGACGTTGCATTCCGCCGATAGTCGCCAATTGGATGTGATTTGAAAGTTCAGAGTTAAATGCATCTTGCCAAGCTTTCGCTTTCACATCTGCTGAAGGAAGAGCTGCTCGGCAGAAAGCAGCGGATTTAAGTCCACTAGCAGTGTTATCTGCAGCTACTTCTTTAGCGATTTCAGTTTCAGTTAACTTGCCGCGTTCTGCAAGTGCGCCAAGGAAGTGCCAGCGAAGATCTGCATCCACTACTAAGCCAGCGACATCTCCATCAAGAATTTGTCGAATCCGAGCATTTTGGCGATCTGAAAATGCTGCTGTGGTAAATGAGCGTGCATATTGCAATTGCATATCTGAACCTGGGGCGCTGTTTTCGAGCAAAATTTCTAACCCGTTGGCCATCTGTTCGCGTACTTTGTCGCGATTTTCGGCGCATGCAAATAGTTCGACAGCACTTCCCATTTGAATCAAAGTCATTGAAACAACAGAGACATCCTTTTCTGTTGCAAGACCAGAAATTGCCATTGGAACATATTGACTGGCTGAGAGTTCGCCATCTCGCAACATATCCCAGGAAGCAGACCAGCAAAGCGCACGAGTAAGTGGATCTTCAATACCAGCAAGATTTTTGGTCAAGGTCGCGATTGAACGCTCATCGAAACGAATTTTCGCATAACTTAAATCGCGATCATTTAGCAAAATTAAATCTGCTTCTTTTTCACCAATTAATTGATCGACAGATGTGAGCGCGCCAGCAATATCAAGTTCCACAGATTTACGAAGTGTTAACTTGTTGCTCTGTAAATCATAAAGTCCAACTGCCATCCGATGTGGACGGAGTTCTGTCGAACCTTTCGGAACTAGTGGGGCTTCCTGCGCAACGGAAATCTTGGAGTACTTGCCATCTTTTACTTCAATTGCAGGACGTAATGTATTTACACCAGCAGTTTGCAACCAGGTTGATACCCAAGGCTTGAGAGAGCGACCACTTGTGGCCTCTAGCTCTACCAATAGATCATTTAAAGTTGTATTTCCCCATGCATGCTTGGCAAAATATTGGCGCAAGCCATTAACAAAATTATCTTTGCCGACGTGAGCCACAAGTTGCTGCAGAACTGATGCACCTTTCGCGTATGTGATTCCATCAAAGTTTGTTTTAACTGCTTCAAGGTCTGACATGTCCACAACAATCGGATGTGTAGATGAAAGTTGATCTTGACGATATGCCCAGTTTTTTCTTTCGGCATTGAATACAGTCCATGAATTTGTAAAGCGAGTTGCATCTGCAAGTGCGGTATATGAAGCCCACTCAGCAAATGACTCATTTAACCAAAGGTCATCCCACCAGGTCATAGTTACCAAATCGCCAAACCACATATGTGCCATCTCATGCAAAATCACATTTGCGCGCCAGTTGTAATTTTTGTCAGTGACTTTGCTTCTAAAGACAAAGTAATCCTCGGCAAAAGTAACTGCTCCGGCATTTTCCAT
>DDZI01000082.1:0-4355 GCA_002346305.1 Actinobacteria bacterium UBA3012 | reverse complement strand
AGTGAAGTGCGGCAGTAAATTCCAAGTGGAACTTCCTTTTCACCTTTGTATGTGTCTGTCACAAAGTGATAAGGACCGGCGATTAAAGCGGTGATGTAAGTTGACATAACTGGGGTTTCGTTAAAAATCCAGAGAGTCTTGTTGTTTCCCAGATCTTTTTTCTCTTTTGCTGAATAGTTTGAAATTACTTCCCAATTAGAAGGAGCGATTGTTGTAAGAGAGAACTTCGCTTTCAAATCTGGTTGGTCAAAGCAGGCATAAACTCGACGTGAATCAGCAACTTCAAATTGTGAGTACAAATAAACTTCTGAATCGGCTGGATCAACAAATCGGTGCAGACCTTCACCAGATGTTGAGTAAATAGCATCTAGATCTACAACCAAGATATTTTCAGCGGCAAGATTCTTTAGGTGAACAGTTTCGCCATCAAAGACAGATGGATCTAATGCCACTCCATTGAGCGTTGCACTATGTAGCGTGCGACCAACTGCATCTATAAATGTTTCACTGCCTGGTTTACTGCTTGAAAACTTAACCGTGGTCTTTGCGCGAAAAACTTCGGCGCCGGTAGTCAGATCTAACTCGACTAAGTAGCTCTCTACTTTTAAGTGAGCACTACGAGCGGCGGCTTCAGCACGAGAAAGGTTTACTCCAGGCACAGATACTCCTTATATAAAGCGTTGAGGTGATATCCAACCACTTGGTGAGGGTTTGGGCTAAAAAGTAATCAATGGCAGGCTTGGGCTATGGAGGCCCAAGAGGAGTATTCGAATTCGATCCGCACTTACAAGTTGCGAGGAGCCCGAATCACCCATTCCCAAGAAGCCGCAATTGAGCGGCATTGGCAGCGATTTGGGGTTGAGATCGGTGATGAAGCAATCGATCTTCACACCTTATTTCCAGAGCTAAAGCATGTAGTTCTTGAGATTGGAACTGGCATGGGAGAGGCAACTGCAGAGATGGCTGCAGCAGATCCGACAATTGGGATTGTTGCCCTTGAGATTCACCGTCCAGGTATCGGTTCGCTTCTGTGGCGTATAGATCAAGCCGAAGTCGAGAATGTTCGAATCATTCACGATGATGTGATGTTGGTGCTGCCAGAGAAAATACTTGATGGGTCAATTGATGAGATCAGAATTTATTTTCCAGATCCTTGGCCAAAATTGCGACATCACAAACGCAGATTGCTACAAGGTGATTTTTTAAACTTGCTAGCCAAAAAATTACGCACCGGTGGACTTTTACATATTGCTACTGATTGGCAACCTTATGCAGATTGGATTGCAGAAAGATTAGATCAGGTTCCTGAATTTTCTGGGGGAGTAGTTCCGCGTCCGGCTAATCGAACTTTTACACGATTTGAAAAACAAGGATTAGACAAAGAGCATCAAGTCACAGATTTTCACTACTTTAAAAAATAGATCCCTTAAAGCGGCGGAAGTTTTTTGCTGACTTCGTAATCCGAAATCATGTCGATCCGACGAGTGTGCCTATCTTCACCTGAGTATGGAGTAGCCAGAAATGCGTCAACAATTTCAAGTGCTTCGGTTTGCGAATTCATGCGCTCGCCGATTGATAAAACATTTGCATTGTTGTGTTGACGAGCCAATGCAGCGATCTCACTGTTGTATGCAAGTGCTGCGCGGATTCCAGCAACTTTATTGGCGCTAATTTGTTCGCCATTTCCTGAACCACCCAAAACAATTCCAAGAGCACCAGGATTTTTTGCAACGCCTTCGGCTGCTCTTAGACAAAAAGTTGGGTAATCATCAAGTGCTTCATAAGTAAATGGCCCATGGTCGACGACTTCGTGGTCTGATTTTTTCAAGTGCTCAATGATCAAAGTTTTGTAGGCAAAGCCGGCATGGTCAGATCCAATATGTATTTGCATGCAGAGATCTTGGCAGAAAAAGAATCAGGACGCGGTGCACTTGGCACGCGCGCCCTGATTCTTAAGGGGGAGATTATTCAATTGTGTTGATTTGGTACTTTCATTATTTGGTTAGGTCCTGCCTAGGAAGCTGGTACTGCTGGAGTTGTTGCAGTTGGAGCCGGTGCGGTCTGTGGTGCAACTCCGGTGTTGCCTTTAGGACCTTTACCTTTTCCACCCATCCCACCCAAATGACCACCCATTGGTGAACGCTTGGATGAAATTTCAGCGGTTACAAGTGCAACGAGATTTGCCTTAGCAGTTGTTGCTTGTGCGGCAGTTATTTTTCCGGCACTTACTGCAACATCAAGGTCTGCACTCTTTTCCGCAACTAGCGCTGCGATAAGTGCATCTTTCTTGGTACCGGCAATCTCAGCAAGAGACTTTCCAGTCGCCAGTTGGGTCTTTAATTCTGCTGCGGTAATTCCTAGTGCGCCAGTTATTACGGCTTCGTGCTTAGCTTTTTGAGCAACACGAGCAGCTTCATTTGCGACACGTGCTGCATCACGAAGTGCATCTTTTGCAACTTTGTCATCTGCAAGTGCTTTAACAATTGCATCAGATTGAACTTGGGTAATTGTTCCGGCAGCTACAAGAGTTGCCAGTACAGAAGTTAGAACTTCAGCGCCACCTTTTTCAGCTCCGCCAATTCCCATGCCAGCACCCTTTGATGCACCTGATACTTTTTTGTTAATTGATGCAACTGGTGCCTTTTGGTTGCCTTTTGGATTAGAGAAAGTAACTTTTTTAGATGTTGTTTTAGTAACTGTTGTGGTTTTGCTTGCGGCTAGTGCGCTGCCACCGCTGGTGATTGCAAGACCTGATACGACTACTGCTGCAATCAAACTTCTGCTGGTCTTCATTTGAACTCCTCTTGTTTTCAAACCAGCGGCGCTTCGCCTCTGATGTGCTCAGATAACTGGGTTTACTTGATAAAGCTAATTGGAAACCTTTAGAACAACTTGTGAATGGGAGCCTTTTGCTGATTCTCCGAATTCTCACAAAATACTTACTCTGAGACGTTTTAGTAAGAGTAAAAATGTCCCTTTAATCAGAGTTTGGTGGGCTATTTGAGTCTTGCCTTGTTCACAGGTAGTGAGGATTCTTGACGACAGAGGCTGGATTAATTCAAATCTATCCATATAAACGGAGAGTAGGCGGGACTCCTTGGCGACTACCTATTTCCTAAAAAATGAGCTGAGATTAATTTCACTGATTACCTTATGTGCACTGCTCTGGCCATCAATCCCAGAAGCAGTTGCAGTATCTGCAAAAAATAAAAATTCAAAAACTGCTGTTAAAACAGCTGGGCGAACTAGTCAAGTACCAATTTTAAATACATTGCTAAATGGATTGGGCGCACCAAGTGCGACAAAGGGAATTGATGGTGATTTTTACCTTGATACTTTGTCATCAAATTTGTACGGCCCAAAGAAAAAAGGTAAGTGGCCGCTACCAAAAAATTTAGTTGGACCAGTTGGACCTCAGGGTCCAGTTGGTAGGCAAGGCAGTGAAGGAAAAATTGGAGACAAAGGCGCGTCTACTTCATCTGCAGGTGTCCAAGGGTTACAAGGAATAAGAGGAATCCAAGGAATTCCCGGAGGGGCAGGACCAAGCGGTGCTACAGGAAGTGTTGGCGCAACCGGTGCAAGTGGATCACAAGGTTCTGCGGGATCGGCTGGTGCGCAAGGAGTCGCCGGTACTCCAGGTTTGCAAGGAATAACTGGAACACCAGGAACACCCGGTGCGCGTGGACCAACAGGTGAAACAGGAGCAGTAGGTGCTGATGGCCCTCAAGGTGCCGCAGGAATACTCACCTTGATACGAGGAGTCGTTTCAACTTTATCTCTATCAACTTCAAGTGCCGGCACAGGTATCGATTCCTCTGCTGTTGTTCAATTCAAGCAAAATAAAAAATATGAATTTTCAATAAAACTGATAGGAACCATCCCTGCCAGTCAAACTAAAAAAGCATTCGGAATGACTGTGACGGCAACAAATTCCATCGATTTGAATTATGTTGTCACAACGTTAGAAGGCAACACCTTTAGGAATGGGAATTCTGAACACGAATATGTCTTTGAATCTTCGGGAACCTTCGAATGCCCAACAGTTCCTGGTTTGCTTTCCTACTCTGTCCTGGATGCACAAGGGATTACTGGCGCCAATCCAATGTCTATTACAGGGACATATTTACTGCGAGAGGTGTCCACAATTTTTACAGTAAATCAGGGATCGCCAGTTTCGAGTTGGTGAGCGTAAACCTGGAGCGGGTGACCGGGATCGAACCGGCATGGCCAGCTTGGAAGGCTGGGGCTCTACCATTGAGCTACACCCGCGTTTTGTGAGGCGAACTTACCCCCTAGACTTTGCGTTACGCCACGGGGCGTAGCGTAGTGGCTAGCGCGCCTGCTTTGGGAGCAGG
>DDZI01000103.1 GCA_002346305.1 Actinobacteria bacterium UBA3012 | reverse complement strand
CTTCACCATTTAATGTGGTGCGGCCTGCAGTAGCGCCCATAACAAAGCCGCGGCAAAGTTGATCTGCAGCAGCCCAAAAAGCATCACCTGTTCGTTGGAAACCAAACATCGAATAAAAGATATAAATCGGAATCATTGGCTCATCATGTGTTGAGTAAGAAGAACCAACGGCCGTAAAGGATGCAACTGATCCAGCCTCATTAATTCCTTCGTGCAAGATCACGCCATTTGTTGCCTCTTTATAGGAGAGCATCAATTCGCGATCTACTGAAATATATTTTTGACCATGTGGGGAGTAGATCTTGAGTGTTGGAAAGAGCGAATCCATTCCAAAGGTTCGGGCTTCATCAGGAATGATGGGAACAATTCGTTTGCCAAGTTCTGGGACCTTAACAAGGTCTTTCAACAAGCGAACAAATGCCATTGTTGTAGCAATTTCTTGCGTACCTGAGCCGCGATTTACAGATTCGTAAGTCTCATCTGGAGGCTGTGGCAAGGCACGGGATACGTTTCGGCGATGTGGCATAGAACCGCCAAGTAATTGACGTCGTTCCATCATGTACTTGTACTCAGGTGAATCTTTACCTGGGTGATAGTAAGAAGGTGTTTTTGGATCGAGTTGTTCATCCGTTAATGGAATTCCCAAACGATCTCTAAACTCGCGCAAATCTTCCAAAGTCATTTTCTTCATCTGGTGGGTTGAATTTCGGGCTTCGAAATGTGAACCCAAAGTCCAGCCTTTAATTGTTTTTGCAAGAATTACAGTCGGTTTTCCATTTTTCTGCGTAGCTGCAGAGTAAGCGGCATAAAGTTTCTTGTAATCGTGGCCACCGCGTTTTAGATTCCAAATCTTCTCGTCACTCCAGTCGGCGACCATCGCTGCTGTACGTGGATCGCGGCCAAAGAAATTCTCACGAATAAATGCGCCATCTTCAGATTTGAATGTTTGGAAATCTCCATCTGGAGTTGAATTCATTAAATCTAACAATGCGCCTTCACGATCTTGAGCAAGTAACTCATCCCACTCACGGCCCCAAACAACTTTTAAGACATTCCAACCGGCGCCACCAAAGATTGATTCAAGTTCTTGAATAATTTTTCCATTGCCACGAACTGGGCCATCAAGTCTTTGTAAATTACAGTTGATAACAAAAACTAAATTATCTAAACCTTCACGCCCAGCAAGAGACAATGCGCTAACACTTTCCGGCTCATCCATTTCACCATCGCCTAGAAAAGCCCAAACTGTTTGTTCGCTCGTATCTTTGATTCCACGGCCGTGTAGATAACGGTTGAAACGCGCTTGATAAACCGCATTGATTGGACCAAGTCCCATGGAAACTGTTGGGAACTCCCAGAAATCTGACATCAATCTTGGGTGAGGGTATGAAGAAAGTCCACCACCATCGTGTGACAACTCTTGACGGAATCCATCCATCTGATGTTCGGTAAATCTTCCTTCTAAAAATGCACGTGCATACATTCCCGGACTTGCATGTCCTTGATAAAAAATTTGATCTCCGCCACCTGGGTGATTTTTACCACGGAAGAAATGGTTAAAGCCAACTTCATAAAGTGATGCGGATGAAGCATAAGTAGAAATATGTCCGCCTACTCCAACGCCTGGGCGTTGCGCACGGTGAACAGTGATCGCGGCATTCCATCTAATAAATGCACGAATGCGACGTTCTAGAGCTTCATCGCCTGGGAATTCTGGTTCTAGATGTGGGGGAATGGTGTTGAGGTAATCAGTGGTGCGAAGATTTGAAACAGAAATTGATTTCTCGTGTGCATGTTGTAACAAACTTAATAATAAGTATCGGGCTCTGACTGGTCCGCCAGTTTCTAATGCCGCATCGAGTGATTGATGCCATTCAGCTGTTTCTTCTGGATCGATATCAACAAGTTGGTCAATCAGTTGGATATCAGCAGCTCCGGACACCTTCTCATCCATGCTCTACTCCCTTCATTTAATAATTGACCCTTACTTACTAGGCCACCAGGAAGTATTCTCCCCCTTTTCCTGCCATAGGTCACATTCACACCTATTTCAGCATTTTCTTGGCTTTTCACCCAAAAGGACTTGCCAATCCCCGCTTCGGGTAGTGGACTACTCCCGTTGGAACTAGCGGGGAAGCACCGCTACCGATCGAAGGGATGTGAGTGAGCAGCACGGGGATGATTACCCGGTTGGGTATCAATGCAGGAGACCTGATCCTTGAGATTGGGGAAGATAGTGATTGCGATCAAGAATTACGCAAAGAAATTTTCGCAACTTCCGGAAATCAGCCAGTAGGTGACGATGATGGTGAAGTCGTAGATGTTGTACTTCTGTGGTGGCGAGAAGAGGACGGCGATTTAGTAGATGCGCTCGTTGACTCACTAACTTTTTTAGCAGTGAATGGTGTCATCTGGTTATTAACTCCCAAAATGGGCAGACCAGGACATGTCGAACCAAGTGATATTCAAGATAGTGCCCCAACCGCAGGTTTGGCACAAGCCTCATCTTTCGCAGTTAGTGCTGATTGGAGCGCAACCAAGTTGATGGCTCCGAAGGCAGGACGCCGCTAAAGCCTTTAAGATGTAATTAGCGCTTAACTTTGAAGTTCTTCACATTAAGCAACTTCAATCAAATAGGGAGTATCAAATGAGTTCACCAGCCGTCGGTTCAGTTGCGCCAGATTTTGAATTAACAAATCAGCATGGTCAGAAAGTTTCACTATCTTCTTTCCGTGACAAAAAAAATGTTGTAGTTCTTTTCTATCCATTTGCATTTTCAGGAATTTGTACTGGCGAACTTTGTGCGCTTCGCGATGATTTAGCGCCATTTCAAAATGATCAAGTTGAATTGCTGGCAATTTCGTGCGATCCGATGTACTCACTTAAAGCATTTGCAGATGCCGAAAAATATGAATTTTCATTACTCGCTGATTTCTGGCCACATGGTGAAGTAGCTAAAAAATATGGGGTATTTCAAGACGAGCGTGGCTTCTCAACCAGAGGAACTTTTGTAATCGATAAAAGTGGGGTTATCCGCTGGAGCGTAGTAAATGGTCCAGGGGAAGCACGCGATCTTGCTGCATATAAGGCGGCTTTAGCAGCCATTTAAGTCGGCTAGACTTTGCGGCGTTGGGTGGTTAGCTCAGTGGTAGAGCGTCTCGTTTACACCGAGAATGTCGGGGGTTCGAAACCCTC
>DDZI01000089.1 GCA_002346305.1 Actinobacteria bacterium UBA3012 | reverse complement strand
ACTTCTCTGATTGATTCAACTAATCGAGCAATATCAGTATTTTCAGTTTGTAAAATGTGAAATGCAATTCTTTGCGCACTCTTTGGCCCAACGCCAGGCAAGCGCCCGAGTTCATCAATAAGATTTTGAATCGCACCTTCATACATAGTTAAACCCTATGTCCTATGTGCATCACTTACTTGGATACTCGCCGATAACTTTTGCACCTAACTCACGTGCAAGTAAAGCAGCCCCCTGTAATTCATTTACATCTTCAGAATTTTCAATTGTTTCGGCACTCTCTGCAACTGCTTTGGCAACTGAGCCTGGATCTATAGATGGATCGATAATTACCTCGATCGTGCGATCCACACCTGTGATCTCAACAAAAGCATCATGCAAAATAACATCACTATTAGATCTTAGGAATGAATCACGTGCGCCAACATTTACCATCGCAATACTGATAGCGCGATCATCGATTGCTGAAATTTGTGCGCTGGCACTTAATAGCGACCAAGTTAGGCGACGACGTCCCTTAACATTTTCAATTACTTCTGGCCACAATCTTCTTAATCCAACGAGATCCATGCCGGACAGTGGCGCGGCTTCAACTGATTTTTTTGGAGCCGCTGCAGGCACCGGCTTTTCAGGGGCTGCTTCAGATTTCTTGGTCGGCTTAACTTCCTCTTTTACGACATCACCTTTTGCTGGCTGAGAAGAGGTTGGCGCAATAGCAGGAAGTGATGCAATTGATCCAACCCGTTCTAATCTTTCGATACGCGCAATCACCCCAGCATCACTATTTACCGGTAAAAGTATGCGTGCAGCAGTAAATTCCAATGTCAATCTTGGGGCCGTAGCACCTCGCATTTGAGTCAAACCTTCACTTACTACTTGCGCTGAATGTGTGAGGTTTGCAGAACCAATTCTTGTTGCTTGCGCTTGCATCCGCTCTAACTGGTCGGTGGGCATCTGCTTAAAAATAGAGTGAGCGCTATCTGGGACAGATGCGAGTACAAGTAAATCTCTAATTCTTTCTAATAAATCTTGAGCAAATCTTCTTGGATCATGTCCTGCTTCAATTACTCGATCAATACTTTGGAATAACGCTGCACCATCGCGCGCTGCAATTGCATCTACTGCATCATCAAGTAATGCTCCATCTGTAAAACCAAGTAAGTGCAACGCAATCTCATAAGTAACGCCGTCGCTTCCGGCACCAGCAAGAAGTTGTCCCAGAATTGAAAGTGAATCGCGCACCGAACCACCGCTTGCACGAACAACTAATGGCAAAACTCCTTTTGAAACTGGCACATCTTCTGATTTACAAATTGATTCCAAATGGGTGGTTAGTAAAGCTGGTGGTACTAAACGAAATGGATAATGATGAGTCCGCGAACGAATTGTCGAAATCAATTTATCTGGTTCGGTAGTTGCAAAAATAAATAAAACATGTGGAGGTGGTTCTTCTACAACTTTTAGTAACGCATTTGCAGCGCCAGGTCCAAGTTGGTGTGCTTCATCAATTATGTAAATCTTGTAACGACTATGAACGGGTGCATAAAAAGCTTTATCTCGTAAATCTCGCGCATCATCAACTAAGCCATGTGTTGCAGCATCTAATTCAATTACATCAAGAGAGCCTGGGCCCAAAGGTGCAAGGTCAACACATGATTGACAAACTCCACATGGATTTGGTGTTGGACCTTTTTCGCAATTTAAACTCCGCGCCATAATTCGTGCACTAGAAGTTTTTCCGCAACCACGAGGTCCTGAAAATAAATATGCATGGTGAATTTTTCCGGAGGTCAGCGCATTGCCAAGTGGCACAGTGACGTGATCTTGACCAATCACTTCACTAAATTGGGCTGGTCGGTATTTGCGATAAAGAGCTAATGACACGTTGCAGACCTTAACTTGTTAGGAAGTATTAGGACCCCCCGCACACCCGATAGAGCGCACCTACCCTTGCTGCCTTCCAGCCCTGGGGGAGTTCAGCACGATAACGCCATGCGGGAGATCTAGGGCTAAGCATACGGAGGATAGGCAGAGCTCTTTTCTTAAGTATCGTTACCCATGGCTTCCCGAGAGGGAGGGCCAAGTGAAGGTTGTGCCAGGAGGATTCGCATAGCGGCCGAGTGCGCACGCTTGGAAAGCGTGTAAGGGGAAACCCTTCAAGAGTTCAAATCTCTTATCCTCCGCAGATCGGTACCATTTAATACCAGGGGTGTTAAAGCCCCACCCGATTTGTGCGGGTAGATCGAACCGGAGGCGGGTTTTTAAATATGGCAACCTCTTGGCGAGATGACGCTCCAAAGCCCGCTGTTCTGGCCGATCATGTTCATCCAAAAGATCCACTTTCGTACACCATAAAAAGAAAACTTCTTGGTGCTCCGTTAAATCGCCACTCATTAGGTGATCAACGCCTGAAAAAAAGAAGTGCTTTTGGCATTCTCTCTTCGGACTGCATTTCTTCTTCGGCTTATGGTGGCGAACAAATTTTAGTAGCTTTGATACCCGCTTTTGGCTTGGCGGCTTTTGCGCTTTTCTCACCAATGATTTGTGTAATTTTATTTATTTTACTAATCATCTCACTTTCTTATCGAGATGTGATTAATACCTACACTCGAGCAGGTGGAGCATATGTAGTTGCTCGCGATAATTTTGGTACCAAAACATCTTTAGTCGCTGCCATTGAATTAATGTTTGGTTACA
>DDZI01000063.1 GCA_002346305.1 Actinobacteria bacterium UBA3012 | reverse complement strand
ACTCCAGGTCACGCAGATTTTGGTGGCGAAGTAGAGCGTGGTCTTGAAATGGTTAACGGAGTTCTACTTCTTGTAGATGCATCTGAAGGCCCACTGCCACAAACTCGTTTCGTACTTCGCAAAGCACTTTCAAAAAATCTCCCAGTTATTTTGGTCATTAACAAAGTAGATCGTCCAGATGCACGTATTGCCGAAGTTGTAGATGAAACTTATGAGCTCTTCTTAGATCTTGATGCAACTGAGAAGCAGATTGATTTCCCGATTATTTATGCTTGTGCAAAAGCTGGTCGCGCTGGAACTGCACGACCTGAAAATGGCGGCATGCCAGAAGATGAAAACTTAGATGCATTGTTTGAAACAATTTACTCAGCTATTCCAGCACCAAGTTATAACGAAGGCGCTCCACTTCAAGCACAAGTTACAAACCTTGATGCATCTCCATACTTGGGACGATTAGCGATCTGCCGTATTCACCAAGGCGAGATCAATAAAGGACAACAAGTTGCTTGGATTAAAGTTGATGGAAGTGTTGAGCGAGCAAAAGTTGTCGAGTTGCTGATGAACAATGGTTTAGATCGCGTGCCTGTTGAAAAAGCTGGTCCTGGCGACATTATTGCTGTGGCTGGTTTTGAGACTATTACGATTGGTGAATCATTAACTGATCCAGAACATCCAATTGCACTTCCATTAATTACTGTGGATGAACCAAGTATTTCGATGACCATTGGAATTAATATCTCACCACTCGCTGGACAAAGCGGCAAGAAATTAACTGCTCGTTTGGTAAAAAACAGACTTGATGCAGAGTTAATTGGAAATGTTTCGTTGCGATTGCTTCCAACAGAGCGTCCAGATGCTTGGGAAGTTCAAGGGCGAGGTGAGTTACAGCTTGCGGTATTAGTTGAAATCATGCGACGTGAAGGTTTCGAATTAACAGTTGGCAAGCCACAAGTTGTTACCAAAACAATTGATGGAAAATTGCACGAACCGATGGAGCGTTTAACAATTGATGTTCCAGAAGATTTCCTTGGAGTAATTACCCAGTTAATGGCTAGCCGAAAAGGCCGCATGGAGCAGATGACAAATCACGGAACTGGTTGGATTCGTCTTGATTTCTCAGTTCCATCACGTGGATTAATTGGTTTCCGTACTGAATTCTTAACTGAAACTCGCGGTACCGGACTTTTGCACCATGTCTTTGATGGTTATGAGCCATGGCAAGGTGAAATTCGTACCCGTCCAACTGGTTCACTAGTTGCTGACCGACGCGGCATGGTTACCTCTTATGCACTTTCATCATTGCAAGAGCGCGGAACAATATTTGTTGAGCCAGGTTCTGAAGTTTATGAAGGAATGATTGTTGGAGAGAATGCACGAAATGAAGATATGGATGTCAACGCAGTTCGTGAAAAGAAATTAACAAACATGCGTGCATCTGGATCTGACGATGCAGAACGTCTAGTTCCACCTAAGCATTTAAATCTTGAGCAAGCTCTTGAATTTTGCCGTGAAGATGAGTGCGTTGAAGTTACGCCGGCAACAGTTCGAATCCGCAAAGTTATTTTTGATCAAAATGAGCGAGGCCGATTAACTGCTCGCGCTAAAAAGCGGGATTAAGGCTTAAGCACTCAATAATTTTTGAGTTAGAGGCGAATCGACGGATTGGGGCTATTCCAATAGCTCTGATCGCCGCCTCACGCTTGATTTTCACTAATATCGAAGATAGTTCTGGGTAGCCGTGGCGCTAAAACGCGCCTATGGCCACCACTGTCAGGTGGCTCGGCTTGAATAAGCCAGTGGCCAATTTAAAACTAATTCGCGAACCGGGCATCAACCCGGGTCAGCGGTTGGAATTATCAGATGAGCAAAAATCTGTAGTGACTCATCGCGGTACACCACTGCTTGTTATAGGTGGCCCCGGAACTGGCAAAAGTGCATTAATGGTTGAGCGGGCCTTGTCTTATATAGAAGAAGGCATTGACCCAAATCAAATTTTATTACTGACTTTTGATCGGGAAAGAGCAACTGAATTAAATGACGCAATTGTTTCCCAGATTCCCAAAAGTATAAATGGAGCAATCGTTAAAACTATTCCGGCTTTTGCGTATGGATTACTAAGGGCACATGCGGCGCAAAATGGAAAAAAACCACCAACACTTTTATCAGGTGCAGAACAAGATTTTTATATTCGAGAGTTATTAGCCCCTTCCGCAATTTCAAACTCAGCTAATTGGCCAGAGGAGTTATTGGCTGCTGTTAAGACTGCTGCATTTGCCCGCGAAATGCGAGATTTGATCATGCGCGCAACAGAGCGTGGAATATCTTCAGATCAATTAGCGCAATTAAGCACACGTGAGAATTTTCCATTGTGGTTACCGGCAAGCAAATTTTATTTAGAATACACACAAAGTCGAACTATCGATGAAGATTATAAATTGGACCCTAGCGAGTTGATCATAAATGCGATTAATTTAATTGGTAGAGATGAAAAACTACATCAAGAGTTGCGCGATAAATACAAAGTAATCTTGGTTGATGAATATCAAGAAAGCGATCCAGCACATCGAGCGTTAATCAAATTAATTTCGGCACAAGAGCTAACATTATTTGCAGATCCAGATTCAGCAGTTGGACGATTCAGGGGAGCAGATCCTGAAGGAGTTTCGCGAGCGGCTGAGTCATTTGCAGATTCCAACGGCAATCCTGCAAAAACCATCTACTTGCTCAAAAATTACCGCTCCTCTTTAGAATTAAATAATTTAACGGTTTCTATTGCTAAAAGTTTCCGGTATTCCAGAATCATTAATCACCGCGAGCGAATTTGTGCTTCTGAAAATAACAAAGAAGTTGCGCAAAGTACAGAAGTCACAAAAGGCACAGAAGGCACAGAAGGTAAGGTAGATAAGCAGGAGAATGGCGAGATTTTAAGGGCGCGTTTAGAGACGGCACATGAAGAGGCTCGTTTTATTGCGCACCATTTTCATTCGCTACATTTGGGAGAAGGAATCCCTTACAACAAAATGGCGATTATTCTGCGCTCACCTGGCGCAAGGAGTGCAACCTTGCGAAGAACTTTGAGTGCTTTAGGTATTCCCGTAGCCCAAGATTCGAATTCAATACCATTGATTTTACAAAGTGCGATTTCACCAATGATTTTGATTGCAAGAATTGGCCTAGCTCACTCTGATGAGCGGCGCCGCGAGATATTAACTCCGGAAAATGTTGAATCTCTTTTGC
>DDZI01000054.1:16222-18098 GCA_002346305.1 Actinobacteria bacterium UBA3012 | reverse complement strand
GTACTCAGAGCCATCGGCAAGGGATGCACCATATGGACCAACAGATGCTGCCACCTTCACACTCTTACCACTTTGTGTAATCGCATCTTTTGCTAATTGAGTTGAAGAGATCAATGCTTGATCAGTTTCAGCATCGCTCCAACCACGATTAGAACAACCTGAATAGGAGAGTTGGTAGGAGGAGGTGATAACTATCTGTGCCCCAGCATTAATAAAATCTAAATATGCTTTGGTAATTTCAGCTGGCTTTGATCTAATTAACTCACCGCTCCAAAGTGAGGTGGTTAATTTGTTTCCATTGCTTTCTAGTGCGGTGGAGAGGCCACCATCTAATTTGATCACGTGGGGCGGGTAGGGCTCGAACCTACGACGACCGGATTATGAGTCCGGGGCTCTAACCAACTGAGCTACCGCCCCCACGCTAAATCTTAGAGGTTCACCTCCATGGATATGTACTTGCGAGGCGGAATACTTGGTGATTATGCGCAAATCAATCTCAGTTTTCCTCTCTTTTGTCTTGTTCGGGCTCGGCACCACTTCAGCAAAAGCGGAAGATTTCACCTATGTATTTCCAGTCGCTGATTGCAAAGTGAAATACGCACGGGCTCACCATGATTACCCAGCCACTGATATTTTGGCTAAAAAAGGTTGTGCGTTTGTGGCTCCAATTGATGGTGTTGTTGAAGATGTAAATCTCAAAGACATCTGGAGCAGTAAAAATAACCGAGGCCAAGACCGCGGTGGATTATCAGTATCAATTATTGGCATAGATGGCGTTCGCTACTACGGTTCGCATTTAATTAGCATTGCAGATGGGATCATGCCAGGTGTGAATGTATTAGCGGGAGATTTGTTAGGGAAGGTCGGAGCTACTGGTTCTGCGCGTGGGACATCGCCACATTTGCATTTTGGAATCTCTTGGCCAACAAAAGCAGGGGACTGGAAGATCCGGCGCGGTGCGCTTTATCCCTGGCGATATTTAGATTCTTGGAAAGAGGGCGAAAATTTATCTCCAGTCAAATCTGTCCTAAAGAAGCAAAAAGCCAATAGATTGCAAATTAAATAAAACCCTACATTCGAAATTTGCCTCGGATTACTTTATTCACACGCCTATAAAATTCTTCAGCAATATTTTTCCCGTGTGCTTGATTTAGTAAACTCAAATTTAACCCCATCATTGCATGAGCAGCGGTGGCAATGGAAATTTTTTCTATTTTAGCGTTAGTGCCAGTTGGAATATTTTGAAAATCATCTCGATCAAGATTTCCGACAATTTTAATTCCTAGCTTTTTAATATCAATAACGTTTTGTCCATTAATTTCAATCGCTTTATCTATGGCCCATTTTGGGGTCATTAATTTCTCATCATTAGGATCAAGCTGGGGAGAAGAACTAAGAGCTCTTATGTTGCCTCTACGAATGAAAAGTTCATAAGAATCCCAACGAGCATCCTTAGGATAATTTAAATTAATGTGAAGCAAGAGCGCTATCTCACTTGCCGTTAATGAACGATTAATTACAGCTTGCTCTGGCAGATGAAGCACACCGGGTGGGATACCTGCCAGGCAAGTGTACGAGTCGAAAAGAAAAGTTGGATTTTTCTCATCTACAGAAATAATAGATATATTTTCACTACCGAAAATATTTGACCATTTTTCGATAACTTCTCCATGCAAATTTCTTTCCCAAAACGAAGCAGTAATTTTTGATTGTCTCGGGGTGTCAAAAATAGAGTGCAACCACTCCTCGTAAGAAGCTTTTATCCCATATTTCAAATATTGCTGATAGCTACTTGCTAGCAAAAAGGGCAACGGCTTCCACGTGAATATAATTTTTGAATCAAAGTTATCTAAATTACTTTTTAATTTTTCTAATT
>DDZI01000054.1:8462-16153 GCA_002346305.1 Actinobacteria bacterium UBA3012 | reverse complement strand
TTACTTTTTAATTTTTCTAATTGCTTTTGAGACGCTTGAGAGAAGAACTCAGAGCTTAGGAGAACTGTATTTTTAGATTTCCTAATTCTCTTCTCTAGACTTTCCCACTCTGAATATGCAATTTTTCGACCACCTTTATTTTTCCAACCCCATGTTTTTTCGATCACTGCCCAAGCCGCACGATGTTGCGCCATGCCACTTATTTTTGGATAATAAAAATTTTCCTTCAGTAAATTTTTTCTAGATACCGCCAGCGCCTGTTGTAGTGAAGTAGTGCCAGTTTTATGAAAGCCAGGGTGAATTATTAGTTTTTTCAATCTAATTGCCAATCAATCTGATCGCATTAATCAAAATTATTGTTATCCCCACGATGATTCCAAGTTGCCGTTTTGGAAGCCAAGCAACTAATTTGGCCGCAACTGGCGCTAGAAGCATTCCTCCTGCAGCAAGTCCTGCGACTGCGACCCAATTGATTTCCAGACGTGAGAGGTTTGCAAGAAAGGCCAAACTCGCACAAACCGCAACTATAAACTCTGCCGCGCTAACAGTTCCAATTATTTTTCGGGGTTCAGTTTGTGTGGTAGCCATTAATGTCGGGGTGACCACTGGTCCCCAACCACCACCACCTGAGGCATCCACAAAGCCACCTGTAAAACCTAGAAAAGTTAAGTATCGGGGATTTGAAATTTCTACTAAATTTGGCTGAAGTGATTTAAAAATATTTCTGTAAAGTAATACAAAGCCAAGTAGTAACAAAATAGTTGAGATAAATATTCTGCCGTTCTCAAGGTTTATAGATGCTAATAGAGTTGCTCCTAGCGCCGCTCCAATTCCACCTGGGACTGCAAGGTAAATCAAGATTCGTCGATCAACATTGTCTCGATGCCAGTGCGAAACTCCCGAAGATAAAGTAGTTCCAATTTCAGCAATGTGCACAGCGGCCGAAGCTCCAGCGGCCGAAGCTCCTAATGTGAGCAACAACGTAGAACTTGTTAAACCAAATCCCATGCCAAGTGAGCCATCAATTAGTTGTGCAATGGCACCGGCTAGTGCAAATGGAATCCAACTCATTTGGCAACTTCCATGAGTTTTTCAGTATTGATCGCAATGTCTACTGTTCCATCAATTACAAGTTCAGCATTTAAAGGAGGTTCGTATTCTTGACCTACGCCGGTCAAATTTTGGAGTTCGCCACTAGCAGCTTTTTGATACAAGCCTTTAGGGTCTCTAGCTGCACAAAGTTCTGGAGGAGTATTGATCCAAACTTCAATAAATTCACCGGGTTTGAACAACTCCCGTGCCTGATCGCGGTCAACTCGGAAAGGACTCACCAATGCGACAATAACTATCAATCCAGCATCCAACATTAATTTTGCAACTTCAGAAACTCGACGCACATTTTCGGCACGTCCAGCTTTACTGAATCCTAAGTCTTTATTTAGTCCGAGTCTTAAATTGTCCCCATCAAGGACATATGCATGTCGCCCAGACGCGAATAACTCCTTTGCAACTTCATTTGCAATTGTAGATTTTCCAGAACCACTCAATCCGGTCAACCAGATCACTTTACCTGTTTGGCCCTTCTGGTCTGCTCGGCTTTGCGCACTTACTTCATAGCGCTGTTCGGTGATATTGGCTGATCTGCGAAGTGCATGTACAACCATTCCCGCCGCAACAGTATTTAAGGTAGAACGATCCACCAGGATAAAGTTTCCAGTCTCACGTGATACATCGTAATTTGTAAGTGCAATTGCTATGTCAGTTGCAATTTCAACTTCGGCAATTTCGTTCATTTTTAAAACTTTGACAGAGTCTTTTTCCCCAAATTCCGGATTAATCCGATGTCTGATACTGGTGACGATCGCGGGCGTGGTAGTCGAGCCCGAAATCAAAAGATATGACCGGCTATGAATCAGTTCAGATTCGCTCAGCCAAACTAGATTTGCGGTAAAGCGATCGGCTGGTATCACTTGGTTAGAAGCTAAATGCAATACATCTCCACGTGCTGCATCAACTTCTGGCTCAAGGAGAATATTCAGTGTTTGGCCATGGCTGGCTGTTGATAATTCACCATCAAATGTGATCATTTTTGAAATCGTGGCCTGATTTTTACCTGGCAGTACCGTTACTTGATCGCCAACTGAAAAGGTGCCATTTACTAAAGTTCCCGCTAATCCACGAAAGGTTCCTACTCGCGAAATATATTGAATACTAAAGTGTGGGGAAGTCATCGTGTCTATTTCTAGATTTTGATTTTGGATATATTCCAATAAAGTGGGACCTGTAAACCAATCTAGGTTTGCACCTTTATGTACAACGTTATCTCCTGCCAAGGCGCTAACGGGAATGAAAGCATGATCCTTGATTTTTAACCTGGAAACTGCACCTTCAATAGATTTTGTGATTTCATTAAATTTTTCTTGTGAGTAATCAAAAATATCAAGCTTATTTATTACAATTGCAACACGCGATACTCCCATTAATGCGCAAATAGTAAGGTGGCGCAAAGTTTGTGGTCTTACTCCACGGGCTGCATCGATTAGAACTAACGCCACATCAGAGCGCGATGCAGCCACTGCCATATTTCTGGTGTACTGCTCATGCCCCGGGGCGTCAGCGATAATTAAACGACTGCCGTTTAGTAAACTCATAGATCGATAAGCGACATCGATGGTAATTCCTTGTTCGCGTTCTGCCTCAAGCCCATCAGTTAATAAAGAAAAATCAATCTCTCCGGCGGCAATAGTTGAACCGCCTCTACGGATATTGCGGGCGCTAGCAACCGTGTCATGCGGAATGCTGTCAGTCTCAACAAGTAATCGACCAATAAGCGTGCTTTTCCCATCATCAACACTGCCGCAAGTGGTTAATCGAATGACGGGTTTTAAGATCTGCTTACTCATTAGAAGTATCCTTCAGTTTTTTTCTTTTCCATGGAGTCTTCTTTATCTCCATCGATTAGACGAGTAGCTCTTTCACTTAATTTCACTTGCGAAACTTCATCGACAACTTCTCTAATGCTCTTCGCGGTTGATTCAACACCTGCTGTGAGGGGATAACAGCCCAAGGTTCTGAATCTAATTAATTTACGCTCCGGTTTTTCTCCATTAATTAACGGGAACCTATCGTCATCAACCATCAAGAGTTGGTCTCCGCGCCAAACTATCGGCCGCTCTTTAGCAAAATAAAGTGGATTTATTGGAATATCATTTAAGTAGATGTAATTCCAGATATCTAACTCAGTCCAATCTGAAAGCGGAAAGATTCGCATGGTTTGGTCGGGACGGATCTTTGTATTGTAGGTTTGCCATAACTCAGGACGTTGTTCCCGCGGATTCCACCTGTGCCCTGATTCACGAACACTAAAAATTCTTTCTTTTGCTCGACTTTTTTCTTCATCTCGCCGCGAACCACCGATTGCTGCATCGAAACCGTATTTGTCTAAAGCCTGCCTGAGAGCCACGGTCTTCATGATCCGGGTGTACTCCGAGATGCCACTGGTGAAAGGATTTATCCCCTCATCCACACCCGCTTGATTTGTGTGCACAATTAGATTTAAATCGTAATCTTTTGCGATTTGATCTCGGAAAGAAATCATTTCCCGAAACTTCCAAGTTGTGTCAATATGCAAAAGCGGGAATGGAATTGGCCCGGGGTAAAAGGCTTTCCGAGCGAGGTGAAGTAAAACCGAAGAATCTTTGCCGATCGAATAGAGCATTACTGGTTTTTGAAATGCGGCCGCACTTTCTCGAAAATGCTCGATTGATTCATTCTCAAGAACCTTGAGAATCTCAGGAGAACTTTGCATTAGGCCATCTTAGATTGAAGTAATTATTTTTTAGGGGAAATAATGCTTCGAAAAGTATGTGAAAAAGAAGAGGAGCCTTGGATAACTCCAAGGCTCCTCTTGCAAGAAACTAGCGGTTAATTAGCTAGGCACTACTTGATCTGCCTGTGGACCTTTTGGTCCCTGGACGATGTCAAAAGTTACTGCCTGACCTTCATTAAGTGACTTGTAACCGTTTCCTTGAATGGTTGAATAGTGAACGAAAACATCTGCTCCGCCACCATCAACTGCAATGAAACCAAATCCCTTTTCTGAGTTGAACCACTTAACTGTTCCTGTTGCCATTGAGCTTTATCCTTCGGTATGTG
Organism: Actinobacteria bacterium UBA3012; assembly: GCA_002346305.1. Lineage (GTDB taxonomy): Bacteria > Actinomycetota > Actinomycetes > Nanopelagicales > Nanopelagicaceae > UBA3012. Next base: position 11,998 of record DDZI01000054.1, on the reverse strand, counting down.
GGGACTCCTGTGAAATCCACAGGCGCCAGTCTTTCTCTTTCACAGCGATACCGAACAAAGCCGTCTTCCGGGGATTAGCCGGCCGAGCCAAGAAACGGGTACTGCCAAGCGTTGGACTGCCCAGAAGTCTACCTGAGGTTTAGGCTCTGTCTAGATCTTGGTCATCGCTTTTCAGGCTCAGCAGAAGTTGTTAATTGGGCTGATCTGGTTATTTTGCTACAAAAGGAGCATCATTTGCCCCCTCCTAGATAAATACTGGTCAGTAGTTAAAGCGGTAGAAAGTTCGTAGGTGGACTGGGGAAGGTCGCACCTGAGAGGCAAGTGCACCGCTTGTAAGGCCAGGAGGAATTATGGCAAGTGCAAATAATGCACGCGCTAAATTAAATCAGCATTTCGTTTCAGGCTGGATAGAAATATTTGCTGCACCCAAAGCATTGCTTGCTCATGTCGAATGGTCGCTTGAGCGCACATTGGATTGCAAATTGCAAATAACCTGGAGCGCACAACCTTTAACTCCTGGGAGTTTTCAAACACGTTTACGTTTTAGCGCACCGTCTGGTCGGGCAGGGGAGATTGCAACAGCGCTCGCCGGTTGGAATTACTTGAGGTTTGATGTTTGTGAAATGGGCGGAAGAGATAGTGATGGCGCTAGATATTTAGGAACTCCATCACTTGGATTGCATCATGCAACTGTTGGGAAAAATGGCGACGTCTTAATCTCTGAAAATCAGATTGGTGCAATTTTGGAAAGTTGCTACAAACGAGGATTAGATTTTGAAGAGGAGTTTGCTAAGGCCTTAGGAGTGGAATGGGAAGCAGAGCTTGCACCGTATCGCGAAGGTCAAGAAAGTATGCGCTGGCTACACGCAACAGGTTAAGTATTAAAGCGGAATATTTCCGTGCAAGCCGCGATTAGCCGGCGCTTGCAAAATCGCTTGGGCTAAAGCAGTACGGGTAACGGTTGGTTCTAATATTTCATCAACTACGCCAATTTCAATAGCCCTTGCGACCCCACCAGAGATTTTTTCATGTTCTGCCGCAAGTTCTAACTCCATCGAAACACGTTGGTCATCGGGAATATCAGCCAAAATTCTTCTATGCAGTACTCGAATTGCAGCAACTGCGCCCATAACTGCAACTTCAGCCCCTGGCCAAGCAAAAACTTTAGTTGCACCAAGTGAACGTGAGTTCATTGCAATGTATGCACCACCATAAGCCTTGCGAGTAATGAGAGTTACGCGAGGAACAACTGCTTCGCTAAATGCATGCAATAACTTGGCACCGCGGCGAACAACACCATCCCACTCTTGTCCAACTCCTGGCAAATATCCAGGCACATCAACAATTACAAGTAGTGGAACTCCAAATGAATCACACATACGTACGAATCTTGCAGCCTTTTCAGCAGAAGAAGAATCCAAACAACCACCAAGTCGCAATGGGTTGTTAGCAACTACACCGACTGTGCGCCCACCAAAACGCCCAAGTGTGGTCACAATATTGGGCGCCCACTTTGGATGTAACTCTTGGATCTGACTATCGGCATCAAGAATTCCTTCAATCAATGGATGAACGTCATACGCACGTTTACTTGATTCAGGAAGTAACCCTGCAAGATTTACCTCAGGCAATTTAGCGGCCATCGCACCTTGGGCACCTAACAAATCTGCAATTGTTTTAATTGATTCGTAAGCTTGATCATCAGTTTCAGCAACGACATGAACAACACCACTTCGACGTCCATGAGGTTCGGGTCCACCAAGACGAGCCATATCAACTGATTCACCAGTAACACTTTTAACAACATCAGGACCGGTAACAAAGATTCGACCTTCTGGTCCTAAAACAATTACATCAGTTAATGCAGGACCGTAAGCACCGCCACCTGCAGCAGGTCCAACAACTAGAGACAGTTGTGGAATCTTTCCACTTGCTTGGGTGATTGCATGAAAGACCAAACCGAAAGCGTGCAGTGAGGCAACACCTTCACGTAAGCGCGCACCACCTGAATGCCAAATTCCAATAACTGGATTTTTATGTGCCATTGCATCTTCGTAAGCTTTAAGAATTACATGCGCTCCGGCCTCGCCCATTGCGCCACCTTGAATAGTGGCATCAGTTGCAAAGATTGAAACTCGAGAACCGTTTATATTTCCGTAAGCGGCAAACATTCCAGAAGTGTCACGCTCTGTTAATGCAACAAGAGAGCCGGCATCAACTAATCGTTCCATGCGAAGTTGCGGGTCACGAGAGTCATGCTGTGCTGGTGGTACTGGCTGCTCACTCATTAAATAGACCGGAAAGCGATAGCAACGTTGTGGCCACCAAAACCAAATGAGTTGTTTAATGCTGCAATATCCCCAGATGGAAGTGCACGGGGCTTGTCACGGACAACATTTAAATGAATTGCATCATCAAGATTTTCAATGTTTATTGTCGGTGGTGCCATCCGATGATGTAGAGCAAGGGCCACAAAAATAGATTCAATTGCTCCAGCGCCACCCAACAAATGGCCAGTCATGGATTTTGTTGCGGAGACTGCGATTTGATCTAACTGCGATTTGAATGCGCCAGTAATTGCACCGGCCTCAGCGATATCACCTGCAGGAGTTGATGTTGCATGTGCATTTAGGTGAACAACCTCTTCGGCAGAAATATTTGCATCAGTAAGTGCTGCCAACATGGCTCGTGTTGCACCTGTTCCTTCAGGATCTGGTGCTGCGATGTGGAAACCATCTGAAGTTAAACCTTGCCCCGCAACTTCTGCGTAAATTTTGGCACCACGTGCTTTTGCATGTTCTAAAGTTTCAATTACAAGAACTCCAGCACCTTCACCTAAAACAAAACCATCCCGATCTTTGTCGTAGGGACGTGAGGCGCGAGTTGGATCATCATTGCGGGTAGATAAAGCTTTCATATTTGCAAAGCCAGCCATCGGCAATGGATGAATCGCCGCTTCTGTTCCGCCGGCGATAACTACATCTGCGCGGCCCGAACGAATCATATTTAGCGCATAACCAAGTGCTTCAGCTCCTGATGCACAAGCACTCACCGGTGTGTGGACTCCAGCTTTTGCTCCGAATTCCAATCCAACATATGCAGCTGGACCATTAGGCATCAACATTGGAACTGTGTGTGGACTAACCGACCTGGCACCTTTTTCTTTTAAAACGTCATAAGAACTTAACAAAGTTAAAACGCCGCCAATTCCTGAAGCAATAACAACTCCTAAACGAGTTGGATCAACTTCAGGTGAACCAGCATCAGCCCAAGCTTCTCGAGCGGCTATCACTGCGAACTGTTCCGAGCGATCAAGTCTGCGCATCTCTACTCGGTCCATTAACTCTGCCGGCTCTACTGCAACTTTCGCTGCAATCTGAGCCGGGATATCCGGCGACCAATCTTCTGGAAGACGACTCACACCACTTTTACCGGCGAGCAAGCCTTCCCAAGTTGATGCCACATCACGGCCAAGTGGTGACAACGCACCAAGGCCGGTAATGACAATCCGATCATTTTGCTGATTTTGCTGATTT
>DDZI01000054.1:703-8334 GCA_002346305.1 Actinobacteria bacterium UBA3012 | reverse complement strand
TTTTGCTGATTTTGCTGATTTTTCAATGACACTAATTTGCTGCCTTAACGATGAAATTAACTGCATCGCCAACTGTAAGCATTCCGGAAACTTGATCATCTGGAATTTTGATTCCAAAACGTTCTTCAGCGGCTACGACAACTTCAACCATGCTTAATGAATCAACATCTAGATCATCAGTAAAGTTTTTTGACATCTCGATATCGCTACCTGGAACGCCAGCAACTTCTTCAACGATCTCTTTGATCCCTGCTAGTACTTCTTGTTCTGTTATCGCCATGCTTTCTCCTTCGTTTGTGGTGATTGGTTACGGAAGTTCAACAACTTGGGCGGCATAGACCAGCCCCGCTCCAAAACCAATTAGCAGTGCTAACTGACCAGATTTTACTTCACCTGAGTCATAAAGTGCGGACATTGCCAACGGAATTGACGCAGCTGATGTATTTCCAGAGACGCGCACATCTCGTGCGATCACAATTTCTTCAGGTAATTTCATAGCCTTTGCCATCGCATCAATAATTCTGATATTTGCTTGGTGTGGAATAAAGACATCGAGTTGATCTACGGTAATTCCAGCAGCTTCTATTGCTTTCAATCCAATCGGCGCCATTTGATAAACAGCCCACCGAAATACTGTTTGGCCTTGCATTTTGATATCAGGCCAACCGATATTTCCACTATTTTCGAGACCATTTGGATTCCGCAACTCCAGCCATGATGGTTGCATGATGATTGCTTCGCGAGCGGTTGCATCAGATCCCCAAATCATCGGACCAATTTTTGGTCGATCACTTGGCCCAATCACAATCGCGCCAGCACCATCTGCGAAAATAAATGCAGTTCCGCGATCGGTTGGATCGGTGAAATCAGAGAGTTTTTCAACACCAATTAATAAAACATATTCAGCGCTATGGGTCCGCACCATGTCACTAGCCATGCCAACGCCGTAACAAAACCCGGCACATGCTGCTGAGATATCAAAAGCTGCTGCATTTGGATTACCTAATCGCAAAGTTACATCGGTTGCAGCACTTGGTGTTTGAAATGGATAAGTAACAGTTGCCAAAATTACTGCGCTTAATTGGGCAGCGGTTATCCCTGCTGCAGCTAATGCTTTTTGAGCAGCCGCAACTGACATATCAACAACGCTTTCATCAGCAGATGCATAACGTCGTGATTCAATTCCTGATCTTTCGCGAATCCATTCATCACTTGAATCAATTAAATCTACGATTTCAGAGTTAGGGATAACACGAGATGGTCGGTAATCTCCGACGCCCAAAATTTGTGAGTGACGAGTCGCTAATGGTTCGGAAATTTTGCTCATTAGTTTTGACCCTCTGGATGCAAGCGAGCAATCGGTTGGCCTGGGGCAACTGGATCGCCTTCTTCAACAATAATTTCAATCAAAGTTCCGGCATGAGTACTTTTAAGTTCAGCACTTTCGCGTTTGTTTGAAACAGTTCCGATTACTGCTCCTGCTTCAAGGTGTGTGCCAACTTCAACACCTGCACCAGAAAAGTAACCTGCAAATGGAGCAACAATCATTCTCCAAGTTGGTTGATTATCAAGTGCACTTGCAAAACCATGACGACCAATTAAATCAAGAGCGGCTGGAATATCATCTGGAGTTTTTAATGCAAGTGTTTCAACGTTAGGAAGAGTTCGTTTAATCAAGCCAACCAAAGTTCCGGCAGGTGGCATTTCAATTACTGCGGTCACGCCCAACTCATTAAGAGTTTCCATGCATAAATCCCAGCGAACTGGGTTAGCAATCTGATCAATCATTCGATCAAGCAAAGCGCGTCCGCTATGAACGACTGCGCCATCTCGATTTGAAATTACTCTGGTGCGCGGATCATGAACAGTCACCGAAGATGAAAGAGATTGCATCCGCGCGACTGAAGGTTGCATATAAGAGGTATGAAATGCGCCAGCAACTGAGAGCGAACGCACCCTTGCACCTTCAGGGGGATTTTCGGCGAGCGCAGCAAGCGCTGCCAACTCACCAGCTGCGACAATTTGTCCGCCACCATTTTCATTTGCGGCAGTTAAATTCAATTTAGCAATCGCAGCTAAAACACCAGCGCGATCTCCACCTAATACTGCTGACATTCCAGTTGGGGTCGCAGCACTTGCAGCAGCCATCGCCAATCCACGCTCGCGAACTAAAACAAGTGCAGATTCAGCGGTTATTGCCCGGGCACCGGCTGCAGCAGTGAACTCACCGACAGAGTGACCAGCGACAACACCAACTTTGCCAAATGCATCAGATGGGTGCGGAAACAGTGAAAGGGCGCCAACTAATCCGGCAGCAACGATTAAAGGCTGAGCATTTGCGGTATCTCGGATCTCATCTGCATCGGCGTTGGTGCCCAAGTGAATTAGATCTAAATTGGCAACAGCTGACCACCAGGTCAATAAATCCTGAACGCGGGCTGATTCCAGCCAAGGGGATAGGAATCCTGGGGTCTGGGCGCCTTGTCCGGGAGCGATGATGGCGAGCACCCCTTCACTTTACGACCACCATCGGGTTACTCCTAAGTACACTCGCACATTTTAGTTACCGACCGGTAACATAGGGCTGTATCCGCCTCGTACTGAAATCCGGCTTAGGAGTGATTAGTGAAGATCGCTGTCTGTGTAAAACAAGTCCCAGATTCTTGGGCTGAAAAAAAGTTAAATGCCAGCACTAAGTTGATTGACCGCGAAAGTGTTGATGCAGTCCTAAATGATTTAGATGAGTACGCAGTTGAATCTGCGCTGCAAATTGTTGAAGCAAATGGTGGAGCAGAAGCCGGACATTCTGTAACGCTAATTAGCATGGGACCAGAGCGAGCAACTGAAGCACTTCGCAAGGGACTTTCAATGGGTGCAGATGATGCAGTGCTTGTGAGTGACGGTGCGCTCGCCGGATCTGACGCTCTTGCTACATCATTAATTTTAGCCAAAGTGATTCAAAGAATTAATCCGGATCTAATTTTATGCGGCACGGAATCAACTGATGCTCGTATGAGTGTTATTCCTTCAATGCTTTCCGAACGACTCGAATTGCCGCAACTTTCATTTGCTGGTGAAGTAAATGTAAGTGCAGATCAAGTAAGTATTAAAAGAGTTACTGATGAAGGTGTTGACTCAATGAGTTCCCCTATGCCAGTAATTGTTAGCGTAATCGAAAAAATAAATGAACCGCGTTATCCATCATTTAAAGGCATCATGGCTGCCAAGAAAAAAACAATTGAAGTTTTATCTCTTGCCGACCTTGGCGTAAGCGCATCTGAAGTAGGCGGTTCTGGTGCATGGAGTTTGGTAAATGATTTTAATGAACAAGCTGCCAGAAGTGCTGGTGTGAAAGTTATGGATGAAGGCGCTGGCGGAAATGCACTTAGTGAATTTTTGGCTGAAAAGAGGTTGGCATGAGTACTTTTGTATTTATTGATCACATCGATGGTGCAATTACAAAAACTGCGGGCGAGTTATTAACTATCGCTAGACGAGCCGGTGAAGTTACTGCTGTATTGGTTGGAACTCCAGGCGACGGCATAAAGGCCTCCGCTGCAATTAATTCTTTTGGCGCAAATAAAATTATCGCGATTGAAGATAGCACCATCAACGATCATCCAAGCGCCCTTGTCGCTCAAGGGTTAGCTGACTTACTTTTGGAAAAAGGCGCCACTACATTATTGATTCCTTCAACTGCTCGCGGAAAAGAAATTGCCGCAAGAGTTGCCGTGCGCACTAACTCTGGAATTATTACTGATGCAGTAGATGTCACCGCTGATTCAATTGCCACCCAATCTATTTTTGGTGGATCGGCAGTAGTGCATTCCAAGGTAAGTAAGGGAATTGCAATAATTACTGTTCGACCAAATTCAGTTGAACCAGAGAGCAATCCATCCACCTGTGAAGTTGAAGTACTTTCACCGAAATTAACTCCAACAAAAGTTTTAATCAGCAATCGTGAACCAGCAAAAAGAGGCGGACGCCCAGAGTTAACTGAAGCGGCAATTGTGGTTTCTGGTGGACGTGGAACAAATGGCGACTTTGCTCCAGTTGAAGCTTTGGCTGATCTGCTTGGCGCAGCAGTTGGTGCATCACGTGCGGCAACTGATGCTGGTTGGTATCCGCATTCACATCAAGTGGGCCAAACTGGTAAAACCGTCTCGCCTTCGCTCTACATTGCTTGCGGAATATCAGGTGCAATTCAACATCGGGCTGGAATGCAGACCAGCAAAGTGATTGTGGCAATCAATAAGGATCCAGAGGCCCCGATATTTGAAGTTACCGATTTCGGCGTAGTTGGCGATCTTTTTGCGGTGCTCCCGCAAGCCATCAGCGCAATCGCTGCTCGAAAGGGTTAACGCTCTAGAATTACCCAATGGCCATTAACAGCGCGACTGCATATTTAGATAATGCAGCCACCACAGCAATGGTCCCTGAAGCCGTACTGGCCATGAGTCAACAGTTGGGCATAGTCGGAAATGCTTCAAGTCTGCATGCCGCAGGGCGAAGTGCCAGAAAAGTTGTTGAGGAATCACGTGAAGCGATCGCTGATGCCGTCGGAGCATCTCCAAGTGAGGTGATCTTTACCGCATCCGGAACTGAGGCAAATAATTTAGCGTTAAAAGGTTTTTACTGGCATCGATTTGCAGAAGGTAGAAATTCAATTGTCACATCTCCAATCGAGCATCATGCGATTCTTGATCCACTGGAGTGGCTCGTAAAACATGAAAATGCTAAGTGGCTTGAACTTGATGTTGATCAAGATGGACAAGTAAAAGTTGAGGATGCAATAAAGAAGATTGCAGCAGAAGCTAATTTAATTTCTTTGATATCAATCATGCATTCAAATAATGAAGTTGGCTCAATTCAACCTGTAGGCGAGATTGCAGCGATCGCCGCAGAATTAAGCCTTCCGATTCACACGGATGCAGTTCAAAGTTTTGGAAAAATTCCATTAAGTTTTAGAGAATTGAATGTAACTGCAATGAGTTTAAGCGCACATAAAATCGGTGGACCATTAGGAATTGGCGCTTTAGTATTAAAAAAAGGATTAGACCTAACTCCAGTCTTGCACGGTGGTGGACAAGAGCGCGATTTGCGTAGTGGAACTCTTGATACTCCCGCGATTGCTGGATTTGCAGCTGCAGCAACTCTTGCAATAGCCGAACTAAATTCACGCGCTTCGAGAGTAAGTAAATTGAGAGATAGATTAATTTCAGGAGTGCTTGCTAAAGTTGAAAATGCTTCAGTAAATGGAGCAAAAGATCATTTGCCGGGAATTGCACATTTTACTTTTGAGGGCGCTGAAGGAGATGCACTGCTTCTCTTGCTAGATGCTCAAGGAGTTCAATGTTCAACAGGTTCTGCATGTAGTGCCGGTGTTCCTCGACCAAGCCACGTGTTATTGGCTATGGGCATGAATGACAAGCGGGCTAAATCTTCGCTTCGCTTTTCAATTGGCACATCAACAACGGAGGCAGATATTGATTTAGTAATTTCAGTTATCGCACCGGTTGTTGAACGAGCCAGAGCGGCAGGTTTAGTATGAAAGTGATTGCAGCCATGAGCGGTGGCGTCGATTCAGCAGTTGCTGCAGCACGTGCTGTTGAAGCGGGTCATGAAGTAATCGGTGTTCATTTAGCACTTTCATCAAATCCACAAAAGTATCGATCAGGTGCACGTGGGTGTTGCACAGTTGAAGATTCACATGATGCAAGACGGGTGGCAGACATCATCGGGATACCTTTTTATATTTGGGATATGGCAAGTGAATTTCACGAGGGCGTCGTTGATAATTTTATCTCGGAGTATTCAATTGGACGGACCCCTAACCCATGTCTTCGCTGCAATGAAAAAATAAAATTTGCAGCTGTGTTAAATCGTGCTCGTGCCATGGGGTATGAAAAAGTTGTTACTGGTCACTATGCAAAAGTTGTAGATTCACCAACAGGTCCAACATTAAATCGCGCTAATGATCCGGAAAAAGATCAGTCATATGTTTTGGCAGTGCTTACTCAAGATCAAATTGCTGGTGCAATGTTTCCGCTGGGAGATACGCATAAAGTAGATGTTCGTGCCGAAGCAGAGGCACGTGGTTTTGCGTTAGCTCAAAAACCAGATAGCCATGACATCTGTTTTGTTCCATCTGGAGACAACGCGGGATGGTTACGAGAGCGACTTGGTAGTGAATCCGGATCAATTTTGGATGAAGATGGAAAAAAATTAGGTTCTCATAAAGGTGCTTATACATACACGATTGGACAACGAAAAGGATTAAACCTGACCGTTCCAGCAAATGATGGATCGCCAAGATATGTTTTGAAAATTGAACCGCTATCCAACACAGTGGTTGTTGGTTCGCATGAAAAACTCGCAGTGAGTGAAATTTCAGGCAGTGAAATTAAATGGTGCGGACAAGTTCCAGGAAATGAATTACTTCGCGGATTTGCCCAAGTTAGAGCACATGGTCAAGCGCTGCCTTGTTCCTACAAATTTGATGGTGAGAATTTAACTGCAACTTTAGATCAGCCACTTTATGGTTTAGCAGCAGGGCAAGCTCTGGTTATTTATGATGGTGATCGAGTTGTAGGTTCTGCCACAATAGACCGTACTGATCAGGCAATTGGTTCAATTAATGGCAGTTAATAGCAGCAATAATTCAGCAAGACGTCGTATAGAGCAATTGCGAGAAGAGATTAGTGAACATCAATTTCTCTATTACGTAATGGATAGCCCGAAACTTGAAGATGCAGATTTTGACGCACTTTGGAATGAATTGTTAAAACTAGAAGAAGCTAATCCTGAATTAAGAAGTGAGAGTTCTCCAACTGTTACTGTAGGCGGTGGTTTTTCAACTCAATTTACTCAAGTAGATCACCTCAATCCAATGATGAGCCTAGATAATGTTTTTGATGCCGAGGAGTTGGATTCATGGCTTGAGAAAACAGAGCGAGATTTTGGAAAAAATGAGATCAAGTGGCTTTGTGAATTAAAAATAGATGGCCTGGCAGTGAACTTACTTTACGAAGAGGGAAAGCTAGTTCGCGGATTAACTAGGGGAAATGGCACAACTGGCGAAGATGTAACGCTCAACGTTAAGACAATCAAAGGTGTCCCACATCAATTGAGCGGAAAGAGTTTCCCAAAAACTGTAGAAGTTAGGGGAGAGGTTTATTTCCCTTTAAAAGAATTTGCTGAATTAAATGCGAGCATCGAAGAATTAGGTAAAGCTCCTTTTGCTAATCCTCGTAATGCTGCCGCAGGTTCGCTACGCCAAAAAGATCCAAAAGTAAGTGCAGCCAGACCGTTGCGAATGTTGGTGCACGGTTTTGGAAAAGTAGATGGAGTTGAATTCACGACTCAAAGTGCTGCATACGCAGCATTCAAAGAGTGGGGATTACCAACTAGTGATCAAGTTAGAGTTTTTAACAAAGTTAGTGAGATCAAGAAATATATTGATGGACATTTAGATCATCGTCATGACTTGCAACATGAGATTGATGGTGTAGTAATTAAAGTTGATCAAGTTGAGATCCAAAATAAACTTGGATTTACTTCACGTGCTCCTAGATGGGCGATTGCATATAAGTATGCACCTGAAGAAGTCGTCACAAAATTACTAGATATCT
>DDZI01000054.1:0-573 GCA_002346305.1 Actinobacteria bacterium UBA3012 | reverse complement strand
ATATCCGAGTAAGTGTTGGACGAACTGGCCGGATTACGCCTTTTGCATTTATGGAACCAGTCAAAGTCGCCGGTTCCACTGTTTCGCAAGCCACTTTGCACAATCAAGAAGAAGTTGTAAGAAAAGGAATTTTGATTGGTGATTATGTAGTTATTCGGAAAGCCGGGGATGTGATCCCAGAAGTACTTGGTCCAGTTCTTGCAAAACGCGATGGATCAGAGCGCACATTTGTAATGCCAAACACCTGCCCAGATTGTGGAAGTAAATTAAAAGCAATCTCAGAGGGAGATGTGGATATTAGGTGTGTGAATAGCCGAAGTTGTCCGGCTCAACTTCGTGAGCGACTTTTTTATATTGGCTCACGTTCCGCACTCGATATAGATGTACTTGGGTATGAGGCCGCTAGCGCCTTACTTGCTGATGGCATTTTGAAAGATGAGAGTGGACTATTTGCAATAACTCTTGCCGATCTTTTAACATCAGAATTTTTCACAAAAAAAGATGGAACCCTTGGTGCTATCGCTGAACGGTTTATCACCGCACTCGCAGAAGCTAAATCAAAACCTTTATGGA
>DDZI01000107.1:13101-13645 GCA_002346305.1 Actinobacteria bacterium UBA3012 | reverse complement strand
CTTTAGATGGCACAAAGGGAAGTGAAACAACCTTAAAGGTTGAATCAGTTCCTCGGATATCAATTAAAACCTGATCATCTTTTTTAACATCTGAGTTGATTAAAGCCAAGCCAATTCCTTTTTTCAAAGCTGGTGAGTAGGTGCCACTGGTTACAGATCCAATTACCTCACCTTGTAAATTCTTTACCTGCATATCTTTTCTAGGAATTCCTCGCTCAGTTGCCAGTATTGCCTTTAATCTCAACTTACTACCCTGCTCTTTTTGTTGGGTTAATACTTTTTTGCCGCGGAATTGATCCTTACTCCACCCAACTGCCCAACTAGCACCTGCCTCAACTGGTGTGATGGAAAGTGAGAGCTCATGGCCATGAAGTGGGTAACCCATTTCAGTTCGAAGTAGATCTCTGGCACCTAAACCACAAATTGCGCCATCAAACTCTTTAACAATTAACGCAATCTTGTCCCACACCTGCTCGGCATTATTCCAGCGAGGAATAATCTCAAATCCGAACTCACCGGTGTATCCAGTTCGGCAGAGAATCAC
>DDZI01000107.1:8671-13050 GCA_002346305.1 Actinobacteria bacterium UBA3012 | reverse complement strand
AGGTTATCAATTTTTGCATTAATAAATGACATGTAATTAAGTGAGGCATCTATGCCCAATCTGCTTAAAACCTTTGCTGAATCTGCTCCTTGTAGCGCAAGTACTGCATAATCTTTATGTAGGTTTTTAACAGTTATTCCACTCGGTGCGCTCTGGGCGAGAATCTCAAAGACAGCTGCTGTATTTGAAGCATTTGGGATTAAAAACAAATCATCTTTGCTGTTTAGGTAAACAATTAGATCATCGACCACCCCACCATCTTCATTGCAAAGTAATGTGTACTGGGCTTGTCCGGCAGCAATTTTGGTCAGATCATTTGTCACCATTTGGTTTAAGTAATCAATGGCACCTACCCCAATGATTGAAACTTTTCCTAAATGGGAGACATCAAATAATCCAACCCGCTCTCGAACAGCGGTGTATTCAGCTATTGCCCCAGTTGCCGGGTATTCAATCGGCATTAACCAGCCACCAAAGTCAGCCATCTTTGCATTTTCAGCCAAATGTCTACCAGCCAATGGTGATTGATTCATAAGCCAAACCTACACGCCCTAAACCGCTATTTGCGCACCACTACTTGGGATAATTATCATCTTTTATCGGAATCCTTTAGGCTTGCACCATCGATTTCTAGCATGTCTATAAAATTATTGAAACAGGAGTGCGATGGCCAAGATTAAGTTAACTGCCAAAGTTGATAGTGAGATTTTAGTTGTTGGCCTCGGGCTTGCAAATAAGAAATTACAAATTGAATCAGGTGCTGCCCAACTAGATTCAGCCGCACTGCTGGCAACATTAAATGCTATGGGAGCAACTGCTAAGGCTGATGAGGTTATAAAACTTCCTGGTAAAGCAACTAAGTTAGTTGTCTTCACCGGTTTAGGTGAGATCAAATCATCTTATGAGCCAGAGGTTTTAAGACGTGCTGCCGGTGCTGCTGCCAGACATTTTAATGGTAATAAGAACGCCACATTTTCTCTGCCGCATAAATCTGTTGTAGAGCTAGCAGCCATCGCAGAAGGTGCTGCCCTTGGTGCTTACACATTTGTGGAATTCTTAGGTAGCAGCAAGCAGGAGCAGAAGGCGCCATTGGAATTGATATCTTTGATTTCAAAGTTTTCAGATACCGCTCAAGCCAAAACAGCGATTAAGCGCGCTGAGATACTTGCTGAACAGACCTATTTAGTACGAGATTTAATCAATACGCCACCAAGCCATTTAACCCCTGATTCATTTTCACAAAAGATGAAAAAACTTGCTACTAAGTACGGAGTTAAGGCTGAGATTATTAATGATGCCACCCTTAAAAAATCTGGTTACGGCGGAATCATTGGTGTGGGACAAGGCTCTGCTAATCCCCCACGACTTCTTCATGTTTCTTACGCGCCAGCTAAAGCAAAGAAGCGATACGCCTTTGTTGGTAAAGGCATCACCTTTGATACCGGCGGCCTGGCATTAAAACCTGCCAATGGCATGGAGGCGATGAAGTCAGATATGAGTGGCGCTGCTGCAGTTGTCGGAGCCATCTTTGCAATCGCCGAGTTAAAGCTTCCCGTTGCAATCGACTCTTGGGCGCCACTTGCCGAAAATATGGTGAGCGATACTGCAACCAGACCAAGTGATGTAATCACAATGTACGGTGGCAAGACTGTTGAAGTTTTGAATCCTGATGCTGAAGGCAGATTAGTTCTTGGAGATGTACTTGTTCGTGCGGCTGAAGTTGCGCCAAAGTTAAATGGAATAATTGATGTTGCAACATTAACCGGCGCTCAAATAGTGGCGTTAGGTACCAAGACCGCTGCAGTCATGACAAATGATTTTGAATTTAGTGGAAAGTTTTTATCTGCCGCCAATGCAGCCGGTGAACAATTTTGGCCAATGCCTTTACCGCCCGAACTGCGCGCATCCTTAGATTCTCCAGTTGCGGATTTAGCCAATATTGGCGAACGGATGGGTGGAATGTTAGTGGCAGGTCTCTTTTTACAGGAGTTCGTCACCCCAGATCTGCCGTGGTTACACCTTGATATTGCGGGGCCTTCTTACAACGAGGGCGCCGCGCACGGCTATACGCCAGTTGGAGGGGTCGGTTTTGCCCTCCGTTCACTGGTGCGTTTAGCCCAAATCACAAAATAATCCCAATTCGGCGCTGAAGGTAAAGGCTGGCAGGATAGGGATACAACTTTAAAGATGGATATGAAGGTGGGTAAGCCGAGATGGCAGCCGATGTTTTTGATCTAGTCGTATTAGGTGGCGGAAGTGGCGGGTATGCCTGTGCCCTTCGTGCATCACAACTTGGCCTATCAGTTGCACTGATTGAGGCTGGCAAATTAGGTGGTACTTGCTTGCACCGTGGTTGCATCCCAACTAAAGCCCTGCTGCATGCTGGCGAAATCGCAGATAGCACTCGTGAAGCCGGAGATTTCGGAGTTCTTGCTCAATTCAACGGAATCGATATGACCGGGGTGAACACCTATAAAGATGGTGTGATTGGCAAGTTATACAAAGGATTGCAAGGGTTAGTTAAATCTCGAAATGTTAATTTCATTGAAGGATACGGAAAAGTTACTTCAGCTAATACCGTAGAAGTTAATGGCGTGATTTACACCGGCAAAAACTTAGTGCTTGCCACCGGCTCTTATGCAAAATCACTTCCAGGTCTTGCGATCGACGGTAAGAAAATTATCACCAGTGATCATGCAATCGGGTTGGATTACATTCCAAAGAGTGTGATCGTTCTTGGTGGCGGAGTTATTGGGTGCGAATTTGCATCAGTATGGAAATCATTTGGTTCCGATGTGCGCATCATCGAAGGACTTCCACATCTGGTACCGCTAGAGGATGAATCAAGTTCTAAATTACTAGAGCGTGCATATCGCAAACGCGGAATTAATTTCGAAGTTGGCGTGCGCTTCTCAGGCGTGAGCGAAACCGCAACTGGAATTAAAGTTACTTTGGAAGATGGTCGCGATTTCGAAGCAGACATTTTGCTAGTAGCAGTTGGTCGTGGCCCTTCTTCAACCGGTGTCGGATTTGAAGAGATCGGCGTAAAGATGGATCGCGGTTATGTTTTGGTTGATAATAAATGTCGCACAAATGTTCCGGGTGTATGGGCTGTTGGCGATTTGATTCCAACTTTGCAATTAGCGCATGTTGGTTTTGGTGAAGGCATCTTGGTTGCAGAAGAGATTGCTGGATTAAATCCCCGTCCAATCAATTACGACGGTGTCCCCCGTGTAACTTATTCAGAACCTGAAGTTGCTTCAGTTGGATTAACAACTGCGCAAGCAAAAGAACGTGGACATGATGTTGTTGAATTAAATTACGACTTGGCCGGTAATGGTAAATCTCAAATTTTGCGTACCGCAGGTTCAATTAAATTAGTTGCTGAAAAAAATGGACCAGTTTTAGGTGTGCATATGGTTGGTAGCCGGGTTGGTGAATTACTGGCCGAAGCGCAATTGATCTTCAATTGGGAAGCTAGCGCTGATGATGTGGCACCGTTACTTCATGCCCACCCAACGATGTCTGAGGCTATGGGCGAGGCGCATATGGCTCTCGCCGGCAAACCGCTACATGCACATGGGTAAGTTAATTAGTAGGCTAACCCTGCTTAAACCCTCGGGCTTACAGCAGGATTTTGTAAGGGAGATGAGATGTCAGCAAAGGTAACAATGCCAGCACTTGGCGAGAGCGTGACTGAAGGTACGGTCACTCGTTGGCTCAAAGCCGAAGGCGATACTGTTGCAATTGATGAGCCGTTGCTAGAGGTTTCAACTGACAAAGTTGATACCGAGATCCCTTCACCTTATGCCGGCGTCATTGAAAAGATTTTAGTTCCCGTAGATAGCACTGTTTTGGTTGGTGCCGACCTAGTAATTATTAATGATGGATCTGCCGGATCTGCTACTCCTGTTGCTGCTGCTCCTGTCGCCGCACCTGCTGCTCCTGCCCCAGTAATTCCGAAACCAACTCCTCCAGCTCCTCCGGTTGCTGTGCCTACCGCACCGGTTGTTGTTCAAGCAGTTCCATCAGCCCCATCCTCTGCTGGTGCCGCAACAATTATTTCAATGCCAGCACTTGGTGAATCGGTTTCTGAAGGAACTGTCACGCGTTGGTTAAAAAATGTTGGTGACGCAGTTGCAGTTGATGAAGCATTACTTGAAGTTTCTACAGACAAAGTTGATACCGAGATTCCTTCACCAGTTGCTGGAACTCTTTTATCTATTGATGCACCAGCAGATACAACTGTTCCAGTTGGCGCGCGGTTAGCATCTATTGGAACTAGCGGTGCAGTTGCTGCACCTGCACCTGTTGCACCAGCACCTGCTCCGGCTCCAGTTGCCCCTCCGGTAGTTGTTGCTCCACCTGCTCCACCTGCT
>DDZI01000107.1:5221-8491 GCA_002346305.1 Actinobacteria bacterium UBA3012 | reverse complement strand
CTCCACCTGCTCCACCTGCTCCTGTTGCGCCTGTTGCGCCAGTTGCTGCTCCATTTAATTCAATGCCAGCGCCGGTTGCAAATGATTCTGATCTTTATGTAACTCCTTTGGTGCGCAAGATTGCCTCTGATGCTGGAATTGATTTAGCAACAGTTCGCGGAACCGGTGTTGGCGGAAGAATTCGTAAGCAAGATGTATTTGAAGCGGCTGAGCGCGCTCGAGTTGCAACTCCTACAGCACCTCAAATTCCAAGTGCACCTGCTGCAAGTACTGCTCCAGCTGCTCCAAAAGTTGCAGCCGCTGCCTCGCCACTTCGTGGAACTACAGTTCCGATGTCACGTCTGCGCAAAGTTATTGCATCTCGAATGGTTGAGTCATTACAAAGTAGCGCTCAATTAACAACTGTGATCGAAGTTGATATTACCAAGATTTCTAAATTACGTGATCGTGCTAAGAAAAGCTTTGAAGAGCGTGAAGGCGTAAAACTTACATTCCTACCGTTTTTTGCAGTCGCAGTTTGTGAAGCGCTTAAACAACATCCGGTGTTGAACTCATCTGTTGATGGCGAAAATATTATCTATCACGGAACTGAAAACCTCGGAATAGCAGTTGATACCGAGCGCGGATTACTAGTTCCAGTAATTAAAGATGCTGGCGATTTGAATTTGGGTGGCGTTGCTCGTCGCATCGTTGATGTGGCTGCTCGCACTCGTGATAACAAGATCTCCCCTGATGAGTTAAGTGGCGGAACATTCACCATCACAAACACTGGTTCACGCGGCGCACTCTTTGATACTCCAATTCTCAATCAACCACAGGTTGCAATTCTTGGACTAGGTGCGATCGTTAAGCGTCCGATTGTGGTTGCTGATGGAGATGGCGGAGAAACTATTGCGATTCGTTCAATGGTTTATCTTGCAATTTCATATGACCACCGAATAGTCGATGGAGCAGATGCTGCTCGATTCCTTGCCACATTAAAGGAACGACTAGAAGAAGGTCGTTTTGAATCGGATCTCGGGATCTAATGAGCAAAATTGCTATAACAGGTGCATCTGGATTAATCGGAAGCGCCTTAGTAGGTGATCTACGGGAAAAAGGTCATGAAGTTTTACGTCTCGTGCGTCGTCCTGTTGCAAGCGCTGATGAAGTGCAGTGGGATCCCAAAAATGAAAGCATTGATATCGCAGCTCTCGCTGGAGTTAATGCGGTTATAAATTTAGCTGGCGCTGGTGTTGGTGACAAACGTTGGACCTCTCTTTACAAAAGCGAAATCCTAAATTCTCGAGTAAGTAGCACGCGAACAATTGCTAAGGCAGTTGAAGAGTTAAAGCCTGATGTGTTTATCTCAGCAAGTGCCATCGGTTGGTACGGGGAAACTGGCGATCGCGGCGTAACAGAATCTGATCGCGGTGGAGATGATTTTCTAGCCGGAGTTTGCGAACAGTGGGAAGCAGCTGCAGACCTTGCGCCTTCAGTTAGAACCGTAAAAATTCGAACCGGAGTTGTCCTTGATCCAACAGGTGGTGCGTTAGGAAAAATGCTTCCATTATTTAAATTTGGTGTTGGCGGAAAAATGGGTTCTGGAAAACGGTGGTGGTCATGGATAACTTTGCACGACCAAATCCGCTCTATCCAATTTCTGATGGATTCTGATCTTGCTGGCCCGGTAAATATCACCGCCCCAAATCCTGCAACGAATTCAGAGTTCACCGCAGCATTGGCTCGGGCATTGCATCGTCCGGCTTTGCTTCCAGTTCCGGGAATCGCACTTAAAGTGGCTTTAGGTGGTTTTTCATCAGAGTTGCTTGGTTCCAAAAAAGTACTTCCTGAGGTATTAACCAATGCTGGTTTTGTCTTTGATTACCCACATGTAGCCCCAGCTTTAACCGCATTAACTGCTTCTGATTAAAAACTACTCTTTTAATTCGGCAATTAAACCTTCGACTAAAGTTTTAATCTCATCCCGAATTGGCCGAACAGAAGCAACTCCCTGACCGGCTGGATCATTCAACTTCCAATCCAAGTACCGCTTGCCTGGGAAAAACGGACAAGCATCTCCACATCCCATGGTGATTACTACATCTGATTCGATTACCGCTTCAGTTGTGAGAACTTTTGGCACCTCATGAGAGATGTCGATACCAATTTCTTTCATCGCTTCAACTACTGCGGGATTGATTGAATCTGCAGGAGCTGATCCGGCTGATCTAACTTCAACTTCCCCTTTAGATAAATGAGTTAGAAATGCTGCTGCCATTTGTGATCTACCGGCATTATGAACACAAACAAACAAAACTGATGGCTTGCTCATTGAATTACTTACCTTTCAGAGTTACGGCTAAACCGAGACCGATTGCGCCACCTACTACTTGAGCGGCAAGAAATGGCAGGACGCCATTTGGTGCTATTCCAACAACCGAATCAGTAAATATCCGACCGATGGTCACGGCTGGATTTGCTAGAGCAGTAGAGGAGGTAAAGAAAAATGCCGAGCCGATCCATGCTGCGACCACTGTTGGGATTTTCTTGCCGCGATCTGTATCTACTAGCAAGAGAATGAAAAAGATTAGACCAGCCGTCGCAACGACTTCGCCAGTTACATGGCCATAGCCGGTGCGATCCACCTCAGATATTGCGAACAATGTTTTTTCAAACATTAAGTTGGCCAGAGTTGCACCGAGAATCGCACCTATGATCTGCAAAATAATGTAAATAAGTGCATCAGTCGTTGAGATTGCTTTCCGATAAAGCATCACGAGAGATACAACTGGATTGAAATGTGCACCGCTGATCGGACCTAATGTTGTGATCAAAATCCACAGCATGGCTACAACTGAAATTGCGTTTAATGTTAGACCCACGCCAGTATCGCGAGACATTTGGGTTCCCATGGTCCCCTAACCAACTATTGCTGCAACCAATAATGCCGATCCAATAAATTCAGCTAAATAAGCTTTGGGATTCTTCACGTTGCGCATTTATAAAGCATACTTATGAAAGAGCAGCCTCGGCAGCAAGCCTTCCCGACATAAGTGCTCCATTTTGAGAAGGTGCGCTTAAATAATCTCCAGCGATTAATAGTTCACCTGAAATTTGCTGAAAATTTGGCCTGATGTAATTTGGAGTGAAAGCCGGCAATGATCTAGGAATGTGATACTCCTTAATCAATTGCAAATCTTGCGGTAATTTTCCAATCATTAGACGCAGGTGAGATCTCACTTCATTTTCATTGCATGGCTTTAAAGTGGTGATCGATAGTAATTGCAT
>DDZI01000107.1:0-5084 GCA_002346305.1 Actinobacteria bacterium UBA3012 | reverse complement strand
CCCCTGCCTTCGCCGTCAACCATTAAAAAGTTATCTTCAACCACTTTATCGGCTGTAGTGAAATACCAAGTCGTCGAAAGATTAAATCTAGGTGGTGTAACTTCTGGAATCAGATTTGCGGCATTTGCTCCGTCGATTGCAACGATAATTTTCTCAGCGGTGTAACTCTTTTGATCAGTTGTTACTATATTTCCGTTGATGACAACTATAGATTCATTCAAATTTAAATTATCAATTTGTTTAGCCATAAGATTCGGGAGAGCTTGAGCACCTGTTAATGGAATCCCGGGCGTGCCTTTTGCAAAGAATTTTAAAAGTTCCAGGCCAACTTGCGCATCAACAAGATCTAACTCCCCCAGTAAAACTCCGCGCATAAACGGACGGATAACTTTTTCATATAAGGGCCCGTTGACTCCCTGTGAATTTAACTCAACTTCAAAATTAGATATTCCTGCTCTTTGCTTTTGGAATAGAAAAGAAATCAACGCCCGCTTACTTTTAAAACCCCCAATTGGGGCTCGTAACGTGGAGAAGATATTTTTGGGATTTCTAAAAGGATCAGAAACCGTAAAGTCCTTATTGTTGGTGACGACCTTTACTCCAGCTTTCATGCTTTGTAATTTAAGTTCCAGATCTAACCTTTTTACTTCGGGATACGCTGGATTAACAACTTGAAAGCCATGGTCGAGTTGATAACCCGAAACCAAATCCGTCTTAACTCTTCCACCGACTCGATCACTCGCTTCTAGGAGTAAAACTTCCCGGCCTGCTCTTTGACAAGTTAATGCTGCGTTTAGACCTGCAATGCCAGCGCCAATAACAATAATCACCTAATTGACATCTCCCGAGCCACATCAATCAATCTCGCAACTTCCATCGCATCTGCAACGGGAACTGGCATATCTCCATTACCTCTAATCGCTTCCGCAACTTGATTGTAAAAGGCTGGGTAATTACCGGCTTCAATCTCTAATTCTTTAACATCATCACCACGCATGATTCGCCCAGTTGATTTAGGGCCAATCTCCCACTTGCCATTTACTGGTTTGGCTCCCGATTTCAAAAGATCTTCCTGTGGATCCAAATAATCAATCTCAACAGCACCAGTCTTGCCTAAAGCCCGCACACGTGAACCAGGTCCACCGGCAACAGCACTCACCGACAAATAAGAATCGACATTCATCAAATGTTTCAAAACAATCACGCAGTCATCTTCATTACCGCCACGGATCTTGCGCATTGAGCAGTAAGAAACTTCTGCAGGACCAAATAGATCTATAGCACCCGCGATCAGATGAGTTTGTAGATCGAGTAGCAATCCCCCACCTTGTTCTACAGCGTTGTCCTCGCGCCATGAATCCATATTTATTTCTGGTCTGAATCTTTCAAAACGTGATTCGAATCTGTGAATAGATCCGATCTCTCGCGTTTTGATTACGCGTTTCATGGTTAGGGCATCGCTATCCCAGCGGCGGTTGAAAAATGCACAAGCCTTAACCCCAGCATTATCGGCTGCGTCGAAAATTGAATGAGTTTCGCGAACGTTGCGACCAACTGGCTTATCAATTACGACTGTTATTCCAGCGGCAATGACCTGTAGGGCTTGTTCGGCATGAACCACATTTGCAGAAGCAACCACAACTAGGTCTAGCTCTTGATCAAGTAGTTGTTTCATATCTTCAGCAATATGGGCATTTGGAAAATCACTTTTGGCCGAGGCTATGCGATCAGGATTGTTGGTAAGAATTGAAGTTAACTCAAAACCAGATCCAGCTAACAAGGGGGCATGAAAAACTTTCCCAGCTAATCCATAGCCAATCAATCCGGCTTTGAGTTTATTTTCAGACATGTCGTGATCTTATTGCATTCTTAATTAATTGTGGCTGCTTCCTTTTGCATCTTTGAAGGCCACCAGATCTTTGGTCCGATCTCATGAACCAGCGCTGGTACCAAGATTGAGCGGACAATAATGGTGTCCAGAAGAACGCCAAATGCAACCGCAAAACCTAGTTGGGCCAATGGAACTAGTGGCAATAAACCAAGAACGGCAAATGTTGCAGCCAGAACCACACCAGCGGATGTGATCACCGCACCGGTAACAGTCAGACCCTTGATTACTCCTTGTCGCGTGCCAAACTTCTGAGATTCTTCACGCACTCGAGTCATCAAGAAGATGTTGTAATCAATGCCCAATGCAACCAAGAAAATAAATGCAAATAATGGGAATGAGTTATCACCACCGGCAAAACCAAAAACGTGGTTGAAAACTAGAGCACACACACCCAATGTTGCAAAGTATGAGAGAACTACTGTTCCCAATAGCACGATTGCACTTACGATACTGCGAAGTAAGAAACCTAAAATTAAGGTGATTACAAATAAGATAATTGGAATAATGGTTCTATTATCTTGATTATTTGCAGTTCGAACATCAAAGTAGACCGCACTTGTGCCGCCAACTAAAGCGGTCGAATCAGCTTCTTTGGCCAGCTCACGTATTTTTGGAATATCGTTTCCGGCTTCTACGCTGTCAGGAGCTTTATCCAAAGTAACATTTAAAATCATCTGATTATTAACAATTTTCACTTTAGGAAGCGGTTGTCCTGGGACTGGTAGTCCATCAAGCAAAGGCGCAATTTCACTTACACCTGGCGCATTCTTGATTGCAGCGGTGACTAAATCTGCTTTGTCAGCACTAACAACAATTTGAGTTGGATTACCTTCGCCACCTGGAAAATGAGTTTCCAAAAGTTTTTGGCCTACTACTGATTCTGGATTTCCAGTAAATGTATCTACCGTGCCAAGTCCATCAGCTTTTAGAGTTGTTGATGCGAATGCAAGTAGTAGCAAAACCGAACCAGAGATAACCCAAGCCTTGCGAGGGTTTCTGCCAATTACATTACCGACTTTTGACCAACTGCCTGACATGACGTGATCATCGCCATCAAATAATGGTTTGCGTGGCCAAAAAATCCAGCGACCAAATAACAATAAGAGAGCTGGAAGCAGCGTAAGCATTGTGATTACCGAAAAAGCGATGCCAATAGCACCAACAGGGCCGAGGCCAGCCGTGTTTGTCAACTTACTAAAAAGTAAAATTAACAACGAGATTGCAACGGTAGATCCTGATGCAACGATAGGTTCCCAAACGCCTTTGTATGCAGCACGCATTGCATCGAAACGGCTTTCATACAAATGCAACTCTTCTCGATATCGAGCAATCAACAAAAGTGCATAATCTGTTGCGGCACCAATTACTAAGACCGATAAAATTCCTTGAGATTGTCCGTCAACATCAATCACATCATTTTTAGCGAGCAGATAAACAACTGCTCCAGCTGCGCCCAATGCGATAATTGCGCAAAGCAGCGGGATGATCCATAAAGTTGGCGAACGATAAACCACGATCAAAATAATTGAAACAACTGACAAAGTTGTGAGTAATAATGAAGAATCTAAAGTTTCAAATGCTCCAAATAAATCCCCCAGCAAACCGCCAGGTCCAGTTACATAAGATTTAACTCCGTTGCTTTCGGCGATCGGACCAACATCCTCGCGAAGTGCTTCTACGACGGCCGGCAAAACTGGCTTATCATTTGGAAGTAATTTTGCGATTGCGTTTCCATCAAGCGGAATGTTTGCCAAAATTGCTTTGCCATCTTGTGAAGGGAAGGCTGCAATCACCTGTCCTGGCGCCAAATAATCAGAGATCTTTGCTGAAGTGCCATCTAATTTGAGATTCCCAACAGTTGCCAGGTGAGCATTTATTGCCGCAAAAGTTGCTGGATCTGCTTTACCTTCAAACAAAACTAAAGTTGGAAAATTAAATGAATCTTTACCAGAAAAATTCGCAATGAGGTCGGCTGCCTTAGTCGCCTCAGCGCCCTTTGGTAAAAAGGAAGAGTTGTTGTTCTCTTGAACCGATGAGAGTTTCCCAAAAAGCGGGCCAGTGGTGCCAGCGATAACGAGCCAGATCACGACTACCAGAGAGGCGAGCCACACTCCTCGGCGAGATTTAATCTTTGCGGGGACTGGAGGGATTGGAGGGACTGGGGTGGTTACTTGGTCGTGGCTCATCTAAAACACTGCTTTCTTGAGGTTTGTCTGCCGAATGGCTTTGCCCCCGGCTCAATATCGGCAATTCTACCGATCAATTCATCCTTCGCTGGCTCAATAGGTAGGCTGGGAAGATGGTTTCGCTCACTCTTGCCGCCGCTAATGCTCAAACTGCTCCAACCCCTTCCAGAGTCCCTGGGCTAGAGGTATCGGCACTTGGCTCGATTGAGTATTTGGCTGGATGGCAGTTGCAAAGAGATTTACATGCCGAGGTGGCTGATGGCTCTCGCGAAAACACCTTATTACTAGTGGAGCACCCAAGCGTTTACACCGCTGGCCGTCGCACTGAATTAAGTGACCGTCCGATTAGTCCAATAAATGGAGTGCCCGTGATTGATGTTGATCGCGGCGGAAAGATCACTTGGCACGGCCCGGGACAGTTAGTTGGTTATCCGATTGTGAAATTAAAGGAAGCCACAAATGTAGTTGGCTTTGTGCGCACACTAGAAGCCGCTCTAATTAATATCTGTACTGAGTTGGGATTAGCAGCTCAACAATATTGTGATCGATCTGGCGTATGGATTCGCGATGAAAAAGGCGATCGTAAAATTGCTGCGATTGGAATTCGCGTAGCACGTGGAACAGTTACTCATGGTTTCGCTCTTAATGTAAATCCCGATCTTAGATATTTCGCCGAAATCATTCCTTGCGGCCTGCCTGATGTAATCACTACATCCTTGGAGCAGGAATTAGGAAGAAGTATCACGGTTAAAGAGATTCTTCCGATTGCGCAAAAGCATCTACAAGAAGTATTGATTAGAGTTATCGCATGACAATCGCTCCTGAAGGTCGCCGCTTACTTAGAATTGAAGCCCGCAATTCGCAAACACCGATTGAGCGTAAACCTGAGTGGATTAAAACGCGCGCAAAAATGGGACCTGAATACACGGCGCTTCGCTCTCTTGTAGTTAGCGAAGGACTGCACACTGTTTGCCAAGAAGCAGCATGTCCAAATATTTTTGAATGTT
>DDZI01000087.1:10343-10555 GCA_002346305.1 Actinobacteria bacterium UBA3012 | reverse complement strand
TCCAAAGCATCTCCATCAATTAATCCTGGTCGATAGATATCTTTGGTTGAACCGACTATCAAAGGGCTAATTGTCAGAAATTCTTCATGAATCTGACGTGCAAGAATTTGGGCGCTATAAAACTTCGGACCCCCTTCACACAAAATTGTCTTCACTCCAAAATCATCAAAGAGAACTTTATGCATTAATTCAAGGTCAACATCGTTAGTCCC
>DDZI01000087.1:7123-10206 GCA_002346305.1 Actinobacteria bacterium UBA3012 | reverse complement strand
CCTGAGATTGTCGTTGCAACGATGACTTCTAGCTCGCTATCTTTAAATATCGCAGCATCACTATTTATCTCTCCACTTCGAGTTACTACTACTTGCAGGGGAAATCTCTTGCGAGACTCCGCCTCCCTTAGCTGAGCAAAACCTTGGCTCTCATCTGGAAAAATAAATTGCGAGGTCCACTTATGTTCTGGCTCGCTTCGGAGAGTATTTGCGCCCACAGTTACAGCATCTGCCCTTGAGCGAGTCAAGGCCATCACCCATTGGTCATGGCGATTAAATCCAGAGATATCGCCACCACCTTCGTGGTGTGGAACAGAGAAAGATGCCTTGCCATCATGCGAAACTACAAAATTAGAGTAGCGATACTGCTCTTTGGATGGGATTAACCAATCGCCTCCATATATATCTCGCAATTCTGCGGGAAGGCCATTGCAGCTAGCTAATGGAGATTGATCTTCAAAGAGAAGTTCAAATCTTGAGCCTGGACCTTTAAAGATCATGCGCGCGGGCCATCTACAACAATTGTTTGACCACTTACTCCGCTTGAATTATCAGATAATAACCAGATACAGGTCTTTGCCACTTCCTCTGGCGTAATTAGTCGCTTAATTGCTGATGAATCACTCCATTGCTTAAGTGTTTGCTCGCCACTTTTACCCTCCCGAGCTCCGATTCGAGCAGCAAGTTCTGTAAGCATTGGGCTATCAACATTTCCAGGACAGACAACATTTGCTCGACCATTAAGTGGTGCTAACTCGCCAGCAAAGGATTGCGTGAATCCGATTAAGCCAAATTTGGAAGCGCAATAGATACTTCCTCCTGCCTCACCAACTAATCCAGCTGTCGAAGAGATAAAAACTGAATTAAACATTCGTGGAGATTTGTGTATCAATGAAATTATTGAAGAGCCCACATGAAAAGCGCCGCGAAGATTAACTGACATCACAGCTTCATACTCTTTCCAATTAATTGTATTTAATAGGCCGGTAGTATTTAGACCGGCAGCGTAAATTAATCCGGTAATTTGTTCTTCTCGGTCTAACTCTCTTAATACTGAATCAACCTGACTCTGGTTTGTGACATCAAGTGAGACAGAGTGCGCATTTCCTACATCTGGCTTTTGCAAGTCAGCTGCAACAACAGCTCTCTCATCCCCCAGAGCCTTAATGCATGCTCTTCCTATGGCTCCACTGGCACCAATAACTAAAGTGCTCATCGCTTATCCACCATCTCTAAGATTGTTGCTTCAATAGAATCGGCATTAGGAACTACTGCTCTCTCTAGAGTTACTGCGCCAGGTATTGGGACATCGGGGACTGCAAGTCTTTTTACGCTCTTTAACGCTACTCCTGCCTCGACTAATCTAGTAATAACTTCACCAGATAGTCCATAGCTTAGATAATCCTCATCAACTACTAAAACTCGACCAGTCTTTCTAACTGACTCAATTACTGTAACCATATCAAGCGGAACAACGCTACGAAGATCAAGAACTTCTACATCGATTCCACTTTTAGCAACAGCTTCGGCTGCTAAAACTGCAGGGGCAACGGTTCCGCTCAAAGTAATGAGTGTGAGGTCTCTTCCATCTCTAACAATTTTTGCTTCTCCAATTGGAACTGTATAACGTTCGGCCGGAACTTCCCTACCAAAGGTGAAATCTTCTGCTCTCTTAAGAAGTAATCCTTTATGCTCAATATAAATTACAGGGTCATCTGATTCCACAGCACTGGCAAGTAATCCTTTAGCATCATAGGGATTTGACGGAGCGACAACCTTTAATCCTGGAAGATGGGCAAATAGACCCCAAAGACATTGGGAATGCTGTGCACCAGATCCGATACAACCACCTGCCGTTTTTATCACTATCGGCATTCGAATTCGTCCACCAGACATATAGTGATTCTTCGCAATTGCGTTATAGACCTGATCCAGACAGACTCCAATAAAGTCCACAAACATAATCTCAAGTACCGGGCGAAATCCCTCCAGAGCTAGTCCAACTCCCATTCCAGTAATAGCGCTCTCTGAAATTGGAGTATCAACGACTCTCTGGCTGCCAAATTTCTTCTGCAAGCCGCGAGTAGCTCCAAAAACGCCACCTTGCGCACCAACATCCTCTCCAATCACAATCACATTGGGATCGCGTTCCATTTCAAGGTGGAGCGACTCAGATATACATTGTGAGAGATTTAAATTTCGACTCATATTATTCAATCTACAAAGACATAACGCCGCGCATCTGCGGCATCGGGAGATGGATCACTTCGCACAGAGGCAAGCATTTCAGCCATTGAATTAGAGATGGAAAGCTCAATTCCATCGAGCTCTGCTGCAGTTGCTAGCGAGCGTTCAATTAACGTGGCCTTGATTCTCTCGATTGGATCTGCAGCTCTTCTTCGCTCCTTCTCCTCTGTCGAGCGATATAAATCAGCATCGCCTTCAAAGTGGCCACGAAAGCGATAACACATGGCCTCGATAATGCTCGGACCCTGGCCTGCTCGACCTCGCTGCACTGCATTTGAAAAAGCATCTACTACTTGTTCTACATCAAGTCCATCAACGCGCACTCCATGTGCTGCCCAAGACGGAGCTCGCTCAGCAATGGTCTCAGTTGCACTCGCAGCAGAAAAAGGAACTGAAATTGCCCACTCATTATTTTCTACCAAAACTATTAAAGGAAGTTTCATCGCCCCAGCCATATTCATGGCTTCATGAAATGCTCCAGTATTAACAGCGCCATCGCCTACTACTGCCACCGCAACTGCATTGTTTTGCTTCAGGCGTGCTCCATAAGCGTGACCTAAAGCTACTGGAACTCCTGCGCCAACAATTCCTGTGGCTGAAAACTTTAAATCCGAGTCAAACAAATGCATATGGCCGCCGTATCCACCACATAAACCGGTGGACTTTTCAAATATTTCCGCGAGCATAGCTCGCATATCTACGCCTTTCGCAATTGCGTGGAGGTGATTTCTATGAGTGCTACAAAGCGCATCTTCTTTAGTTAGAAATCCAACCATTGCAGCGCTAATTGCTTCTTGCCCAACACCTGTGTGCAGTTCGCCATGTATTTCGCGAGT
>DDZI01000087.1:2917-7030 GCA_002346305.1 Actinobacteria bacterium UBA3012 | reverse complement strand
ATCTATCCTTTAAGGAAATCTCCGTGCTCACCTAATTGCTCCTCTAATTCAATCACCGTTCCAAAGCGATCTGCACAATAGACAGCTTTGCCTTCAGCAAATTCTGTTACCTTTCCAAGCATAATTCCACCATCAGCAAGTAGATTATCCAAGGCTTTATCAATATTTGGAACTAGAAATGCATTATGAGACCTACCCGGCGCTATAGGCAAGAGTGGATCTAAATCATCTGGAACATTGAAGAATTCAATGAACTCTAGAACTAAATCACTTAAAGGTGACTTTGTTTGTACCAAGTGGGCGCCCAGTCCTGGAACTCCGGTGATGCTACTTATCAAGTCAGTCATATTTCGCGCTTCAAATGTAACTTTAAAGCCTAGATTCTCTCGATAATAATCCAACGCTCGATCAATGTCTTTCACAGAAATACCGACATGATGCCAAGCCCAAGAATCTACTTTGCCATTCATAATCTTTTTCATGACCTCAGCGTAGTCGCTAAGGGTAGAACTCAAGAGTAATCTTAAGAGAGTGATTCAAGGTCGGGAGAGTTTGTGAGTCTAAAAAATGAAAAGGCGCAAGCCAAAGGTGGAATGGGTGGAGGTCTGGTTCCCGGAACTTACCCACCACCAAGAGCATTACGTCCCACCCTTGTTGGAGAGAAGTGGTCGGTAGTAGCTGGCCATCCAAGAGTTAGCTCTGTTGCTGCCGAGATTTTTTCTGCCGGGGGAAATGCTATTGATGCAGGTGTTGCAGCAGGAATTGCCAGCAATGTCATTCAAGTCGATATGGCAAACTTCGGCGGAATCGCACCTATTTTGATTCGGCAAGCAAATAGCAAGGTTGCATATTCAGTAGCTGGAGTGGGTAGATGGAGTCAAAGCGTTTCTCTAAAAGAGATGATTGAGCGATATAACGGCTCGCTGCCACTAGGTGGAGCACCAGCAATCGTTCCTGGCGCTCCGGCTGCATGGATTTCTGCTTTAGAAAGATTTGGCACCATGTCCTTAAAACAAGTTATGGAACCAGCGATTGAATTAGCTCGCAATGGATTTCTAATTGATCAATCACTAGCTACAAGTCTTGAGATAACTGGTAGAAACTTTCAGAAGTGGCCAACAAGTGCTGCAATCTTTAGGCCAGAGGGTAGAGCCTTAATCGCTGGAGAGCGGCTACGCCAGACAGCCTTGGCAGATTTATTGGAGCGACTAGTTACAGCGGAGAGCAAGAGCGTTGGAAGTCGCAGCGAGAAGCTGAAAGCTGCGCATCGTGCTTTTTATGAAGGTGAAGTTGCCGAAACAATTACCAAAACAGTAGTTAGTAGGGGCGGCTTCATGACATTGAAGGACCTTGCTAATTTTGAAGCTGAAATTGAAGTTGCGCCTTCATTAATGGTTAAAGATTGGCGTTTCTTTGCAACTGCTTCGTGGAGTCAAGGACCCACTGCTCTAGCGATCTTAGGAATTCTTTCTAGAAGTAAATTTACTTGGCATAATCTGGCAGAGGCTATAACTCTGGCCTTTAATGATCGTGAAGATTTTCTTGCAGAGCCATTACTAATGAAAAAACCTTTAGAAGAATTGTTAAGTGATAAGCACCTAGTTTCTCTAGCAAATTTAATCGGGGAAAATGCAATTGCTGGAAGAGCCTCAAGTTCTACGGTGGATTCATCTCTTGGCAGCACTACTGCTGTCGTAACAATGGATAGCGCGGGAAACACCTTTTCGACATCACCTTCGGACACCTTAGATGGCGGGCCAATAATTTCTGAGCTTGGAATTATCTGCTCGCCTCGCGGAGTACAGAGTCGACTCAATGATCACCACCCAAACAAATTAGTCCCAGGCGGGCGCCCAGTAGTTACGCCAGTTGCGCTTATCGGATTGAACGATGAGCAATCTTGGGCATTGGCCTGTCCGGGTGGAGATGTAATTGTTCAGGCTATGGCGCAAGTAATCTGGCGCGTGTTAAATGATGGAATGGAATTGCAGGAAGCTGTTGAAGCGCCTCGAATAGCAGCCTTTAACGCTCCAAGTGCATTTCATCCACATCCATCTGCAGATCGACTTGTATTTGCGGAAGAGCGAATTGGTCAGGATGCGATTGCTGAGTTAACAAAAAGAGGTCATCAGGTGAAGATTTGGCCAGAGTACGAATTTGATGCTGGATCCGTACAAACCATCAAGTCTCTTGAAAATCTAAGTGGGGAGCGAGTTTTGCATGCTGCCGCTGATCCGAGGCGTAGCGCATATGCCTGGGCGAAATAAGAGATGCCATGATTGATTTAAATAAGGTAATCGCTGACACCCAATCTCTGATTCGCATTGATAGTCAGAACCCAGGAATTCAAGAAGCAAATTGCACCAATTGGGTTTCTCAACGATTAGATGAGATTGGCCTAGCGCCTGAATCTTTTATTGTTGATGGTAATCGCAGAAACTTAATTGCAACTATTCCCGGAGAAGGAATTGCTCCGCGTCTGGTTTTGCTCGGACACCTTGATACCGTTCCCATTGGATCTGGTTGGAATCATCCCGCACTAGATGGGGTAATAGTTGATGAGAAAATTTATGGACGTGGCGCCTGCGATATGAAAGGCGGCGTAGCGGTAGCTATTGGCCTTTTGGAATCACTTTTGAATTCCGGAATCAAGCCGTCGGGAGACATTGTTTTCGTTGCAACTGTTGATGAAGAGGCGCCAGATATGGCAGGAGCTCAAGCGTTGGTTAGAAATAATCTGATTTATCCAGATGACCAAGTTATCGCCTTGGAACCAACCGGCACCAGATTGAGAATAGCCCAGATGGGGCTGCGCTGGTTGGATATTGAAGTCACAGGTCGCATGGCCCATGCAGGAAGAGCGCACTTAGGAATTGATTCTGCTCACATAATGTCTCGGATAGTTGATCAGCTAAAGGCCTTAATTCAACGGCTTCCCCACGAGGATTCAATTCTTGGAAAGCCAAGATTTACCTGTGGAGAGTTCCATGCCGGAGTGGCAACAAACGTTGTTCCTCCAAGCGCAAACGCAAAGTTTGATGTCCGCATCGTTCCTCCGATGAAGATAGAAGAGGTAATCCCTTTGGTTGAAAAAGTTGCAAGTGAAGTGATTAAGGATTTCCCAGGCGCAAAAGTGCAAGTAAAAGGCCATGGTGCGCCTCGTCCACCAGTGAGAGCCTCGGATGAATCTCTAATAGTTAAATCCATAAAGTCTTCCTATCGCAAGGTGACAGGAAATGAGATTGAAATTGGTGGAAGCGACGGCCACGAGGCATATACAGATGCATCGATGATTGCAGCCCTGACCAATAGCCTGTCTTGCACGGTATTTGGTCCCGGTTCAACGGATCAGGCACATACCGCAGATGAGTTTGTATCAATTGCTGATCTAGATAAAGTCTCAAAAGTTATTTGGGATCTTGCTACAAATTGGGGAAATACGAATAGGAGCAACTAGAAAATGATTATCGATGCTTACAACAATGTTTGGCAAGCAGCTGGAACATCAGATTACTTAACGGCAGAGTCTTACACTCCAGAAGACATGTTGAGATCTATGGATTTAGCCGGCGTTGACATGGCAGTTGGCTGCTCACTTGGACAGATGATGGATAATAATTTTATCGCCCAGACGATGCAGCGCTATCCTGAGCGAATAATTGGTTTCGGTCAAGTAAACCCCCGCTTTCCAGATGCGGTTGAACAAATTGATAACTTAGCAAAGAATTTAAAACTAAAGGGATTAAAACTACATCCCACTATGCATGGTTATCATTTCGCTGATCATGGTCTACTTGATCCCATATTCGATGCCGCAAATAGAAATAATTTGGTTGTCCTAGTAAATGCTCTAGATGACCCCTTCTGCGCACCGCTATCTATTGAGGAAATTTCAAGAGGATTTCCCAATACCCCAGTGCTAATTGCCCATATGGGCACAGTCTGGAATCTAAATGAGGCAATATTGGTGGCAAAACGTAATCCAAATATTTATCTAGAAACCTCTGGCTCTCAGCTCTTGGATGTAAAGCTGGCCTATCGCTCTTTGGGACCTGATCAATTAGTGATGGGTACGGATTGGCCTGGTAGTGATTTCGATCTTGAAAGGGCGAA
>DDZI01000087.1:813-2670 GCA_002346305.1 Actinobacteria bacterium UBA3012 | reverse complement strand
GCAATGAGTGCGGTAGATGTTGAGCATGACTCATTTTTAGCATGTAGCGATTTGATTTCGGTAGGCGTTACTGGAGTACAGTTCATATTTCACACCTTTGGGCCTTCGCAGCAATATATTGAGACTCTAGAAAAGTCACTAAATGGCATACGTAGATCTGGAATCAGAGCTCGAGTAATTCTTGCAATCGCAGACCAGTATGAGTTCTTCCCTGCAAATGTCAGAAATCCAGTTAACCTTCCCAATTTTGTTCAAACTGGTCCAAGAATGAAGCCCGTTGACTTTCTTGAGTTAATTGAAAACGCACAAAAGAGAAATACTGACTTTGATTTTGGAGTGGGGCCAGTAGCGCCTCAGTGGTGTAGTGATGCGATGATGGAAGCGATCGGATCAATAGCAAAAAAGGGCCTGAGAGTTCACACGCACTGCCTTGAGAGTGAAAAACAGCGTCACTGGATAAGTGAATCTCCAATTGATCGCTTGCAGAGATTTGGTCTTCTTGGTCAAAGTACAAGTTTGGCTCATGCGATTTGGCTAAATGATAAGGAGCTAGATTTAATAAAAGAAACGGGAACGCATCTAGTAACTTGCCCAAGATCAAACTTATTTCTCAATTCAGGAAAGGCTAATTGTACAAAGTGGTTAGATTCTGAAATCTCATTTGGTGTCGGCTTAGACAGTATCGGCTATAAAGAGTCAGTTCTGGGGACAGCAAAACTTAGCTTAAGTGAGCAGGACGCAACACATGCTCTAATAATAGGAGGGGTCAATGCAGCTGGATTAAGCAGTGACTTAGATCAAGTTCTTTGGAGAGACTGGGAAAATGGAATTGTTGAAGAAGTATTCATCAATGGCAAGCAAATAATTTCAAATGGAAAACACATTAATTCACAGGAGATTGCAGAATCTAGAGAGCTAGTTTTGAGCCAAGTAAAGTCAGACTTAAAAGCTCGAGAGCAGCGCCATAAAGCTTTGGATGAAGTAATGGACCAGTACTTGGCTCTTTTGAAATCATGAAAGTAGAGCTAGTTCTATCGAGCAAGGCAACACTTGGCGAGGGGATGAATTTATTCCCTGACGGAAGGATGCGATGGGTTGATCTACCTAATGGGCTTTCCTACATTTGGGATGGAGCAAGCAATGAACTCTGGCACTCTCAAAGAGAAGAACTATCAAAGGTGCTTCCATGGAGAGATGGCAGTATTTTGCTGAGTCAAACTGCAATCATATTTCTTGACCAAACCAATAATGAAGTTGAGCGAATAGACCTTCACAATCAGGAAAGTAACCTTCGCTGCTCTGATGCTGTAGTTCTTCCAAATGGCGAAATCTTAGTTGGAATTCTAGATCGGGACTTAACGCCTAACCGCAGTCGGCTAATACAAGTAAAGTTAGATCGAAGCGTCGTTGAGATTGTCTCTATAGCAAGTATCTCAAATGGCATAACTATTCTCGCCGACGGAAAGACAGTTGCTTGGGCTGATAGTCCACGTAAAGAAATTGAAATCTTTGATTTTGATATTTATTCAGGAGTAGTTTCAAATCGAAGGCCTTTTGCAAAACTTCCCGATGGAATTGGCCTTGTTGATGGAATGTGCGCAGATAAAGATGGTGGTGTTTGGGCGGCGCTCTGGGCTGGCTCTGGGGTAGCCCATTTTGACCATTCTGGGGATTTGAATGAAGTGGTGTGCTTTGACTCTCCAAATGTCACATCATGCGCCTTTGATAGGGATGAGAACCTAATAATCACAACCGGGACTGCGACCCTTTCTTCAGATCAATTAGAGCGTTACCCAGGAGCCGGTGGGCTTTGGAAAATACCAAAGGCCGAGCATGGGACAAGCTCTGCTCCCTTGT
>DDZI01000087.1:0-580 GCA_002346305.1 Actinobacteria bacterium UBA3012 | reverse complement strand
TAACTGCCGCAAAATATGTCAGTAATCAAGCACGCAATCTTCTAGGTTTTGTCTCGCACGCAATGATTGGTTGCGAGGATGCTAGACAATCTGCTCTAGGACAACCAGAAGAGATTCAAAAAATTATGCTAATCCAAGCGTTGGCACAAGTTGTGACAGATCTTCATGATCCATGTTTTGCGCCATATGAATTATTCGATGTTTGGGGAATTTCTGAAGGAAATGTTGACGATGGAGTTAAGCAACTTCGAGCAGATGTCAGTCTTGGAGAGTGGATGCGGGCAGATCATCGTTTGGTGGGCTTATCTAAAGAGATGAAGCGTGAAGAGTTGATTGATTTGCTTCTTGATATCGGACTAGAAGGCATGGTTACCGATGATCACACTTTGATAACGCCGGCTCTGGCTCTAGACATGATGGAGTTGACTGGCTGGGAAGATGGTCTATCAATGCTTCGCGGCACACTGCGCTACTCATGTACCTTCCCTCGCAATCTGGCTCCATATCAAAAGGCTGTAGATCTTGTTGAGAAGTACAACCTGGAGAGCAAAATCTCACTCGGTCTCAAAGATACTGCTGC
>DDZI01000003.1:14820-15265 GCA_002346305.1 Actinobacteria bacterium UBA3012 | reverse complement strand
CACGATCTCAACTACCCCAGATGCCAGCACCACAAAATCTGCATAATCTTTAAACACAGTCGGTACCTGTGCCTGAAATTCCAAACGACTACTTGTTAAGTGAGTAAAGCCAGCGTATGCAAGTGCAATACCGAGAAGTACTTGACTGGCCTTTTGCGCAATCCCCATGAGAGTATTAAACAGTTAATTTCTACAATAACTTTCGCATGCTGAGAAAACACTTAGAATCTGGATATTTTCCATTTTGTCGCTCATTGTTAACCAATTTCAAGTTGCCGGGCATTTACCCTAATCGTAGGCTCGCGGATTGTAATTCCACCCACATAAGGAGATCAGATGAAGGTTTTGCGCCCTGGTGCTTTCGCAGCACTTGCCGTTGCTCTAACACTGACGTTGTCAGCCTGTTCAAGCGACACCGAAGAAGCTATGGAAGCAACAACAGAGG
>DDZI01000003.1:1589-14677 GCA_002346305.1 Actinobacteria bacterium UBA3012 | reverse complement strand
ACAGAGGCAACAACAGTTGGAACAATTGTTGATGTTGCAAGTGGGGCTGGAAACTTTGGAACACTTGTAGCTGCAGTAACCGCTGCTGATCTGGCTGAAACACTCAGCGGAGAAGGTCCATTCACTGTCTTTGCACCAACTGATGATGCATTTGCCGCACTTCCTGAAGGCGTCTTAGATGCACTACTTCTCCCAGAAAACAAAGCCGTGCTCGCACAGATTCTTACCTATCACGTTGTTGCCGGAAAAGTCATGGCTGCTGACGTAACAGATGGCGATGTTGCCACTGTCGAAGGCCAGACAATTGCGCTCTCAACAGCAGATGGTGTCACTGTTAACGGTGCAACAGTTGTTGCAGCAGATGTTGCGGCATCAAATGGTGTCATTCATGCAATTGACGCAGTAATTCTTCCTCCAGGATTAGATGTATCTACTTTGGTGAAGAATTAATTCCGTAACGACCTAGATCTTCCCTATCGGCCCCTCAACGCCGAAATGTAAAGGCCACCTCATCTCTTGGGGTGGCCTTTATTTACAACAAGAATAGGATTTATTTATGATCAGGCGAATCATCCTTGTCTCTGCACTTTGCTTGGCTGCTACCCCATCAGCTAAGGCAGCTGAATTTGCAGATGATTCGATATCGCTAACAATCTCCTCCAAATCTATTGCTAATTCCGTGACTGAAGGTGGAAGCTCTCGAGGTCCGGCACTTGCAGTCATGAAAGATGACACTGTTTTGTTAGGCGGCGGGCGAAGCGGTGGAGAAATCCTTACTTGGAACAAAAAGAAAACCGCTCTACGCACTTTAGGAAGTTTTATTCCAGCTAATAGACGTGAAATAGATTCACGTTTTGCAATTAACGATATAGCCGTCTTGTCTGAGAGTTCTTCTTCGGCGAAGTTATTGATCTCCTACCCCCGATTAGGAAGTAACCGCTCTTGTGTTGAGATCGCTGTTGATGAGTTGGCTTACAACCGCAAGGCACAGCGAATTAAATTCGTTTCTAACTGGTTTGTTTCCAAACCCTGTGTTCCGATATCCGCAGTTCAACATACCGCCGGGCGCTTTGCAGTAATCGACAAAAATTCGGTCTACGTAAGTATTGGCGATCTAGGATTTAGTGAGATAAACAACCGCAACAAACGCGGTGATTTAGGTTCCATCTTTAAGTTAAGCAAAAAATCGGTGGAGCGAATTTCGCAAGGTCATCGAAACCCACAAGGCATTGTCTTATTCAACAATGAAACCTTGATCGCAGCAGAGCATGGACCGCGCGGTGGCGATGAAATTAATGTGATCGAATCCGGCGGAGATTATGGATGGCCTTTTGTTACTCATGGACAGCCATACGGTTCTGGAGATTACGTGCGACCAAATAAAACTGGCACTCACGAGGGATATATCGAGCCAATTAAATATTGGGTTCCATCTATTGCTCCGACAGAACTAGTGCAATTACCGATGAAAGGTTGGGGCACTTGGGGTGGAGCGCTAGTGCTGGGAACTTTGCGTGAACAAGTTCTGGTATTTATGAAATTAAGTGAGAAATTTAAAGTTCTAGAAACCGTTCAATTAGATGTCGGAGAACGGATTCGCGATCTAGAGTTATTAAGTAGTGGCGCACTAATTGCAACCACTGATTCTGGGAAATTGCTTACCGTTAAAAACTTGTAACTTTCTTTGTGATGGCGAATGTTCGGACTTGGAAGGAATACCAATATATATATAGCCGTAAAGGCTTAAGTGCTAACAGGTATAACGATCTCGTTGTAATGCAAGATGCCTGGTTTAAAAGGCGGGTCAAAGCGACAAATTCGCGTTTCCCTAGTGAGGGAAATGTTTGCTTTAGCGGCACTTACTCGAAGTTCTTGTGCAATTTTTCGAGAAAGACCATCTGTTGCTCTTCCACGGAATGATTTAGCAACACATCTTTCAGTATCTAATTCTCTTAATCTCACTTGTGAATTGTTTGGCTGTGGCATTTGATCAAAAGTACTTCCCGATGGCATAACAAAGGAGATATTCCATTCCGCGGAATCAGAAGCATCCTCATTTTGGGCAGTAATTACCGGAGCAGTCATTGCGATTTTTTCGGATGACTTATTATTTTGTGAAATGTAATTAAAAAGTGTCGAGAAGACGCTACTTG
This sequence comes from Actinobacteria bacterium UBA3012, assembly GCA_002346305.1. GTDB lineage: Bacteria > Actinomycetota > Actinomycetes > Nanopelagicales > Nanopelagicaceae > UBA3012. The sequence goes on along the minus strand of DDZI01000003.1, from coordinate 12,524 downwards.
ATGACTCTGAGAAGTTGGCAGATACTCTCACCTCGGCGATCACGCAAGGAAGATATTCGCGTACATCAAAATCACTATAAGTTTGAATTACTCGGAACTCTTGCCGTTTAGTCATGATCTAATTCTGTTATTTAACGAATTTAGGCAGATGTAAGTTGAAGTAGATAGAAATAAATCTAGATAGAACTACGGCTGCTCCTCCAACAAAAACTGCAACCATTAGCGAAGACCCAACTTCGAGAAGGGAAACGAAGAAGATTGATCCAATCAGAGAGGAGGTTCCGATAGTTTCACGGTGAAGCAAGACAGGCTCAATTTGGCAGAGCAGATCACGTAAGAGTCCGCCGGTGACTGCGGTAACTACACCGAGCAAAATCGCACCGAACCAGGCGACGTCAGATTGAATCGCCAGATGTGCACCTGAAATTGTTGCAACTGCTAAACCGAAGGTATCCATTATTAGTAGTGATTTACTTACGTGGGTAACACGTCGAAAAACTAGAGTGAGTATTACCGCGGTAATGACACTAGTTATTATCCAGGGATCGACAATCCAAATTGGGCGAAGTCCCAGAAATAGATTTCTTAGAGTTCCACCAGAAATCGATGAGATAGCTGCAACAAAAGCGATACCGCCGTAATCAAGTCCTTTGTCAGCGGCGACGCGAGCACCAACCAAAGCAAAAACAAAGGTCGCTAAGAGGTCTAATGCATGAAGTAAGGACACCTCTCAAGGATAAGGGAATAGGGTAAGATTCACATTATGCAAATGACGCTAGCCATACTTATTTTTGCAATTGCCTATATTTTAATCGCTACAGAAAAAATCAGCAGAATTGGGATCGTTCTAACTGGCGCCGCCCTCATGGTCATAATCGGTGCGACAGATGTAGATAAAGCCTTCTACAGTCATGAGACTGGGATTGACTGGAACGTCATTTTCCTGTTGCTAGGAATGATGATAATTGTTGGAATCATTCACAAAACAGGTTTATTTGAGTATTTAGCTGTACTCTCATTGAAGAAATCAAAAGGTAATCCCAGAAGTGCTTTGGTCTACCTCTTAATTCTTACTGCGGTAGCCTCAGCAATTCTTGATAATGTCACAACGATTTTACTCGCTGTTCCCATGACCGTAATTGCGTGCAGGTATTTAAATGTTTCAGCGGTTCCATTTATTCTCTCTGAAGTCTACGTTTCAAATATTGGTGGTGCGGCAACTTTAGTTGGAGATCCTCCAAATATTATTATCGCCAGTAAAGCAAATCTTTCGTTTAATGATTTTTTAATTCACATGGCGCCGATGGTTGTGGTCGTTCTGTTAGTTATTATCCCTTTGCTAACCGTGATGTTTCGCAAAGAGTTAGTGAATTCACAAGCAGACAGAGATCAAATAATGCAACTCAATCCAAAAGAGTACATAACGGACTCCACCTTATTAAAGAAAAGTCTTGCGGTGCTCACGCTCGTTATGGTCGCTTTCATTACGCATACGATTTTCCACCTTGAGCCTTCTGTAATTGCACTCATGGGAGCGGGCATACTGGTAGCAATTAGTGGCTTAAAGCCAAAAGATTTCGTTGCAGATATTGAATGGACGACCCTAGTTTTCTTCGCCGGACTTTTCATCATGGTTGGCGCTCTTGTTAATGTTGGTGCCCTAGCCGAATTCGCAACTATCTTGCAGGATTTCTTTGGAGATAACACCAGGCTCGCAGCTGGCACAATTTTAGGATTATCGGCAGTTCTTTCTGGACTCGTAGACAATATTCCATACGTTGCTTCCATGTCGCCGGTTGTCACCCAATTAAGTGCAGAATTAGTGGGACGCCAAGAAAATGTCCTTTGGTGGTCATTGGCCTTTGGTTCAGATTTTGGTGGCAACGCAACGATAATTGGAGCAAGTGCAAACGTCGTAGCTATTGGTCTAGCCCATAAAGCAGGAATAAAGATTTCTTTCTGGAAATTTGCTAAGTATGGAGTTGTGGTTACTTTGATTTCAATTCTGATGGTTTACCCATACATTCTTTATTTCTACTTCTAGCTTTTTCTACAGCTTTTTTACAACGATTAATTGGCTACACAGCAGATTAATTTGCCCTCTAATCAGTGTAATTAATGACCCCTAAGCACATCTCATCACGAGTACCCTCACCCCAAACAATATAATTTGGGGACATATCCTTATACATCGGCAACAGTGATCGTAAATTAACATCGAAGGTACAACTTATGGAGATGGTATCTCCGGCTTTTGCCTCGATAGGTGGCGTTAACCAATCAGTTGTTTGATTGTCAAAATCCCATAGAGCACGATCAGAAAGTTTTGTTTTAACTTTTGTAGCAGCGCTTGTATGCCAGACGCTAACTTTTGTTCCCAGTTGATGCATGTGCGGTGTAGATCCGTAAATTTTTCGATTAGAAGTAATTCTCTCCGTGCACTCTGAAACTGGATTAGCAACTGGATTACGTGGGTCTTTACCGCAAATTGCCAACAACCCCGCTTCAAATAGCGCCGCCTTTTCTGAAGTTCTCTTAATCAAATCTTTCATGGCAGCCGCGCGATTACATAACGGCCCAGATTCTTTAGGACCGCAAGCCACCTCAATAGGAGCGGCGATCAACATGGTTTTTAACTCATTCACATTTTGTGTCGCTTTTGAATATTGGATCTTGGTCGTAGCCGAATTAGATTTGTCGTTTGAATCAGAGTGACCCGCATGACCTGACATGATCATAAAATGAGATTGTAAAATGAATTGATCACCGGCTGAGAATTTCATACCGGTTCCAACTGGATAAGCCTTCAGGTTTCCGCCCGGCGCCCAGAAAGTAATCCAACTTGAAGCAGGTGCTCCCGCAAAGGGGCTAGTGCCTGGCAAGCCAGCATCTCCGAAGCATGGCCAACCTGGTGCTTGGCTTTCCTGATCTAATTTTTGGGTAGCGGCAACGCTGGATTTGCTAAGCCGATAAAGAATGCCGTGATGTGAAACTTTCAAGTTTTCCGGGATGATGCTTACAGATTCCAAATAAGTGTCTTCAGTAAATTTAGGATCTAAAAGGAAACAGCGATACTCATCATTGCCGCCTTCTGGAGGCTTCGGTAAGTATTCAGGAGTAGTGAGGGCAGCAATAGCTTTACCGGTGTCCGCAGATTGGGATGGAGTTTGCGCTGGCTTCTCTGATGCAACAGGTCTAGCGGCCTTCGAAGGTTTAGCCCTATGTTGCTGGCTCTTTTTCCAGGTCAACTTGCTTCCGGATTTTGTGCATTTGTATTTAACACTCTTGATTAATGTTGTTTTATTTTCTTTGGGGCAGACTCCCCCAGCTTTTGTCGCTGCCGAACTTGCAAAGTTTGAATTGCTTAGAGAAAACAAAAGAAAAGCAACAGTTAGCGAGGAAATAATTTTTGAACGCATACGGGTCTTAGTGGCTAATTTACAATCGCATAAAAGGCCAGCAAGGTACCGACGATTGCTACCAGAATTTGGCTACTTTTTGGAATTAAAAGTTTGGCAATTGCAGGTATCCAGGTAGCAATCAGGAGCAGAGTTCCTGGAACAATTATTAGTAGGGAGCTTCTCAGTACTTCACTTTGACCACTCTGGTATCTCAAATTAATTAGCCCAATTGCGAGTAGTAAATACCCGCCCATTCGATAATTATTAATCACATAATTTTTCATAATTCTAAGTCTAGGCAATAAGTAAAGGGTGCCGAATCATCGACACCCTTTACTCGACATTACCTGGTTTTCAGGTCGATTACTTAATTAGTGATCGTCCTTCATTCCTTCTGCCATTGACTTCATGCGAGCGATCTTCAAGATTGTTAGACCGAATACACACTTTGCCAAGATGTCTGCGATTGTGTATCCAACCTGAACAGCGACGAAGGACTCTGCTGTTGCGTCACCAACGATGTTGAAGATGTACGCGATTGGGTAAACGCCCCATGTAGCGATCAAAAGCAAGCGCAAACGACCTACGGTCTCTGCTACTCCTGCTGGCTGACGCTCCAATGACTTTCCAAGTTCTACGAAGAGTACGTAGAGGATGTAGAGGAATGGGATTGTTGAGAGAACACCGTAGAGGACTTGGGTGTTTTGATCGCTTGAGATCTCACCAGGATAACCAAGTGCAATCATCGCTGCAGATGCAGGAACGAGTCGAACGATCAGAGACTTGGCAACTTCCTTTGCTAGCGCCAAAACAGCAATCACTTCAACAAGCAGAAGTGGCACTGTTAGCAGCCAGTCAACATAACGGTATGCCTCATTGAATGAGCCCTCATTGCCTGAGGTGTTAACCGTCATCATCTCAGAAGCTTCTCCGAATGAGTTGAAGATTCTCCAGTAGTGATAGGCAGCAATGAAGGTAACCATTGAAGACATAACTAGAGCATTACGATACTTAGGAAGTACTCGTGCCTGTGACACCAAGGTGTAAACAGTGCAAGCGAGCATTGAGATTAAACCAAATGAAAATATGTTATAAACAAGGTTCCATTGGTTGGCGTCGAGTTTTACCATTTAACTATTCCTCCATGGGATTTAGTTATCCAAGAGCTTTTTAGCCCCTGGAGCCAACCACCTATGGAAACCTCGAGGCCCTCCACGGGGGTGTTGACCATTTAATTATGCGGTAACAGATGCGAAACATCCAGTACAAAATCAAGAAAAATCACAGAATTTTCACAAAAAAAATACCTTTGGCTGCCCTACTAATAAAACCGCAGTTCAGCCTAGGTAAATGACCAATGTCCGCTATTCATATGAGCCTAATAATGTGAGGATTTGCCCCTTTGATACTGCATGACAAAGCCAAAGATACTGATCAGTAACCCGGCCGCCGCCATGATGGTCAACCACCAACCGAGCAGTACTCCGAGGCCAGCTAATGTCATAAAGAAGCCAAGAGTTAATGGCCACCATGAGTGCGGGCTAAAAAATCCTAACTCACCAGCCCGGTCTGAAATTTCACCTTCGAGGTTATCTTCCGGCAAGTGACCATTGGTACGCCGGTCGATGAACCAAAAATAAAAGCCCAACAAAATCGCTAGCAAGGTGCTTAGTAGCAGCGCAAGAGAGCCAACTATCTCGCTTGAAAGTCTTGCGTAAACAGCAGTAATCAGCGCATAAAAAACGCCGATGCCTACAAACATTCTCCAACTAAATTTCATTTGTGACTGCCATCTTTACCGTCTTTACCGTGTTTACCGTCTTTATCGTGTTTCGCCGCATTCAGTGCTTCAGCCTCAGCAACTTCAGGATGATGAAGATCAAAAGCCGGACGCTCACTTCTAATTCTTGGAATGCTGGTGAAGTTGTGTCGTGGTGGTGGACAAGAGGTGGCCCATTCAAGTGATCCGCCGTAACCCCAAGGATCATCCACTCCAACTAATGGCGCTTTACGAGTTATCCAAACATTTATAAAGAATGGAATATTTGAGAAGGCTAAGAGGAAAGCACCGACCGTTGAAATCATATTCATGCCGGTAAATCCATCAGTTGCCAAGTAGTCAGCGTATCTACGTGGCATTCCGACAATTCCCAACCAGTGTTGAATCAAAAATGTAATGTGGAAACCAAAGAACAAGGTCCAGAAATGGATTTTGCCCAGTGTTTCATTAAGCATTCGCCCGGTCATCTTTGGCCACCAGAAATAGAACCCGCCAAACATGGCAAAGACCACAGTTCCAAAGATCACGTAATGGAAGTGAGCAACAACGAAGTAGGAAGCAGAGACTGCAAAATCAAGTGGAGGGCTGGCCAAGATGATTCCGGTTAATCCACCAAATAAGAAGGTAATTAAGAATCCAAGTACCCAAAGCATCGGCGTATCAAATGAGACTGATCCGCCCCACATTGTTCCAATCCAATTGAAGAATTTAACGCCAGTCGGTACACCAATTAAAAATGTCATGAAAGAAAAGAACGGCAAGAGCACTTGACCGGTTGCATAAAGATGATGTGCCCAGACTGCAACAGATAGCGCTGCAATTGCGATCGTTGCGGCAACTAGACCCTTGTAGCCAAAGACCGGTTTGCGACTGAATACTGGAAGAATTTCTGTAACGATTCCAAAAAACGGAAGCGCCAAAATGTAAACCTCTGGGTGTCCAAAGAACCAAAAGAGATGTTGCCACAACATCGCTCCACCATTTTCGGGAGCAAATATCAGCGCACCAAAACGTCGGTCAGCTTGTAGACCTAATAACGCTGCTGCAAATGGAGGGAAAGCCAAAAGGACTAGGACTGAAGTGAGTAAAACATTCCAGGTGAAAATTGGCATCCGGAACATGGTCATTCCTGGGGCTCTCATGCAGAGGATGGTGGTGATGAAATTTACTCCGCCAAGAATTGTGCCAATACCGCTAACTGCTAATCCCATTACCCATAGATCGCTACCAAGGCCAGGTGAGAACTCGGTACTGGAAAGTGGTGCGTAAGCAGTCCAACCAAATGAGGCGGCTCCCCCTGGAGTTAAGAATCCGGCAGTGGCCATTAATGCGCCAAATATATAAAGCCAATAAGAGAGCATGTTCATCCGTGGGAATGCCACATCGGCAGCACCAATTTGCAGCGGCATAATCACGTTTGCAAAACCAATAAATAAAGGCGTAGCAAACATCAGCAACATGATGGTTCCGTGCATCGTAAACAATTGGTTGTACTGCTCAACACTTATAAATTGCAAACCTGGACGGGCTAATTCAGCGCGCATAATCAATGCAAGTAATCCGCCAAACAAGAACCAGATAAATGTTGTAATTAAATAGAGATGGCCAATTCGCTTATGGTCAGTGGTGGTTAACCATCCAACAATTGCGCGTCCTTTATTACCCGGCTTTAAAACAGCGCTTGCTGATCCGTCATTTACAGCGATTGGTTGGGCATAGGTCGTCATGCCGCACTACCTTTCAGAGAGTTCAGGTAATTTTGATATTCAGCCGGAGTTACAACTTTTACAGTAAACAACATCTGAGAGTGGTTCCGACCGCAGAGAATGTTGCAGCGCCCTGGATAAGAACCTAATTTGTTGGCGGTAAATTCAAATTGATTATCAACACTTGGCAAGTTTTGCATTTGCATCATAAATGCCGGTACCCAGAAACCATGCACCACGTCACTTGCTGTTAGAGTTAAACGAACGCGCTCACCTTGAGGTACATAAAGTGTTGGTGGCGATTTAGGTGTTCCGGTAACAGTTGCATTACCTGCCTCTTTGTAAGAGAACTGCCAAGACCATTGGAATCCATTTACCTTTATCTCATGCATCGCAACACCAGGTGGTGAGATCTTGATAATCGCGGATTGGTCTCGCGCAGTGAAGTAAAAAAGCACAGCCACAATCAAGAAAGGTATCGCCGTATAAACAAGTTCTAGTGGTAAGTGATAACGAGTCTGCACTGGCAAAGTTTCATCTTTGCGCTTAAATCTGAAGGCTGCCCACAGAATTAAAAACGCAGTAAAGCCTCCAACGATAAATGCTGCGATCCACGAGGTTTGCCAAAGGTTTAGCGTGCGGTCATTGATATCAGTTACATTTCTTGGAAAACCTAATGCTGGAAGCTCTGCACTTGAGCACCCTGAGAGTGTCATTCCAATTACTGGAACTCCCAACATCCATGACAGTGGAGCAAAACGACGGGATTTGCTCTTGCTAACTCTGCTTGGAAGGGGCATTGGGCAAGGATAGTGCCCGACTTCGCATGATTTGCAGCACGGCAGTAGCGTTAGCCTCGTGGGGATGATCACAGCCGGAAAATATGAGGGCCAACACCCTTTGCATCCCAAAGCGCGCCAAATCCTGCTTGATGCCTTTGACCAAGGGTGGGCAGATCCGGCCCAAATCTCGGCTCAAGGCCGCCAAGCCCAAGCACTTTTGCACCAAGCGCGAGAGTCAATCGCTAAATCTCTGGCCTTAAAAGTTAGTGAGATCGAGTTGTGGGGCGAACCCGAACTGATCTCCCCCATCGCCATTTGGGGGGCACCTGGTTTTGGATCTACTCCTTTTATATATGGAGCAACCGAACGATCAGAGATCATCGGAATGCGGGCTAAATCAAAACAATCTTTTGAAATTTCAGTCGATATCGATGGCGCTATTGATTTAGAACTTTTAACTCAAACTTTGCAACCAAACTCAATTGTCGCGATCCAAAGTGCAAATCTTGAGACCGGCGTGATTCAAGATATTAAAGCAATAGCAAAAGCAGTCGTCGCACAAAACGCACATCTGCATATCGACGCAACCGCATCCGGCGCTCGTTTTGTAAAACCTGCTTATTGGTCAACTTTGCATTTTGATGCTCGATCATGGAATGGACCAACTGGTGTGGGCGTATTTGCATTAAAAAGTGACGCACGTTGGTCCAACCCGCTTCCGCACACCAAACCAACTCGGGCTCCAAATAGCTTCTCTATTCCGCTCGCACTAGCCGCGGCTGGCGCACTTGAGCACTGGATTGCTGACGAAAGTGCAAACTCTGCGCGTTTGAAATCGTTAATCGAGCGAATTCGCAATCATGTTAAACAGACGATTTCTGATGTAGATATCGCCGGGAACGCTCAATCAACTTTGCCAAATATCATTTCCTTGTCATTTTTAAATGTATCAAGTGAGCAATTAGTTGCCGCGCTAGAAGTCGAAGGTTTCTCAGTTGCATCTGGCTCTGCGTGTGTTGCATCTGCCCTAGAGCCAAGCCACGTACTTAAAGCGATGGGGTTGTTAACTCATGGCAACATGCGCATAAACTTAAACCATGATGTACAAGATGGCGAGATAACTAAGTTGTTGGCTCTTCTTCCGGGCATAATCTCAAAGTTACGTGAAAATTAAGATGACCCAAGAATTAGATTGTCGTGGCAAGAGATGCCCACTGCCAATTATTGAATTGAGCAAAAAAATCAATGAATTTGAAGTAGGGCAAGAACTGCTTTTTATTTCAGATGACCCAGCAACCGCCGCTGATTTAAGCGCTTGGGCGCGAATGACTGGAAATGAATTCAAAATTATTTCGGCAGATAATTTCTTGATCACAAAATCTAATTAGTACTTACTTAAAAATAGTAGCTAACTCCGAAGCAGCACTTTGACCGTAAGCGGTTTCAAAACGGGATAAGAACTCTGTTGGCGTAAATCGATACTCCTGTGTTCCTTTAGTCTCCACCACATAAGTAGCCAACATCGCACCGATTTGACCACAACGTTCAAGTGAGAGTTTGTGGTTTAAACCCGTGAGGAAGCCGGCGCGGAATGCGTCCCCTACTCCAGTCGGGTCAATCTTGCCGTTCTCTTTTGGAACCGTGATATCAATTGGAGCAAATTCTTTAGAATCTATGCGGGCACCCTTAGATCCGCGGGTAATTACTCTCATCTCGACCCGATCCAAAACTTCTGCTTCGCTCCATCCGGTTTTTTGCAAAGCTAAAGCCATTTCATATTCATTTAGAAATAAATACTTTGCTCCATCAATTAAAGTTTTAATAACTTCGCCATCTAATCGAGCTAATTGCTGTGAAGGGTCTGCAGCGAAATCCACCCCTCGATGTCGGCACTCCTCTGTATGTCGCACCATTGCATCTGGGTTATCTGGTGTGATTACTACTAAATCAATTCCACCGTACTTATCCATGATTGGTCCGAGTTCGATATCTCTTGCCTCACTCATCGCGCCTGGATAAAAGGAGGCGATTTGATTTAACTCTTTATCGGTGGTGACTGTGAAACTTGCAGTTAATTGTGTTGTTGAAACTTTTACAGAAGAAGTATCAACTCCGTGTCTTGTTAACCAAGAGTTGTAATCATCCCAATCTCGCCCAACCGCACCGATCAAAATTGGATTAAGGCCGAGCACACCCATGCCAAAAGTTATATTTGCACCAACGCCACCACGGCGAACATCAAGTTCATCAACTAAAAAAGATAAGGAAATATTTTCAATCGATCCGGCAACGATGGAGTCAGCAAATCGCCCCGGAAATGTCATTAGATGATCAGTGGCTACCGAACCGGTTACCGCGATCTTCACGCGAGGTGCTCCTTAAAATTAAACAAATTAATTAAAGGAATCTCCGCAAGCACATGAGTCACCGGCGTTTGGATTATCAATCGTGAAACCTTGCTTTTCAATGGTATCTACGAAATCTATTGTGGCACCCATTAAATATGGAGTGCTCATCTTGTCGGTAACCACAGCAACGGAACCAAATTCGCTAATCAAGTCGCCTTCAAGGGCGCGGTCATCGAAGTAAAGTTGGTAGCGCAAACCAGAACATCCACCAGGTTGAACTGCGACACGTAATTTAAGGTCATTGCGATCCTCTTGATCTAACAAAGCGCGCACCTTAAGTGCAGCACCATCAGTTAATGCAATACCTGCCGTTGAAAGATTGACTTCAGTTGTGCTCATTACGACCTCCCGTGTTGGTCTAATCGTGCCATATATAAGAACAACCAGCCCACCAAAATCCTTCCCGCGCGCCTTGATGTGGCGGGAGGAGTGGCAAACCTGAGAGAATTGCCATGTGGCGACTTCAATAACTGACCTCTTACTACTTGGCCGTGGAGTTGATTTAGCGAGCGAACGTGGCGTCTCCTGCCCGGGTGAACTTCCAGCAGTCAGTGATCCGAATTTAGTTGAACGTGCTCGTGCTGCGCGCAAAGCATTAGGTAGTCGTGCTTTTGTTCTGGGCCACCATTACCAACGTGATGAAGTGATCGAATTTGCCGATGTCATGGGTGACTCTTTCAAACTTGCAAAAGATGCAGCCGCTAGACCTGATGCCGAATTTATTATTTTCTGTGGTGTGCACTTCATGGCAGAAAGTGCCGATATTTTAACGAGTGATTCACAAAAAGTTATTTTGCCGGATTTAGCAGCAGGTTGTTCTATGGCTGATATGGCAAATAGCGAGCAAGTTGCGCAATG
>DDZI01000003.1:0-1550 GCA_002346305.1 Actinobacteria bacterium UBA3012 | reverse complement strand
TACATGAACTCATCTGCTGCAATTAAAGCATTTACTGGCGAACATGGTGGAACAGTCTGTACTTCTTCTAATGCAAAAACTGCAATGGCCTGGGCTTTAGAAAAAGGCGAGAAAGTTTTATTCCTTCCTGATCAACATCTCGGTCGCAACACGGCAGTATTGCAATTAGGACTTTCACTAGATGATTGTGCTGTTTGGAATCCATGGAAAGAAAACGGCGGATTAACTGATGCCGAAATTAAACGAGCGCGAGTTCTTTTGTGGCGTGGACATTGTTCAGTCCATGGACGGTTCACTCTTGATTCAGTAAATGAAGTCAGGGCGCGAATTCCGGGAGTTAAAGTCTTAGTGCATCCTGAGTGCCAGCATGAAGTCGTATCAGCAGCAGATGTGATTGGATCCACTGAATCAATCATTAAAACTGTTGCCGAATCCCCCGCTGGATCAAAATGGGCAGTGGGAACTGAGTTAAATCTGGTGCGCAGATTAGCCGCCAACAATCCCGACAAAGAAATTGTCTTCTTAGACAAAACGGTTTGTTATTGCTCAACTATGAACCGGATTGATCTCCCACATTTAGTGTGGGTGATGGAATCTTTGGTGCAAGGTAGATTGCTAAATCAGATCACCGTTGACCCAAAAATTGCTAAGTACGCCAAAATAGCTTTAAATCAAATGCTTGCTCTTCCATAAAGAAATTTAGAATAGGATCTGATTTATGAGTAACTCTTCAGAGAATACGGAGAATGCGGGCCAGTCCGGTAAAGGACGCCCAACCCCAAAGCGTCGCGATGTCGAAGCAAGTCGTCCGCGCAGATCCTTGGCACCAGTTGCGAACAAGGCTGATCGCAAGGCGCTTAAAGTACAGCAGAGAAAAAAGCGGGAAGAGTTACGTGGTGCCTACATGCGCGGTGAAGAACGAGCATTGCCAACCCGTGACAAAGGACCAGCCCGAAAGTTTGCGCGAAACTACGTGGATTCTAGGTATTCAGTAGCAGAGTTCTTCATGCCACTATTGATGGTGGTCTTACTTCTTTCGATAGTTCCAAGTGATGGCATTAAGGTTTTAGCAACATTATTTATGTACACGGTGATTATGGTTTCATTTGTGGACGGATTCCTCATGGGCCGTAAAATCAAAGCCCATGTTGCCGAAAATTATCCTGAAGAAAAGTTAAAGGGATTAGCCGTTTACGCATGGTTGCGCAGTACACAAATCCGAAGATTGCGTAGCCCCGCTCCACTCGTTAAGCGCGGAGAGAAATTAACTTAAGGTCTCTTCTCAGGACTCTTTCCTTTGGCTGGATCGCGTTCTGCTAATCCACCAATTGCATCATCAATAGCTTTCAGCACTGCTGGCTCTAATTTAACTCCAGCAGCTTTAACATTCTCTTTAACTTGTTTGGCTTTAGAGGCACCGATGATTGCGCTGGATACGTTTTTATTTTGCAGCACCCATGCGATCGCAAGTTGGGCCATTGAGAGTCCAACTGATTCGGCAATTGGTACCAGTTTCTGAACTCCTTCAAGAACTTCATCGCGCATCCAGC
>DDZI01000104.1:11727-12610 GCA_002346305.1 Actinobacteria bacterium UBA3012 | reverse complement strand
GAGAAGAAGAATGTTGCAGTGGGCCAGGCCTACATCAAATCAACATTCAACAACACAATCGTTTCAATTACCGACCCATCTGGTGCCGTAATCGCTTGGTCATCAGCTGGCCAAGTCGGTTTCAAGGGAAGCCGTAAGAGCACTCCCTTTGCCGCGCAGATGGCTGCTGAAGCTGCTGCCAAGCGAGCAATGGAACACGGTATGAAGAAAGTCGATGTTTTTGTAAAGGGCCCAGGTTCTGGTCGCGAAACTGCGATTCGTTCCCTGCAGGCCTCTGGTCTTGAGGTCGGAACGATCCAAGACATGACCCCTGTCCCTCATAACGGATGCCGCCCGTCCAAGCGCCGTCGCGTCTGATACGAAGAAATTAGGAGACAAAACTCATGGCTCGTTATACCGGTCCCGATTGCAAGCGTTGCCGTCGCGAAAAAACAAAATTATTCCTCAAGGGTTCAAAGTGTGATTCACCAAAGTGCCCAATGGAGTCTCGTCCTTACCCTCCAGGCCAGCATGGTCGCGGTCGCGCTAAGGAATCTGAATACTTATTGCAGATGCGTGAGAAGCAAAAGTGCGCACGTATTTATGGAATTCTAGAAAAGCAGTTCCGTGGATATTACGAAGAAGCAAACCGTCGTCAAGGACGTACCGGTGAAAACTTACTTCGCATCTTGGAAACTCGTTTAGACAACGTAGTTTTCCGTGCAGGTTTTGCAAAGAGTCGTGACATGGCCCGCCAATTAGTGCGCCACGGTCACTTCTTAGTTAACGGTGAGAAAGTAAATATTCCTTCATACCGCGTAACTGCAAACACCATCATTGACGTTCGTCCAGGATCACATGATCTAACTCCATTCATCATCGCAAGTGCTGAATTAGGAGATCG
>DDZI01000104.1:0-11621 GCA_002346305.1 Actinobacteria bacterium UBA3012 | reverse complement strand
AAGTTGGAGATCAAATAGTGGATCTCCACGAGTTATGGAGGATATCTAGTGCTTATCGCGCAACGCCCCATCTTGTCCGAAGAAGTTGTGAGTGAATACCGCTCTCGCTTCATCATCGAACCATTAGAGCCAGGTTTTGGTTACACCCTGGGCAACTCTTTACGTCGTACCTTGCTCTCATCAATTCCCGGTGCTGCTGTAACAAGCGCACGAGTTGAAGGCGCACTTCATGAGTTCACCACTCTTGAGGGAGTTAAGGAAGATTTAACAGAGATCGTTCTAAACATTAAAGGTTTAGTACTTTCATCAGATAGTGATGATCCTGTTGTTATGTACATTCGCAAAAGTGGCGAAGGTGTATTAACTGGTGCTGACATCGTTGTCCCAGCTGGAGTTGAAGTTCATAACCCAGAAATTCACATTGCAACTCTTAATGCAAAAGCAAAAGTTGAAATTGAACTAACTGTTGAGCGTGGCCGTGGTTACGTAACAGCAGTTCAGAATAAGCAAGCCGGTCAAGAGATCGGACGTATTCCAATTGACTCAATTTATTCACCAGTTCTAAAAGTCACTTACAAAGTTGAAGCAACACGTGTTGAACAGCGCACCGACTTTGACCGTTTAGTTCTTGATGTAGAAACCAAGCGCTCAATGGAACCACGTGATGCAATGGCATCTGCTGGAAAGACACTTGTTGAGTTATTTGGTTTGGCTCGCGAGTTAAATCTTGGTGCAGAAGGCATTGAAATTGGACCATCCATCACTGATGCTGCACTTGCTGCAGATCTTGCTCTTCCAATCGAAGACCTAGATCTAACAGTGCGCTCATACAACTGCTTAAAGCGCGAAGGTATTCACAGCGTTGGTGAACTTGTTTCTCGCAGTGAAGCAGATCTTTTGGATATCCGTAACTTCGGTTCAAAATCTATTGACGAAGTTAAACTCAAACTTGTTGGTATGGGTCTTCAACTTAAGGACAGCCCAATTGGTTTTGATCCAACTCAATCTCCTGGATATCACGACAATGGAGATGATGAGGACGAGGAGTTTTACGTTGTTCCACCAGTAACTCCGATTCATGCGGTTGATCCAATCAGCCCATCAATTTCGGAATCACCAAATTCAGAAACACAAGAGTAGTTAGAGGAGATCTGAGCCAAAATGCCAAAGCCAGCAAAGGGACCACGCCTCGGTAGTGGACCAGCCCATGAGCGCCTCTTACTAGGAACTCTTGCAGCTCAATTAATTCAGCATGGTCGAATTCGCACCACTGTGACAAAAGCGAAACGCTTGCGTCCAGTTGCCGAGAAGTTGATTAGTGCTGCGAAGAAGGGCGATCTTCCAGCTCGTCGTCGAGTGATGGCAATTATCAGTGACAAGAGCGTTGTACACCACTTGTTTACTGAAATCGGCCCTCGTTTTGCACAACGCGATGGTGGATACACCCGCATCACCAAAGTTGGAGTTCGCAAAGGCGATAACTCTTCTATGGCGATAATTGAGATTCTTACTGAAGGAACCCCTGCAAAGCGCGCTGTTGTTTCACAAGCAGATGCAATTGCTAAAGCTGCTTCAAAGCGTGAAGATGCTAAAAAAGCATCAGCTGCTCGTGTTGCAGATCGTGATTCAAATGCGAAGAAGATTTCAGAGCGAATTGCTAGCCGAGTTTCAGCTGCAGTAAGTGAGATTGAAGATGAAGGAGATGCCCCTAAGAAGGCAACTGCCAAAAAAGCTCCAGCAAAGAAAGCTGCTGCTAAAAAAGCTCCAGCAAAGAAAGCGGCTGCTAAAAAAGCACCAGCAAAGAAAGCTGCTGAAAAAGCTCCAGCTAAGAAAGCTGCAGCTAAAAAAGCACCAGCAAAGAAGAGTGCTAAGTAATTTTTAGCAGTTCAAAATTATTATGAGTTCGCCCGCCCCTGAATTACTTCCAGAGGGCGGGTTTACTCGTATTAGGTGTGAACTTTCTTATGACGGTTCTTATTTCTCAGGTTGGAATTTACAACCAGATAGACGCACAGTTCAAAGTGTGGTTGAAGATTTACTAAGTCGCCTGATGGCCATTCCTGTTAACACCATGGTCGCTGGTCGAACAGATGCGGGAGTACACGCAACTGGCCAAGTTTTTCATTTTGATATCGCCCAAGTTGACAGAGATCGCTGGAATTTAACTTCACTTATGCAAATTGCCAACCGTTTACTACCTGATGAAGTCCGACTAAATTCATTAGATGATGCACCACATGGATTTCATGCCCGCTATTCAGCACTTCGGCGTAATTATCGCTATCGATTTGCAGACGGTTTCAAAGTTATTCCACCCTTGGCACGTGCTGATGTTGCACCTTGGCAACAAAATTTAAATATTGATTTAATGAATGCAGCCGTTGTGCCGTTAATTGGAACTCATGATTTTGCAGCCTTTTGCCGCAAGCGCGAAGGTGCGACATCAATTAGAACTTTGGAAAAGTTTGAGTGGAGCAGAGACAGCGATGGCTTTGCTCAAGCCCTCGTTAGCGCAGATGCTTTTTGCCATGCAATGGTTCGCTCACTTGTCGGGGCCACAAGTATTGTCGGCGCTGGCCATGCTGAAATTGGTTGGTTGGCGGAGTTATTAAGTGGGGGAGATCGGGTGGGGCGCTCCCTATCCGCCCCGGCTCGAGGGCTGACCTTGATTGGAGTGGATTATCCGATTGGGGCGGGGCTGTTAGAACGGGCTCAGGTGCTGACGAGGACCGGGGTCCGCTCGCTTCCGAGTGAATAGCGGATCGGAATACCCCATTTTGACCCAGGCCACGCTCAAAAGGTACCCTCTACCCCCTGACCTCATTGAGGTCTGGCCAGATAGTTTCCTTAAATAAGAAGCTTTCCATTTCAACGAAGATAGAGGTTGCGCGTGCGTACATATAGCCCAAAGGCTGGGGATGCAACTCCCGAGTGGCACATCATCGATGCCAAAGATGTTGTTCTCGGACGCCTTGCAACACATGCCGCAACACTTTTGCGCGGAAAGCATAAAGCAACTTTTGCACCTCACATGGACATGGGTGATTTTGTAATTGTCATCAATGCAGAGGCAGTAGCACTTACCGGAACCAAAGGCGCAAGCAAAATGGAATTCCGTCACTCTGGTTATCCAGGTGGATTAACGGCAACTACTTATTCAGACATGATGGCATTGCACCCAACACGTGCAGTCGAAAAGGCAATTCGCGGAATGCTTCCAAAAAATTCTCTTGGCCGTTCAATCGGAACTAAGTTGAAAGTCTATGCAGGTCCAGAACACCCACATAGTGCTCAGAATCCAAAACCATTTGTGATTACACAAGTTTCACAAATTTCAAAAAGTAAGGTGAATTAATGTCAGATTTCACAGCTGATCTTTTAGAAGATGATTCTGAAGAGATTCCAACAAGTTACACATCATCTTCCCCTGCTCCTGCAACCAACCGCTCTGCGATCACCGCTCCCGGTGGAGGAACAGGCCGACGTAAAGAAGCTATTGCGCGAGTTCGCTTAATTCCAGGTAATGGTAAGTGGACACTTAACGGTCGCACTCTTGAACAATATTTTCCAAACAAAGTTCACCAACAAGCAGTTTCAGAACCATTCCGCACAGTTGGTGTTGAAGGAAATTACGATGTAATTGCACTTATTAATGGCGGCGGCGTTTCTGGCCAAGCCGGTGCACTTCGTCTTGGTGTATCTCGCGCATTAAATGAGATCGACGTAGAGGCACATCGTCCACTTTTGAAAAAAGCCGGATTTCTTACCCGTGATGCTCGTATTATTGAGAGCAAGAAGTACGGTCTAAAGAAGGCTCGTAAGCGTTCGCAATACAGCAAGCGTTAATTCTTAACCAATTTTAAGGAGCTGGATTTAAGTGGCTCTTTTTGGAACAGATGGAATTCGTGGAAGTGCGGGTTCTGCTGACTCGCTCTTAAACCCAAATTTAGTTAATGCAATTGGTGTTGCTTCCGGCATTGTTTTCCAGGAGCAAGCACAAATCTTGATTGGTAGAGATACCCGCAAATCAGGGTTAGAAATTGAACGAGCATTAATCGCTGGACTCACCAGCGTAGGAGTAAATGTCACCTTAATCGGAGTCATCCCAACTCCAGGGCTGGCCCATTTAGTTCTTACTCGCAAAGCCGATGCTGCGATCATGATTACTGCATCTCACAATCCAGCCTCTGACAATGGAATCAAAATTTTTGGAAGTAACGGCCAAAAAATTGCAGATGAAATTGAGCAAGAGATTGAGCAGTTAATCGAAAATAAGTCACGGGTAAAAATCTCAAAAGAGGGATCAGTAGTAAAAGATGAAAATGGAAGAAATGATTACATTACGTATTTACTATCAACAATCTCAAAACCATTAAATGGAATTACTGTCGTGGTTGATTGCGCACATGGAAGCGCAAGTACATACGCACCTGAAGTTTTAAAACGCGCTGGATCTGAAGTTATTGTAATTGGAGCATCACCAGACGGTGAAAATATAAATAAAGGTTGTGGATCTACTCATTTAGATCTTCTTGCTGAAAAAGTTTTACAAAGTGGAGCAGATTTAGGAATTGCGCATGATGGAGATGCAGATCGCGCACTACTTATTGATGGACAGGGGAAGATTGTCGACGGCGATGCTTTGCTTGCGCTTCTGGCAATTTCTGCGAAGAAAAAAGGTGAACTGCCTGGCAATAAAATAGTAGCCACGGTTATGAGTAATTTAGGGTTTCTGAATAAGATGAAAGATGAAGGAATAACCGTAGAAGTGTCATCAGTTGGAGATCGCTATGTTCTTGAACTGATGCTTGCTAATCAAATCTATTTCGGCGGAGAACAATCCGGCCATGTAATTTTACGAAAGTTTGCAACCACAGGCGATGGAATTTTAACGGCTCTGCATATTCTGGAATTAATTGCTAATGGTGAAGCTAAAGCAGAAAACTTATCCGAGATTTTTTCATCGTATCCTCAGGTTCTTCTAAATATCCCAGTCGCAGATAAAGAGAAGGTATTAACCTCAGCTGGATTGAAAGTTGCTACTAAATCTGCCGAAAGCGATTTAGGAAATAATGGCCGGATTTTGATACGTGCATCTGGAACTGAGCAATTGATTCGGGTTATGGTCGAAGCAGATACAGAAAGCAAAGCCAATGCGATAGCAAAAAAATTGGCTGACGCAGTAGAATCAGCTTCGAATGCTTAGAGGGGAGTTCTGATGTGCGGAATTATCGGCTATGCCGGTCGCAATCAGGCACTACCAATTATTGTTGAAGGTTTGCGCAGGCTCGAATACCGTGGTTACGACTCTGCTGGAGTCGGACTGATAACAAGTGATGGAATTTCAACTGTTAAGCGGGCTGGAAAATTGGCGGCGCTGGAAGGTGCATTAGGCAAAGTTAATTTACCAACTTCGGTAACCGGAATCGGACATACAAGATGGGCAACTCATGGGGCTCCTAATGACCGAAATGCACATCCCCATCTAAACCCAGCTCAAGATTTAGCAATAATCCACAATGGCATTATTGAAAATTACGTGATCTTACGGCGAGAACTAGAAGCAGATGGCCATGAATTTCTCTCTGAAACTGATTCTGAAGTGGTTGCGCACCTACTTGGACAAGCTTACGAAAAATGCAAGGGAGACCTTGCTGAAGCAATGCGCCAGACCTGTAAGCGATTAGATGGTGCTTTTTCTTTAGTCGCGGTCCATGCAAAATCTAAAGATCAAGTTGTTGGAGCAAGAAGGAATTCCCCATTAGTAGTCGGAGTAGGAAATAACGAAAGATTTCTCGCCTCAGATGTCGCTGCATTCATAGAATTCACTCCAAATGCAATCGAGCTTGGTCAAGATCAAGTTGTCTTGATAACACCAGACGGCGTAAGCATTACAGATTTTTCTGGAAACAAAGTAGAGGGACGCGAGTTTAAAGTTACTTGGGATGCCGCAGCTGCTCAAAAAGATGGATACCCACATTTCATGGCTAAAGAAATTATGGAACAACCTAAAGCCGTGGCTGACACACTTTTGGGTCGCCTAGATGAAAAAGGTAAATTAATTTTAAATGAGATTCGAATAGCTGAAGAAGATCTTCGTGATGTTGAGAAAATAATTATCATTGGATGCGGATCAGCTTTTCACGCCGGCATGATTGCAAAATATGCGATTGAACATTGGACCAGAATCCCGGTTGAAGTAGAACTTGCTTCTGAATTTAGATATCGCGACCCGATAATTGATAGAGGGACTCTAGTTATTGCGATTTCGCAATCTGGTGAAACCATGGATACTTTAATGGCGCTGCGTCATGCCAAAGATCAACGTGCAAAAGTATTAAGTATTTGCAATACCAATGGGTCAACAATTCCAAGAGAATCAGATGGGGTGCTTTACACCCATGCTGGACCTGAAGTTGCTGTTGCCTCTACTAAAGCGTTTTTAACTCAGATTGTTGCTTCATATTTAATTGGCCTATATATCTCGCAAGTGCGTGGACTTAAGTTTTCTGATGAGATTCAAAAAATTCTCGCAGAGTTGCAAGAGATGCCAAGTAAAATTGAGCGTTTTCTTGAGACTAGAGAATCAATTAGTAAACTGGCCATCGAATTAAAAGAAGTCAGCTCAGTGTTATTTTTGGGAAGACATGTTGGCTATCCAGTCGCACTTGAAGGCGCGCTTAAATTAAAAGAGTTGGCCTATATGCATGCAGAAGGATTTGCAGCTGGCGAATTAAAACATGGCCCGATTGCGCTTATCGAAGAAGGAACTCCAGTAGTTGTAGTTTTACCTTCGCCAAGTTCACCGATTTATCAAAAAATGTTAAGTAATGCCCAAGAGGTACAAGCTCGTGGAGCCATGACAATTGTTATCGCTGACGAAAATGATCTTGAGGTAAGCGCGGCTCATGTTATTCGTGTTCCTACGTGTTCAGTTCTGTTGCAACCACTTCTTAGTATTTTGCCACTGCAAGTTTTCGCATATGAAATGGCAGTTGCTCGAGGACTAGATGTGGACCAACCACGAAATCTTGCCAAATCTGTAACGGTTGAGTAATTATGGCGGTAAATAGACATCAATCTCAGGTTCAGATAAAAAGAAGAACTCCAGATCGGTTAGTTAGATTTGCGGCGTTTTTCATACTCATGTTTTTCGTGATAACAGAGCAAGTTGTTAATGATGGATCATTACTTGTTTTAGATCAATCTATTGCTAAATGGAACCGACCAACCCTTCCCGATTGGGGAGATTGGGTGGTTTACAATCTTGATCACCTAGGATTGCGTGGACTTACTGCAACGATATTGCTCTTACTTTCAATCTACCTTGGGTGGAAATTTGAAACATGGCGACCATTTAATCTATCTGTGATTTCATTGCTCGCATTAAATGCTGTAGTGGGTTTGGCAAAATTAGAGTTTGGAAGAACTAAGCCAAGATTAAATGTTGATTTACTTTATGCCGGGGGTATGTCATATCCAAGCGGACATGCATCAAACGCTGTCCTAACTTGGGGGTTGATTTCCTATCTTTACATCCAATATGTCCAACCTAGATCAGGAGTTGCAAGAGCCGCTTCTTTCTATGTTGTTGTGATTAGCACTATCGTTTTTTGTGTATCAATTTTCAGAAATACTCATTGGCTATCTGACTTACTTGGTGGAGTTGCGATTGGAACCGCGTTGCTGATGTTGATTATTGCAGTCGATCGCAGCATTCCCTCACGTCGAAGTAACCTCTAAAGTAATCTCATGAGTTCACAAATAGGGATAGATCTAGTGGATCTGGGAAGATTTGAGAGTTCACTTAATAGAACTTCAGGGCTAGCTAAGCGCTTATTTACTGATCGTGAAATTCAACAGGGAAGCAGTAAAAATATCGCACTTCATTTGGCAGGAAGGTTTGCCGCTAAAGAAGCTTTAGCTAAAGCGCTGGGAGTTCCTCCTGGACTTTCTTGGCAAGAGGTTGAAGTTTTACGCCTTGAAAGTGGGCGACCAAGTTTTGAGTTCAGTGGTGGAGTATTAGCTTTAGTGGCAGATAAAACTGTCAAAGTCTCAATCTCTCACGATGGTGGGTTTGTTATTGCCATGGTAATGATCGAAAGTTCAAAGTAATGCAAGTACCAAATGCTGCCTATGTGAATTATCAAAACATCTCAGATAATGTGGCTCAAATATGTTCAGTAATTAATATGCCGGTTATGGCAGTTGTGAAAGCTGATGCTTACGGTCATGGATTGATTAAATCTTCTCAGGCTGCACTGCTTGGGGGAGCGCAGTGGCTAGGCGTCGCGTTGTTATCTGAGGCAATCGAGATCCGTAAAGCAGGAATCGCTGCACCATTGTTGGCATGGCTTACCCCGCCCGGTGCAGATTTTGAAGGTGCTATTAAAAACGATATTGATTTATCTGTTTCATCGCTACAACAACTACAAGAGATTTATGCTGCTTCGATAAGGGTTGGATTAATTGCCAGAGTCCATCTCAAAGTTGATACTGGAATGAGTAGAGCAGGCGCACTCGATGAGTTTCCAGAAATAGTCAGTGAATTAAATCGTCTCACCGCTGCTAACGAAATTGAGTTAGTGGGGACTTGGTCACATTTCGCGTGCGCAGATGAACCGGCTCATCCATTAAATGCAGAACAGATCAAACGGTTCAACAGTGCGCTTGAGTATATGAACGATGAAGGTTTGAATCCAGGAATCCGGCACATTGCGAACTCTTCAGCAATTATTGGTTTGCCTGAGGCGACTTTTGACCTTGTTCGCGCAGGATTACTTATTTATGGATTATCTCCAACAAATATTCCACCAAAAAATCTCTCCTTAAAACCGGCGATGGAATTGTGGGCTCGCTTGTTGCTGGTAAAAGACATTCCACCTGGAGCGACTGTGGGATATGGCGCAACAGTGCAAGTAACAAAGGAAACGAAAATCGGGATAGTTACATTTGGGTATGCAGATGGGTTGCCACGGTCAACAGATGGGAGCGCTTATTTTCTACACAACAATAAGCCGGCCCACTTAATTGGTCGGGTTTCGATGGATCAATGTGCAATAGATTTAGGAATTGACTCGATTGCAAAAGCTGGCGATGAGGTACTCATCTTTGGTGAAAAACTGTTGGTAAATGAGTTAGCCAAAGCCGCTGGAACAATCTCATATGAGATAGTTTCCGGTATAGGTTCGCGTACTCCTAGAATCCCAGTAGCTCCAGAAAACCAAGTTTCGGAGGTGTGACATGAGTGCACTTTTAAAAGTAGAGGGATTATCTGTCACCTTTGGTGGCTTGAAGGCATTAAATGATGTCTACATCGAGTTAAATAAAAATGAAGTACTTGGATTGATCGGTCCTAATGGTGCCGGGAAAACTACCCTGTTTAATGCAATCTCCGGTTTAGTTCCTCCTTCAAGTGGGAAGATTTCATTTGACGGGAAAAATTCAGCTTGGCCTAAAACACACCAATTAGCAAAATTGGGGATAGCGCGGACATTACAAGGCGTTGGGTTGTTCTCTGGTCTTACTGCCTTGGAGAATGTAATGGTTGGGGCAGAAGCGCACGCAAGTAATGGTTTTTTTGCAGATCTTTTTGGTGCATCCGGAAAGTCAGAAGCAAAGCTAAAAGCAAAAGCTCACAAAGCGCTGGCTTGGGCAGGGGCAACGCAATTAGCAGAAAAATATCCAAGTCAATTGACTTACCCAGACTCCAAGAGAGTGGCACTCGCACGAGCACTTGTCTTAGAGCCAAAAATTTTGTTATTGGATGAGCCAGCCGCAGGATTAGGTCAAGATGAAATTGAGAAGTTGGCTAATTTAGTTATGCAGTTAAAAGAGTTTTATTCAATTATTGTGGTTGAGCACAATGTTGAATTCGTAAATAAAATATCAGACCGCGTATACGTTTTAAATTTCGGTGAAGTAATTGCAAGTGGACCTTTTGAAAGAGTAAGGCAAGACCCAGCAGTAGTGGTGGCATATCTGGGAACATCGACTCCTGCTGATATCAAATTAGGCAGTGGTAATTAATTATGAATGAATTAATAGTTAATGATTTAGTTACAAATTATGGGCATGTCCGTGCATTAGATGGAGTCTCCTTCATCGCCAACGCTGGAGAAATCACTACTGTGATTGGCGCAAATGGCGCTGGCAAATCTACGTTGCTGCGAACTATCTCAGGGTTAGAAAAAGCTAAAAGTGGAACCATCAGATGGGGAGATATAGATATCACCAATCTTGCCCCTGAAGAGATTGTTAGATCAGGAATAGCCCATGTCCCAGAAGGCCATGCTGTAATTCCAACTTTTTCAGTGATGGAAAATATTGAGATGGGTGCTCTTTTTAGAAGGCGAAAAAATTCAAGTGATGTTAAGGCTGCCATCTCAGAAGTTTTAGATTTATTTCCTAGATTGGCTGAAAGAGTCAAGCAAAGTGCCGGATCTCTTTCAGGGGGAGAGCGGCAGATGCTCGCTATTTCAAGAGCACTTGTCTCAAGG
Organism: Actinobacteria bacterium UBA3012; assembly: GCA_002346305.1. Classification (GTDB taxonomy): domain Bacteria; phylum Actinomycetota; class Actinomycetes; order Nanopelagicales; family Nanopelagicaceae; genus UBA3012. The sequence goes on along the minus strand of DDZI01000104.1, from coordinate 1,122 downwards.
CCAAAATTATTACTACTTGATGAACCCTCCCTTGGTTTGGCACCACTTGTCGTCGAGCAAATTATTCAAAGCATTAATCAATTGTCTCGAAGTACGGGACTTACTGTTTTGCTAGTTGAACAAAATGCAAATACCGCATTAGCAGTGGCAGACCATGGAGTGCTATTAGCGCTAGGTAAAGTTGTATCGGATCAACCTGCAGCAAAAATGCGTGCCGATTCTGCCCTTCGAACTGCGTATTTGGGGTATTGATGAATACTTTTATCAGCACTCTCATAACTGGAACTGCCAACGGCGCAATTTTTGCACTAGCCGCACTTGGCTTGGTAATTGTTTGGCGTGGTGCGGGAGTCGTTAATTTTGCACAAATGGGACAAGCCATGTTCACTACTTACATCGCATCAAATTTAATTATGTCTGGAAATTCATATTGGCTCGCTTTTGTAGTGGCTTTGATTTCTGGGTCATTGCTCGGAATGTTTATTGATTTATTAATCATGCGTCCATTGGCACATAAGAAAAGTTCATCATCTACCAAAACCCTCGCTGCAACAATTCCAGTCATCGCCTCCCTTGGAATTTTGGCGATATTGCAGGCACTTGCCGGGGTATTTTGGGCAGGAGAAGAACGCGGTTTCCCAACTCCGGTAAATAGTTTCTATTTCAAAAATGGTGATGAAACACTTCCATTCTCGGCATTTAATCTTTTTGTAATTGGAGTTGTGTTAATAGTCTTACTTTTACTCACCTACTTTTTTACTCAAACTGGAGTGGGGTTAGGCATGCGCGCTGCTGCGTTAAACCCAGAGGTGGCTAGATTAAGTGGAATTAAAGTCAGTCGAATGCGCACTTTAAGTTGGGCAATATCTGGAGCGGCCGGATCTTTAGCTGGACTACTTATCACTCCCAGCGCAAATTTATCTCCCAATTCTTTGGATTTGTTTTTGATTGTTGCTTTTACCGCTGCCGTTGTTGGTGGTTTAGATAGTCCACTCGGCGCTGTCATAGGTGGTTTAATTCTTGGAATCGGAATCTCCTTTGTAACTACATATGGATCTCCCGAAAATGTATTTTTAGCAATATTGTTTTTATTGCTTGCGGTTCAATTGATTAGACCAAATG
>DDZI01000062.1 GCA_002346305.1 Actinobacteria bacterium UBA3012 | reverse complement strand
TTTCTATCATGCTAGGAGGCCCCAAAAAAAAGCTCTCTAAAGTTAAGATAGTTTTAGAGGCTTATTCAAAATCCATCACTCATATCGGACCAAGTGGTCATGGGCAATTAACCAAAATGGTTAATCAGCTGTGTATAGCGAGCCTTGTCCAAGGTCTATCCGAGGGAATTGCTTTGGGTAAAAAATCTAATTTAAATATGAGCAAGGTCCTGGAAGCAATATCTGGAGGAGCCGCCCAATCATGGCAAATGGATAATCGCTTTAACACGATGGTCAAGGGTAACTTTAATTTTGGTTTTGCTGTTGATCTCATGATCAAGGATCTTAAGATTGCATTAAGTCAATCCAAGAAGTTAGACATCAACCTTTCAACCTCTAAATCAATTCTTAAGAATTATCATAAATTATCCTTATGTGGGGATGGAAACTTAGATACATCAAGTTTAATTAAATTATTGGATTAGATAATTGATCTATCTAAAAAACCGGCTATCAAATTTAAAGTGCTGTTGAGCCAAGACTTGCTTCTTTTTTAACCTATATTGGTAGAGCTGCCATTAGTAATATCGATGCTATACATAAAGACATTCATTAAATTTTTACAGAAATGTAACATTTATAATAATATATATTCCTGTAAGATTAATTCATGAGATCGCTCAACCTAATCTTCACGCTATTCTTCCTTTTGATACCTGCGATATCTGCCTATGATGGTTATGTTAAGTTAAGTGGCAATGCTGCAGACAAAGAATGGGATTTCTTGCCATCTATACCTGATTCATTTGACTCAAGCTCTCAAACTACTATTGAGGCTTTTCTTTTAATTGATCAATATGGTTTTCTAGCTTCAAAATCAGAATTTAAACTTGACGCTATAAGATCTAACGAGCCCAAGAAAGTTAACCTCACTGCTGATAAGCAAAAGTATGAATTCCTGTACTTGTTGAATGCCTCTTCTGCTCTAACTTTTGCCTATAAAAAACAGTCTGCTGATCGCCAATTTTTTGATTGTTACTCATTTAACTCTCTTGTTATAGGCTCATGCGAAGACTCGGATCTGATACTTTCAAATTCTAGTGATAGATACAAAGATCTAAACCAGTCATTACTTTATATAGATGGCGAAAATGAAGCGCTGGAACTTAATTATAGAGTAGCTTTAAATAATTTTTTTATCGATGAATTAAGTGTTGGCCTGGAATTCACTGAGATGCAATACTTCTGGCTAACGCCATTGGACGGCATTACTTCAAATTTTATTCTGAATATTAAAATTGAAGGCCAGAAACTCGGTGATATTATTAATCGAGAGCTCGCAAGATTGCCCCAGCAATCAAGCTGGTCTTCTAAACAGATTAATTTATCCTTCGCCAAAACTTGGCCCATCACACAGTCTTTTAATCTTTTCTATGAACTGTCTGGCCTTTACATAGAGCAGGATGGCTATATTTCGACTGGCTCTATTCCAGAAACTAATTTTATGCTGACCTCAGGAATTAAATATTCTGTTGATAGGTTTGAAATAGCCATATTAGGGAGCTTCTATAAAAATAACTTGCTTGGATTTGAGCCCATTACAGTCAACCAAAGAACTGAAAATTACTTCAATAGAAATTTTGGAACCCTAGGCCTTGAAGTTACCTATTTTTTCTAGAGATACTCTCCTGTAATTAAATATAAAAGCATAAAATATTTTTATCTAATAGTTTCAGACCATTTCGTGACTTCGATTCTAAAAAAAGTGTATATTAATTATTGAAATGTATTTTTTATTTGTACATTATTATTTATATATTTGTAATTAGATTAGAACAGGAAACAAAATGATCAAACTCTCCAATTTATTCGGTATTCTTCCAGTATTATTTATTATAGTTTCATGTGGCGGTGGCGGTGGCGGATCGGCAGTAGTTGCGCCACCAGCATTGAGCCTAAACCTTTCAGCGAGTCTTTCACAGGTTGCGGTTGGAACAACTGTGACTCTCACATGGTCGACTAACGATGCAGCATGTGCGCCCACTGCATCGGGATCCTGGTCAGGTACAAAATCTGGATCGGGCACGGAGGTTGTTACTATTTCATCAGTCGGCCCCAGTTCATTTGCACTAACCTGCGGTAATTTAAGCAGCTCTGCTTCAGTCACTGGTTATCGCACGGTAACTGGAACCATAGTCGATGGTTATTTATCAGATGCCCTTGTTTTTGTTGACACCAATTCAAATTTTGAGGTTGACGGATCTGAGGTATCAACAACTTCAGATTCCAACGGTGCTTTTGCTGTTAAGTACGATAACGGTCAATTTGTAAGCCTCGGTGGAACCGATGTTGATACGCAAACCTTATTATCCAATCTGGTCCTAGCGGCTCCCAATGCTGGTTACGCTGAAACTTCTTTCGTGGTTACACCGGTAACGACAATTGCTACTTTTATGGATAGCCCAGACAATATATATGCCGCTCTAGGTCTTGATGCTTCGATAGATATTTTCACAACTGATCCGGTTGCCAACAAAGATACTGGGGGCATGTACGCACTGCTTTATGAAAAGGGCAATCAGCTAACCGTCTTGGCACTCACTCTCTCGAATGTTACCAATTCCCTTAAGAGTACTTCTGAAGATACCTCGGACTACTTCGAGGGTATTGCATCAGAGCTGGAGACTGCTTTTGCTGCAACCTCCCTCAAAGTTGATATTGAATCAAGTGCCTTTATCGGCCAGGTTATAGATGGCCTAATCGAAGCAAAATCAGTCACCATTTCAGATTCTAGTAAAACTAATCTAGTGGCCGCGTTGTCCGCAATCATGCCTTTGATTCAGGTTAAGGGAACTAATGCAGCTACAAGTTCAATCTTGAATTTTAGTTTAAAAACTTTGCAAACCGACATACTAACCATTGCATCAGGGTCTGCATCCGAAGACTTGCTTGCAAAGTATGGCTCAGGTTTAAGTGACTACATAGCTTCCGTTGAACCTATCTCACTGGGCGATCTCACTCCTTCAATTCTTGCGTTTAATGATAGCGTGACAACCCTTGAGGACACAGCCTTAACTATTAATGTGGCGGCCAATGATGATTTGGTTGCCGGCAATGAATTTACAGTTTCCGTTAGCGTTGCACCAGCGCATGGTGTTGCTACGATTAGTGGAAATAATATTCAATACACTCCCACAGCCAACTACAATGGTTCGGATACGCTTTCTTATACCATCACTCAAAACAGCGCCACTTCTACCGCAACAGTTGCTATAGCCATCAGCCCAGTTAATGATGCTCCAAGCATAGATGGCCAGCTGAGTCTTAATTTAGTTTCAGGCGGCACCACAGTCACAGGTGTTTTTGGGTGTGAACATGAAGTGTGCTTCATGCCATGATAGTTTTGTGAATCAATGGAAGTTGGATGATGCGTATGGCTTGGCGAATGCATTTGCGGATGAAGCGATGGAGATTTCGCGGTGTGATGTGGCTACGGGCAAGATGGCTCGGACTAAATTTTTGTGGCCGGAAATGGGCACTATTGATGGGAATACGCCTGTGGCAGAGCGCCGTAAGCAGGTTGCACAGTTGGTGATCGACCCTGAGAATGGGCGGTATACGCGTACGATTGCAAATCGCTTGTGGCAGCAGCTGATGGGGCGTGGATTGGTTTCGGCACCGGATGAGTTGGACGAGGAACCGTGGAACGCGGATTTGTTGGACTGGCTGGCGGTGGAATTTGTGCAGTTGGATTACGATGTGAAGGCGCTGTTGGCGTTGATTGCTTCGTCGGATGCGTATCAGATGGAGAGTGATACGTCGAAGGTGGAGTATGCCGAATTTGTGTTTCGTGGGCCGACCCCGCGTCGTTTACAGCCGGAGCAATTGTATGATGCGTTGGCGTGTTTGACGGGATCGTGGCTGGCGAACTCTGAGTTTGAAGTGCCACAGAACGAATTGGATTCGACTTCGTTGTCCGAGGGGACTGTGCGATCGTGGCGGATTCATGCGGATCCGTTTATGCTTATTTTGGGTCGTCCGAATCGCAATCAGATTGTGTTGGCGCGGGAAGCGGATTTTACACGGTTGCAGGCATTGGAAATGACCAATGGGGATACGCTTGCGGCGTATCTTACGGTGAGTGCGACTGCGCTATTGGAAGCGGGGCCGGTGAATACGCAGGATCTGATTTATCATGCGTGGGGGCGTTCATTGCCTGAAGCGGAAGCGGCGATTGTGGCGGAGTATGGCGAGACGATTAGTGATGTTGCTGTATTGGAAGATGTTTTATGGTTGGTGGCGAATCATCCTGAGTTTCAAATTGTTTTTTAGGGATTAGTGCGCAGGGCGTATGGGGAGTATCAGTGCGCTTGGGTATTTTGTGCCAAAGTGAATGGTGTTTTCGGCGACTACTGATTCCACGCCTCCGGGGCGATCGTCGCCTGTGTTTGGGTTGATTTCGAAGCGCGGGA
>DDZI01000061.1:6589-7358 GCA_002346305.1 Actinobacteria bacterium UBA3012 | reverse complement strand
GCTCTTGCAACTTCTCGCGATCCCAATCAGAGTCAGAGCGTTCGATCTCCTTGCGGATTTCGCTAACGCGTCCATCAACATCTGCTTTGTTGCCGGCTCCATCAACGATGGTGGTTGCATCTTTAGTAACCACAATGCGACGAGCACGACCAAGAAGTGTTAAATCGATTTGATCAAGTTTCAATCCAACATCTGGAGTAATAACGGTTGCGCCAGTTAGCACTGCAATATCTTGCAACATTGCTTTGCGGCGATCTCCGAAACCAGGTGCCTTGACTGCAACAGAGGTGAAAGTTCCGCGCATGCGGTTAACTACCAATGTTGAAAGAGCTTCACCTTCGACATCTTCAGCGATAATCAATAGTTGCTTACCTGAGTTAACAACTTTCTCAAGAAGTGGAAGCAGTTCATTTAGTGCAGAGATCTTGGTACCAGATACCAAAATGTAAGCATCTTCCAAAACAGATTCCATGCGCTCGGCATCAGTTACAAAGTAAGGAGAGATATATCCCTTATCGAATTGCATTCCCTCAGTGAATTCCAACTCAAGATTGGTGGTTGAGGACTCTTCGACGGTGATAACTCCGTCTTTGCCAACTTTATCCATGGCATCAGCAATTAAATTTCCAATTGCTACATCTTGCGCTGAAATGGTTGCTACATCTGCAATCTGAGCTTTGTCGATTACTGGAGTTGCGTTTTCATGCAACTTCTTTGTAATTGCAACAACTGCTGCTTCGATTCCAGCCTTAAGTCCCATTGGTTGTGC
>DDZI01000061.1:5693-6432 GCA_002346305.1 Actinobacteria bacterium UBA3012 | reverse complement strand
GTTGTTCCATCTCCAGCGACATCGTTAGTTTTGGTTGCTACCTCTTTAACAAGTTGGGCACCCATGTTTTCAGCTGCATCAGAGAGTTCAACCTCTTTAGCAATTGTGACACCATCGTTGGTGACAGTTGGGTTTCCATATTTCTTGTCGATAACAACATTTCGGCCCTTAGGTCCGAGTGTTACTTTTACGACATCGGCGAGCGCATTTACGCCACGCTCCATCGCACGACGAGCTTCTTCATCAAACTGTAGAAGTTTTGACATCTAGGTACGCCTACTTTTCAAGAATGGCGAGTACGTCGCGTGCAGATAGCACGAGGTATTCCTCACCGTTGTACTTAACTTCGGTTCCGCCGTACTTGCTGTAAATAACATTGTCGCCAACTTTTACATCCATTGGAACACGAACGCCATCATCAAATCGTCCTGGTCCAACTGCAATAACAGTTCCCTCTTGTGGCTTTTCTTTTGCAGTATCTGGAATTACCAGACCTGATGCGGTTGTTGTTTCTGCCTCACTGGCTTTAACAACGATGCGATCTTCTAGTGGCTTAATTGATACCGACATTCCCGGCTCCTTTGCTAATTTGTTTCGTTAATTCTCTGTACCTGCTTGGATCCACCGCCCACCTTCAGCTGCTGGTATCGCCAAATTCAAAGATCTGGCGGGTTAGCAGTGTCAGGGTGAGAGTGCTAACGCCAAGGGTAAAGGGTTGAGTTGGGACGGTCAATTTGAG
>DDZI01000061.1:0-5592 GCA_002346305.1 Actinobacteria bacterium UBA3012 | reverse complement strand
TTGACTAGGGGAAGCTAGAGGAAGCTAGGGGAAGCTAGGGGAAAAGCACCTGTTCCACGGCTGCACCCGGATCCACAGCCAGTCCGGCTGCGCTGGGCGGACGTGCGGCCGTAATCGCAAGAGAGCCCAGGGCCGCAACCATCGCTCCATTGTCGGTACATAGAGCTGGGCTGGGGATCGCCAATCTAAGGCCGGCCGCCTTAGTGCGCTCAATTGCCAATGTCCGCAGCCGTGAATTTGCAGCCACTCCACCAGCGATTAAGAGATGCTCAATACCTTCGCGCTTGGCCGCCATAACTGCTTTACTCAAAAGCACATCTACAACCGCTTCTTGAAATGAAGCCGCAATATCAGCACGAGTGCTTTGCGACAAAGGACCAGAGCTTTTGACCGCTAATTCAATGTGCCTTGCAACTGCACTTTTTAATCCTGAAAAAGAAAAACTAAATTCTTTTGTTGTTCGATCACTTTCATCAGTAAATAAAGTCATCGCTCTCGGAAAATTAATTGCTGTTGCATTCCCAGTTGTAGCCAAACGATCTAACTCTGGCCCACCAGGAAATGGCAAACCTAATAATCGCGCAATTTTATCAAATGCTTCACCGGCGGCATCATCCATAGTTGCGCCCATGACATTAATATCTTTTGTGACCTCATCAACTTTCAAGATTGAGGTATGTCCCCCACTAACTAGCAAAGCAATAGTTGCTGGGATTACTTGTTCGGTGTCTAAATATTCAACAGCAACATGTGCCGCCAAATGATTAACGCCATAAAGTGGAATTCCAAGTCCAGCAGCTAAACCATTTGCAGCACTCGCACCAACTAATAGTGCACCTGCCAATCCGGGACCGGCAGTTACTGCAATTGCATCAAGATCTGTCAATTTAATTTTGGCAGTTTTTAGCGCACGCTCGATTGCCGGCAAAATTGCATCAACATGCGCACGCGCGGCAACTTCTGGAACTACTCCACCAAATCTGGCATGTTCGGCAACACTTGATGCGATCTCATTTGCCAATAGTTTTCGCCCCTGGACTATTCCAACACCTGTTTCATCACATGATGATTCAATTCCCAAAACTAAAGGTGCTGATAAATTACTCATAAGTCACGCCTAAGATTTTCTGCATAATAATTGCATCGCTTCTTTTATTATGTGGTTGCGGGTTTTGGTAATAATTTTTTCTAACCGATATCTGAGTAAATCCATTTTTTGCATACAGCGCTCGAGCTTGTTCATTTTCCGCGCGAACTTCTAGAAAAATTGCTGGCGCATGGCGCTCAATTGCCGCATTAATCAAGAGATCTAATAACCCTTGGCCAATACCATTGCCTTGATATTGCACACTTACGCTGATGGTTTGAATGTCGGCATCTGCGCCACTGCCAGGGCAGTAAAGACCAGCAAAACCGACAATCTTTTGGGTCGTACCAATTTCAACCACATAGTAAGTTCGGGTTTTTGGCACACCGGCTAACTCTTCTTTAAATTGAGCCAGGTTCCACGGATCCGGAAATAACTCTTTCTCAATCTCTAAAACGGCCCCTAAGTCAAAATTATTCATGGCGCGATAATTAAGTTCAGGTAACTTTGGCAAAACTGCATCAGGTTTTCGCAAATACAAAGGTTGAGTCCGGATCGAATTGGATTGCGTAGCTAATTTCACTAAGGCTAAAGGATCTGGGAATCCAAAGTCGACAACTGGAAAACTCTCGAAATCAACTTGGTCGATTTTTGCTACGGCAGGCTCAGTAATACGTTCGCCATTTTTTTGATACTTAGCCCAGTAAATCTCTTTGCGGCGCGCATCTGTGATCACAAAGAAATCCGAAATTATTTCATCTAGTGCGCTGGCTGCCCCTGCAATTGCATCAAGTGAGACAACACCGATACAAGGGATCTCTCTTGCCAGCGCAAATGTTCTTGCAAAGGCAATACCTACTCGCAAGCCAGTAAATGGTCCAGGACCCATCCCAACAACTACTTGATTGATTGACTTAAAGGTTGCTTGATTTTTTGCCTGGTCGATCAACCTGCCAAGTGCTTCACCATGCGAAGTCGCACCATCATGGAACCCTGACCAAATTACTTTCTCGTCAGCGATAATTGCTGCGATTGTGCGCGGAGTTGATGTGTCAATCACTAGCGAGATCTTCATAAAGTAAAACTCTTCCATCTCTCGCCAACGCTGCTTACCTTTAACTCGCGTCTTAGTTCATCAATGATCGAAATGGTAATTAAAAGATATTGATCATTTAATTGCTTCGCAAAATTCTTGCCCCACTCAACGACGGTAATACTATTTTCGGTATCAAGATCGAGATCTTGTAATCCTCCGGTTGGTGAATCTAATAATCGATATGCATCTGCATGAATAAATGGAGTTCGGCCCTGATAGTTTTTTGCGATAACAAAAGTTGGGGAAGTTATCTCGCTTTTAACCAATAATCCTTTACCAATGCTTTGAGCTAATCGGGTTTTTCCCGCTCCGAGCGGGCCTTCCAAAATTATTAAATCCCCAATTTGAAAATTAGCCGCCAACTTGCGCCCAAATTGCCCCATCTGCTCCTCGGTTGAGATCTCAACTGATTGAATTGGATTCACATGCAAAAGAGTAATGGGCGCCTACCCCTTTCGAGGTAAGCGCCCATTACGGCAGTTATTTACTCAGTACGACTAGTACTTAAGAGGGATTGGAAGGTAATCCAAATCTCCATTTATCCCAAGACCAGCGCCGAAGATTTCAAATGATTCCGGCGTGATATTGAGTTTTCCACTTGCAGCAGCTGCATCTAACATTTCTGCGAATGCAATTACTTGTGCCGTGGTGAATTGTTCATGACCGACACCAGATGAAGCGCCAATATCTGCAAGATCTGGCAATCCAGCCGCTGTGTACTTGGTGTACTCAACCGGTGCCATTGCATAAAGTGCAAGTACGTTAGAACTTGGTTCGACCGGCTCGACTGGTGCAGCTTTTGCTTTCGCTGAAGCTAGTGCAGCTCTTGCCTTTTTCTTTGCAGCAGCAGTTTTAGCTTTTGCAGCAGCAGTTTTAGCTTTTGCGATTTTCTTGTCATAAGCAGCAACTGCTTTCTCATAGGCTGTATAAGCGGAATCATAGGCAGCCTGAGTAGGGGCAAACTTTGCAGTTCGCTCTGCTACATAAGCAGCTGTTTGACCTGGCCAAACCAAACGGTCATTTTCATTGTGAAGAAGAACTGTTGGCTTAGTAGAGGTGTACTTAACTGGATCCAATGCTGCTGCTTTTGCAACATTTGCAGCAGGTGCGGAGACTCTTGGCATTTGTGCCAAAACTCCCAACATGCCGTTAATTCCATCATCACCAGATAATCCGAGGTTGTAACGACCGGCGTCACCCTCATCCAACAATGCGGCGAAATTGGTTTTGGTATTGTCATAGAAAGGGCCACCGATTTTTTCAGCTACAGCTTGGTCGGCAAGAATTCCGGTTGCAGCAGCTTCACCGATGTTTTCCAAAATGGCAACAGTAGCGTTAATGCTCTGTTCAACTATCGCTCCGCCAGTTGTGACTCCATCCATGTGCTTACTCTTTTGTGGGATTCCAGCTAGCAATCCGATCAGCAATAGTGCGGATCTTTGTGGGATTGCACCAAACGCCGGATTTGCTGCAACAACTGCAGCAGGTTGAGTTAATCCTGGAGATCCAAGATTTTTCGACCATGCTGTTAGCAAAGCAACAACTTTACCCAATTCAGTAAGTGCAGCAATATGTCCTGCTGGGCCAGCGGCTCCTAATGCTGCGCAACCTTTAATAGTTGGATCAGCGAAAATGCTTAACAAGTAGAAAATATCGCAACCACTTTGAAGTTGGCGAGAGATATTTGTGGCAACTGGTGAAACTAAACCAACTGCATCAGTTAACTCTGGATACTTTTCAGCGAACATATTCACTACTGGTCCGGCTCCTGATGATCCCCAGATGACATTTCGCTTAGTAGCTGGAGCGATCGTCTTGGAAAGATCGACTAACTCCTTCAGAAGTGGAACTGATTCTTCGGTGTTCCAACCATGAAGACCATTGGTTGCCCGATCGTAAGCAGCTAATCCGTAACCCTTGGCCAGCAACTCAGTTGCGTAATCTGCTCTAGGCGTTGGGCCGGTATTGCTTAACGTCATCTGCTCTACGCCAGTTGGTGCGACATAACCTGGGTAGCCGAATGAAGGACGGAAACCATGGCTCCAGAAGAACATCGTTCCGTTGTAATTCTTTGTCGGAACCATAAATTTGTAAGCTGCTCCACCTTTAAGTGTGGAAGCGCAGGTTTCTACACCTGTTATCGCATCTGTGGAGCAGATTCCAGCGTGAGCAGGGCTAGCAACAACTAATCCTGTTGCAAACAATGCAGCGGTACCAAATGCAGCAATAAATGAACGTAACTTCAATGTGCTCTTCATAATTAACCTACCTTTGGAAGCGCATCAGCAGCAATTGCTGGACGCTTGTATGTCGAAACGGTTATTGGACCATCTGCAGAATCAGTGGTGTAAAGCACTCGTGTTCCATCAATTGGTTTCAAGACGCTATTTGCGTCATAAGCACCAATCCAGAAGGAGTTGTACGCCTCATGAGTCTTTGATGAGTATGCAAGTGGGGAAAGTGCAGCACTACTTAATGTGGCACCTTTGTTCTCCATGAATTTGATCAATTTCTTGCGGGTTGGTTTTTTACCAACACCCATAAGGGCTGCAGTTGTTAGGTAGGCAATGTTCATTCCTTGAAAAATATTGTTATCCCAAGTTTTTTCGCCAAGATTGAATTCATCATTGATTTTCTTAAATGCAATGACAAACTCATCGGTATCTTCACCAGGTGCTGGTGCGTGTGAGGCTGAGATGACGCCAGTTAGCAATGCAGCTGAAACTGCAGCAGGAGTTCCCTGTGCGCCAAGAATAGTTTTGAAAGTAGTGGCATCAGAACCCACACTTGTTACTAACCATTTAGGTGAAAAGCCCAATTTTGCAGCGGTACCAATTGTGATTGCAGTTGCATTAGCAACGGCGCCGATCACAACTAGAGTCACACCAGCGGCTTGGAGCGCTTTAACCTGAGTGGTTAAACCGAGTGCTTGGCTTCCTGCAACAAATTTTTGAGTGTTTGCAGCTGGGAAAGTTACGCCTTGTTGCTTAAATCCGGCAACTACATTTCGCCCAAAATCATCAGTCTGATAAAGAATGCCAACTTTGCCATCTGCAAGTTCTTTGGCGTAATTATTCTTCAAGTACTCTGCTTCGATTTTGGATTCAACAACATAAGTTCCAAGACCGGCAAATGATGTTGGGTACTTTTTAGGGTCGGTATAAAATCCGCTGTATCCACTATTTACAAATAGATCTGGAATTCCGCGACGGTTAATGTCCTTGATAATAGAAATATGGGTCTGAGTTCCAACACTTCCAACCATGGCAAAGACTTTATCTTTGTTAATTAGGGTAGATGCGGTGGAAATTGTTAGACCAGCCTTATAGGCGTCATCTTTAACGACTAATCTGATTTTGCGGCCATTAACTCCGCCTTTTGAATTTACATAATCAAAGTAGGCGCGCAT
>DDZI01000020.1:15779-34938 GCA_002346305.1 Actinobacteria bacterium UBA3012 | reverse complement strand
CATTTAACCCGATCTGGCATTCCACCGGCACTTATGTTTTCAACCTCTGGAACATCAACACCTAGGGCACTGCGAGCTGCGATGTAATCAAGATGTGCTGCTTTGTATGCACCATTTAAATCTGGATCATTTTCTAATCTTGAACTCATCTCACCCATCATCCCCGTAGTCTCTAAAGTAGAGATTGCGCCGGTTAAACGCGGACAAGTCGCATAGTAAAAAGTTGGAAATGGTGTTCCATCACCTAATCGAGGCGGTGTCTCAACCACACTTACTTCTCCGCAAGGACAACGATGTGCAACACCATGAACATCCCGAGGTGTGCGTCCTAGTTGTTCTTTAACTACTAATAAATCTCGCTCACTTGGTTTCAATTACGGCTCCAGAAGTGGCAACAGTTTGGATTGACGAGATTAACCTTTCATACCAAGTTGCATAATCTGGCAATTGATCGGCTACAGAGTTTTGTTCTTCGACAGCAGTTTGCTCAGTCTTTGCCCCAACCACTATGTATTGCCGCTCTCCCGGAAGCACGAAGTGCAAGCGATCCCTTGCTTGCGATTTAACATAAGCAGGATCTCTCCATCTTGCTAACTCTGCTTCAGCATTTTGCAAGCGTTCTTTACTCGCGTCTATCTGTGCTTCAACAGCGCTAATTTGTGCTCTTTGACTGAAATATCTCTGCATTGGTGGTGCAACAGTTAAAGCGATCAGAAAAAAGACCACAGAGAGCGCTACAAATCTCCCGGTCACTCCCTTGATGCTATTTGCCACAGAAATTCACCACCTATTTAAAACTATTTACTAAATCTCGGAAATGCGCCTTTTCCAGCAAATTTTGCATCTGAACCTAATATCTCTTCTATACGCAATAACTGGTTGTACTTCGCAACTCGCTCAGATCTAGCAGGGGCACCGGTCTTTATCTGCCCACAATTTGTGGCAACTGCTAAATCAGCAATTGTGGTGTCTTCGGTTTCACCTGATCGGTGACTCATCATGCATCGATAATCTGAAGCGTGAGCCATATCTACGGCGGCTAAAGTCTCTGAGAGCGAACCTATTTGATTAACTTTTACAAGGAGTGCGCTTGCGGCACCTTTTGCAATTCCATCTTTAAGTCGAACTGGATTTGTTACAAAAAGATCATCTCCAACTAATTGAACTTTGGAGCCGATCTCTTTAGTGATTGCTACCCAACCATCCCAATCATTTTCATCTAGCGGATCTTCAATTGAAACAAGTGGATAATTTGCAACTAAATCCGCGTAATACTTAATCATCTCTGCAGATGACCGTGAACTACTTTCAAATTTGTATGTGTGCGTTTCTTTTTCATAAAACTCGGTCGCGGCCACATCTAGCGCTAATCCAATTTGATCGCCGGCTTTAAATCCAGCTTTTTCAATTGCAGTTAAAATCAAATCAAGTGCGGCTCTGTTGCTTGTTAAGTTTGGCGCAAATCCACCCTCGTCACCAATGCTTGTAGCAAGACCATTTTTCTTTAAAACCGATTTTAAAGAATGATAAATCTCAGTTCCCCAACGCAACGCTTCTTTAAATGAGGTTGCTCCAAAGGGTGCAATCATGAACTCTTGGATATCAACATTTGTATCTGCGTGCGCACCACCATTGAGAATATTCATCATTGGCACCGGTAATAAATTTGCTTTATCTCCACCTACATATTTGAAAAGTGGAGTTTTTTCAGAGATAGCGGCAGCCTTTGCAACCGCAAGTGAGACTCCCAAAATCGCATTTGCGCCTAATTTAGATTTATTCTCAGTCCCATCTAAATCGATCATTAACTTATCAATTGCTTTTTGATCCCCAGCATTAATGCCAATTAATTTTGGAGTAATCCCATTAGTAATTCCAGCAATTGCATTTAGGACGCCTTTGCCGCCATATCTATCTCCACCATCACGCAACTCAACTGCTTCATGTGCTCCAGTTGATGCACCGCTTGGGACGGCAGCAATTCCGATGCTTCCATCTGAAAGGAAAACCTCGACCTCTACGGTTGGATTACCGCGCGAATCAAGAATCTCTCGTGATTTGATTCCTTTGATTGTTGCCGAAGTGCTCACTCAATGCTCCTTTTTATAAGCCCTAATATTTCAGGTATTTCAGGTCAGGACTTAATTCTATTCACTTCTGGATAGCGATTCTTTATATGCGCGTGCCCTACTCCGCATGGCTTGCTCTGGATCAACTCCATGTTCGGCAGCAAGTGCGACTACGGCAAAAAGTAAATCCCCAATGGTCGCCTGATCCACTACTTCTGGATTCTTGATCTCTACAACAGGCTCTGCACTTTCTCCATGTTTTTTAGCTCTATGCATAAGTTTTGCAGTCAATGCCAAAGCTGGCTGCCCAAGAGGCACGCCATCCCCTGCAGATTTACGATCTTTTTCGGTGCTTTTGATTTTTTCCCAATTACTTTCAACTTCGCTTGCGGTTAACTCTTTTCCTTCAACAAAAACATGTGCGTGGCGGCTAATTAATTTGTTACTGATTCCTTTTGCTACATCTTCGATATTAAACCCGAGGCCATCCTCTTCGCTGGCAATACGAGCATGAAAAACGACTTGAAGCAAAATATCTCCAAGCTCTTCGAGCATGTCTGCCCGATCAGATCGCTCAACTGCATCTATGAATTCATAACTTTCTTCAATTAAATATGTGAGCAGTGATTCATGTGTTTGCTCTGCATCCCAATGGCATCCACCCGATGAGCGCAAGCGATCCATAACTTCAACCAAATGTTGAAGCTGGGATTTCTCGATCATAGGAAAAGGTTAGTTAGCAGGATCTGCTACAGCACCATTGGTGGCATCAACAGGATTGATGTCTGAGGTAGCTGTAACCCATACTCCATAACGTGGATTTAGCTTAACGTTTTCGCGAGCTCCAATTTCACTTACATAATTTTGCAAAGCCATGCTGAAATCTTGGTCTGATGCAGTTGGTGCGACTAACTTCGCGCGCAGACTGTCTTGAATAATAATATCTTCGATATAACGATCCAGATCACTTGCAGCAATTGATGCATTTGCAAGAGCAGCAGGCAAAGCAGCTTCTCCGCCAATTTGAGTGATAATTTGTTCACGATTTGCCGCTACCTCTGCCGGATTAATAACTATGCCTTTTTCACTTGCTCCGCGATGCAACAAGAATGAAATAATCTTGAGGCGTAACTGTGCCCGAACTAAATTCTCACCAGTTAGTCCATTCTCAGGCATGGTGTTTGTCTCAATGCGTTCTGCGACGATCGCATTAATGGTGGATTGTAAATTTGAAATAGAGATAGAACCATGTTTCATATTTGCGGCTGAACTTGAGTTCACACACCCGGCCAGAATAGCGCCAACAACAAGTAAGGCACCGATTCGTACTGCCTTGGTTTTGCGTAACTTCATAATTCTCTCCAAGATCATCACAAACTCCCTATTTGATCGGCGCTGCATTTTCGAGTGCCTCATTTACCCAACTCAGGAGTTCAGTATTCCCTATGGCCATAGGTGTGAGCGAATTGGCCAGATTTCGAGAACCAGGCGTAGGCAAAAGTAAGGTTTCGGCAGTTGCCTTATATATATGGCCTGGGTAGATCCGGTCCATTCGAACAGATAGCGAATCACTCAGAACTACCGGAGCTAATCTCAGGAATTTTCCGTGCATTACTACTTCGCGCAAAGCACGCGCCTTCGCGGTTGCCCGTAACTTGGCGATATTCATTAAATTTGAAACTACGTCTGGGAGGGCGCCAAATCTATCTACCAATTCTGCTGATATCTCATCAACTTCTGCGTCGTTTTTAGAGTCAGCCAATCTCCGGTAAATATCCAATCTTACTCGTTCGCTTTCCACGTAATCATGAGGCAAATGCGCATCTACTGGTAATTCAATTTTGCAATCAAGATTTTCTGGTTTTTTGCCACGGAACTCTGAAACTGCTTCCCCGATCATGCGCATATATAAATCAAAACCAACATCTGCAATATGACCAGATTGTTCTCCGCCTAGTAAATTTCCAGCGCCACGAATTTCTAAATCTTTTAACGCCACTTGCATGCCTGATCCAAGTTCAGTGTTGGCCGCTATCGTTGCAAGTCGATCAAATGCGGTTTCAGTTAGTGGCTTTTCAGTTGGATACAAGAAATATGCATATCCCCGTTCACGACCACGTCCAACTCTTCCACGTAGTTGATGCAATTGAGACAAGCCCATCAGATCTGCACGTTCGACAATCAAGGTATTTGCATTTGGAATATCAATTCCATTTTCAACAATTGTTGTACAAACCAACATATCAAATTCTTTTTCCCAGAAAGAAACAATAACTTTTTCGAGTGCATCTTCTGACATCTGTCCATGAGCGATCTGAATTCTGGCTTCCGGAACCAACTCCTGCAATCTAATTACCGCTCGATCTATGCTCTCGACCCTGTTGTGAATATAGAAAATCTGACCATCTCTTAACAACTCTCTTCTGATAGCCGCAGTAATCTGTTTCTCTTCGTACTCCCCGACATAAGTCAAAATTGGATGGCGCTCCTCGGGAGGGGTTGCCATGATGGACATTTCGCGAATACCTGTAATCGACATTTCTAGAGTTCGCGGTATGGGGGTCGCCGACATGGATAAAACATCTACGTGGGCTCTAAATTTCTTCAAAATCTCTTTATGTTCTACTCCAAACCTTTGTTCTTCGTCCACAACCATCAAACCTAAATCTCTGAAAATAACATCAGTGGAAAGTAAGCGATGGGTACCGATTACAACGTCAACAGCTCCGGTTGCTAAATCTGCAATTACTTTCTTAATTTCACCTTGAGTTGAAAAACGAGAAAGCGCCTCGACTCTTATCGGGAAACCCGAGTACCGCTCTCTAAAGGTCGTTAAATGTTGTTGTACAAGTAATGTGGTTGGGCAAAGAATTGAAACTTGTTTTCCATCCTGAACAGCCTTAAATGCTGCACGTATTGCTACTTCAGTTTTTCCAAAACCAACATCACCACACACAATTCGGTCCATTGGATATGGTCGTTCCATATCCGCCTTTACATCTGAAATAGTCGATAACTGATCTGGTGTTTCTGAGAATGGAAATGCATCTTCTAACTCACGTTGCCATGGCGTATCTGGTGAAAATGCGAATCCTGGCGAACTTGTACGAGCAGCATAAAGTTGGATTAATTCACTTGCTATCTGACGAACTGCTTTTTTCGCTCGCCCTTTTGCTTTTTGCCAATCAGCACCACCAATCCGGTGAACAGATGGCGCTTCGCCACCAACATAACGAGTTATCTGATCTAGTGAATCAGTTGGCAAATAGAGGCGATCTGCTGGTTGTCCACGCTTACTTGATGCATATTCAATGACTAAGTACTCCCTAGTTGTGCCACCAACTACTCGCTCAACCATTTCAATAAAACGACCTACTCCGTGAATTTCATGAACAACATAATCCCCGTCTTTTAATGCAAGCGGGTCGATTCGCTTACCTCGTCTAGGGGCAAGTCTCGCTCCTTCGGTGTTAACAGCTTTAGCGCCAACAAAATCTCTTTCGGTGACTAGGAGTATTTTCTCGTGAGAAGCACTAAATCCAAATCTGATGGCTGAGGTGGTTACATGCGCGACATTTGGTGAGACCTCTGCCAAATCTTCAATTAACTTCATAGGAATATCTGCGTCATTAAGCAAATTTGCATATCTTTCAGCGGTTCCATGACCTATTGCCGCAATTACAACTCGCCATCCTTCTTTGATCTTTTCATTTATCTGAGAAGTAAATCGATCAACATTTCCCCGTATAGGTTCGATTGCTCCAAATTCAGCAAATTCAGAATTTTCACCATCAGTACCAAATGGTGCGACTGATCCAATAGTGAAATTTCGATTTTCCATTTCACTCAATACATCAGCCAACTCTATAAAGGAACTTCCGCCAAGTTCAATTGGAACTGTATTTCCATGTGCTGCATTAAGCCAAGATGCTTCTAAAAATTCACGACCAGTTGAGATTAATTCACCAGCCCTAGAATTTATTAAATCTGGAGAAACTAAAATAACTTTAGAATCTTTTGGGAGTATCTCAGTTAAAGACTCCATTGAGTCAACCAGAGCTGGAATTAATGATTCCATTCCTTCGGCAGCTATTCCGGTTGCTATTTTTCCTAATAAATCAGAAATCCCCGGGTATTTTTCTACTAATTCAGCTGCTCGTTTTTTTACATCTTCCGTTAGTGCCATTTCGCGACTCGGAAGTGCTGTTACTGCTCCTGCAATAAGTGCCATAGTTCTTTGATCGGCTATTGCGAAAGTGCGCACTTCTTCGATTGTGTCGTCAAAGAATTCAACTCTGATCGGATGATCTTCTTGTGGTGGGAAAATATCAAGTAAGCCACCTCGAATAGCAAACTCTCCGCGTTTTTCCACTAAGTCAGTTCTTATATATCCAAGGGAAACTAATTCTTCTGCACATCTATGCATATCAATTTGCAAGCCAGCTTCAAATTTAGGTGCGGCGATCGAACCAAACCCTTTTACAAATGGCTGCATTAATGCACGGACTGGAGTTAGCAAAATATCAATTTGCTTGTTTGTCCGAAGCATATTTAATGCTTGATATCTAGCTGCAACTGTGTCGCTTTGAGGACTCAATCTTTCGTGCGGCAAAGTTTCCCAATTAGGAAAAGTTTGAATTACTAATTCCGGTGCGATCTCATTTAATTCGCGTTGCAAGTCAAGAGTGCTTCCTGGTGTTACTACCAAGATTGGGGCATTTTGATTTTCGCTCCTAATGCTTGCAGATTGAGCAATTAACCATGAGTGAAGTGAATTTGGGGCGATGACCTTTTTGCCAGATCTGATTGATTCACTTAGATCTTGCAATTTGAGATGAGGCAATAAGGATTCAACGGCCATATTCGCCCCCATTCTCGCTTCGGAACAACGCCAGAAGCCCCAAACCGCAAGATGCGGGGGGGCAACAGGTCGACTCTATCTGAGAGAATCACCCCATGCCTTCCAGTGATGGCGCGGAGTTACGCGCAGATGTTCGCCGCTTAGGCGATTTGTTGGGAGAAACAATCGCCAGGCAAGAGGGGCAATCACTCCTTGATTTGGTTGAGCAAGTGCGTCAGGCAGTTCGTGAAGACTCCCCTGCAGGCGCTAATTTGTTGGCAAAGGTTGATGTCGACGACAGCATCAGATTAGTAAGAGCTTTTAACGCTTACTTTCATTTAGCAAATGTCGCTGAGCAGGTCCATCGTGCCCGCACATTGGCAAACGAACGAGTGAGTGGTGAATCATGGTTGCAGCGTGCATCTAATCGAATTGCTGATCAAAAGATTTCACGAGATGAATTAGCAAGGAGTGTTGCATCACTTTCAGTGCGACCAGTTTTCACTGCACACCCAACTGAAGCCGCACGCCGATCTATTTTGAGCAAACTAGCAACAATTGCAGATTTGCTTGATGCAAAAAATGTGCCAGAAAACAATCGCAGGCTTGCTGAAGCAATTGAACTGTTGTGGCAAACAGATGAATTGCGCTTAGAGCGTCCAGAACCTATTGATGAAGCCATGAATGCGCTCTACTACTTGGATGATTTAAGTAGATCAACTGTTTCGCAAGTTCTTGAAGATTTTGCATTTGAATTAAATAAATTTGGAATAACTCTTGATTCGACTGCTCGTCCACTTTCATTTGGAAGTTGGATCGGAGGAGATAGAGATGGAAACCCTCACGTAACTGCAGAAGTAACTAAAAATGCTATTACCACCCAAGTTGGTCACAGCATTCGGGTAACTCTCGAAAGATTAGATGCACTTCGTCAATCACTTTCTGTTTCAACTCGTATTGCCGGCGCTTCCGCAGAACTACTTGCATCTGTAGCAGCTGATTTACAGATTTTGCCAGAGATTGAAGAACGATTTAGACGCATCAACGTTGAAGAGCCTTATCGATTAAAAGCCACTGCTATTCGTCATAAATTACTACTAACTCAAAAGCGCCATGCCGCCCTGAAAGATCACGAGCCAGGCCGCGACTATGGAAATACTCAGGAATTACTTGATGATCTGCTAATTATGCGCGATTCACTCATGAGTCATAAAGGTGAATTGATTGCAAATGGTGAACTTGATCGAATGATTAGAAATGTTTCAGCATTTGGATTAATTCATGCAACTCTTGATGTTCGTGAGCACTCTGATCGTCATCATCATCTACTAAATCAATTATTTAATAGCGTTGGTGTAAAAAACTATCCAGAACTAAGTAGTAATGAACGGCTAAATTTATTAGCAGCTGAATTAGCCAACCCTCGCCCACTGGCTGGAAATTCTAAAGATGAGCTTGACGAGCTTGGTAAGCAAACCTTGGCAACTTTTGATGCAATAGGTGAGATTATCGAGCGATTTGGCAATGAAGCAATCGAAAGTTATATCGTCTCAATGACAAAGGGCGCTGATGACTTGTTGGCGGCGGTAGTTCTGGGCAAACAAGCCGGTTTATTAAATCTAAATCGCGAAGATCCATTTTCTTTAATTGGTTATGTTCCACTTTTGGAAACTGTTGCCGAATTGCAATCTGCAGACAAGATTTTAGAATCACTTCTGGCTGTTCCTGAATACCGACAGATTCTTGAGTTACGTGGAAACGTTCAAGAAGTGATGCTCGGATACTCTGATTCAAATAAAGATGCTGGAATTACAACTAGCCAATGGGAAATTCACCGGGCACAGAGACGTTTGCGTGATGTTGCAATGAAACATGGAATTGCACTTCGCATCTTCCACGGTCGAGGTGGTTCAGTTGGTCGCGGTGGTGGGCCAACATATGACGCGTTAATTGCGCTTCCTTGGGGTTCGGTTGATGGCGAAATTAAAATGACTGAACAAGGGGAAGTTATTAGCGATAAGTACTCGCTCCCATCACTCGCGCGCGAAAATGTTGAGTTGATGCTTGCGGCATCTTTGGAAGCCACTGTTTTAAATCGTGCGCCACGTCAAAGTCCTAAAGATTTAGCTAAATGGGATTCATGCATGGATCTGGTTAGTAGCGCCGCTATGACGCAATACCGCACCTTGACTGACCATCCTGATCTTCCTCAGTATTTCTTTGAATCAACTCCAGTAGAACAACTTGGGGATCTTTTCCTAGGTTCACGGCCATCAAGACGACCAGATTCCAGTGCCGACTTAAGTGGCCTGCGGGCAATTCCATGGGTGTTTGGTTGGACTCAATCGCGCCAAATTGTTCCAGGCTGGTTTGGGGTCGGAACCGGATTAAAGGCAGCTCGTGAAGCTGGGAAATCTGATGTTCTAGCGCACATGCTTACCGAATGGCATTTTTTCCGTACTTTCATTAGCAATGTTGAAATGACGCTCGTGAAAACAGATCTTGTAACGGCTGAACATTATGTAAAAACTTTAGTTAACCCTGAGCTTCATCATTTCTTAGATAAAATACGGGCTGAATTTGATTTAACAGTTGCAGAGATTTTGCTTTTGACGGGCAAAAACGAGTTGCTTAGTGATCAACCAATTCTTTCCCAGACTTTGCAAGTCCGAGATGCCTATCTTCGCCCACTTCAACTTCTGCAAGTAACACTTCTACAAAGAGTTCGCAAAGGTGACCACAGCGACGAGGCAACTTTACGTCGTGCTCTGCTACTTACCATCAACGGAATTGCAGCAGGTTTACGTAACACCGGCTAAATCAATTATTTTTCTGGAAGTATTACCGGAATCTGCGCCATCAAACCACCATCAATTACATAATCTGAGCCTGTAATAAATAATGCTCGATCGCTAGCCAAAAACGCTATAAGTTCAGCGATGTCTTCAATTGTTCCCATACGACCAATTGGATGTGAACTTCCCCATTCAGCCACAACTTCATCCACAGTTTTATTTCCTTTATGAGTTTCAGCAGCAAAACGTAACAAAGGCGTATCTACTGAACCAGGAAGGACTGAGTTAACTCGAATTTTATCTACTGCAAAATCCATCGCCATTGCACGAGTCAGTGCATTAATTGCACCTTTAGAAGTTGAGTAAGCAACAACCTGTTTTTGAGCGCCAATCGATTGAACCGAAGAAATATTCACAATTGCGCCGCCGCCACGTTTGCGCATATGTGGAACGCCATACTTTGCAGTTAAAAACATAGATTTAACATTCACATCTAAGGTTTTATCCCAAATCTCTTCCGTGGTCTCCACAGCGTCACCATAAGTTTGAATTCCAGCGCAATTTGCAATTACATCTAATGCACCAAACTCAGCAATAACACCAGAGACCATCTTTTCGACCTCTTTTGCACTGCTTACATCGGTTGGAAAAGCTTTTACTTTCTTGCCTGATGATAGAAAGTTCTTTTCGACAGTGCCAAGGGTGGCAGCATCATTATCAACTAGCGCAACGCTCGCACCTTCGTTTGCAAATTTAACTGCAGCACCAAAGCCCATGCCTTTTGCGGCGCCCGTGACTATTACTACTTTTCCAACAAAATCCATTTCACTCCCTTAATTACTACTTGCTATATCTTTTCGACACCGAATGAGAACTTATTGCTTTTAATCTCTCGACCCTTAAAAATCAAAGCAGTTCCATTTTTTACAGAATCAACTACTCCAGTTGTGGGGAAACTTGAAAATGGTTCCAAACCAATGTTGTAATGACGACCGAACCATGGATAACCCTTAGTTGCGCCAAATTCTTGCCAGAACCATAAGTAAGGCTGGTTTTTTTTATCCCACTTAACAACTGCAGCCAATCCTTTGTTTGGAGATTCAACTCGATACTCACCGCGCTCTAAATCCTTTATGTAAAGCAACTCTGTTGGAGTATTTCGTGGCGGAATATGGCTGAAATCAACTGGCTTGCCATCTGGGCCAACTCCAACAGGCCAAGCAAAATGATCATTTCCTTTTAGCCGGCGTGAACTTCCATAAACTTCACTGGCGTGTGGCATCGCAGTTGGTTTTCCGGGTAGTACTACTCGGCAATCATCATCCATAAATGGTGGTCCAAATGTGAAATGGAATCCCCACATTGTTGGAATTTCTACATCAGATAAATTCTCAATAGTTTCGACCATATCTAAAGTTGTTGAATTAGATTTCAAACTCATGGTTCGTTTAACCAAAAATGGAGTTTTCCGACCATAAACGAAAAACTCGACTGAAATCTCTTCAGGCGTATCTTTCAAAATCTTAAAATCCCATGGCAAGAGTGCCATTTCAGCGTGTTGCCCAAAATCTGCACCTTGATAATTTGAGGCGCCGCCTCCATTTGGAAAAATAGTTTGCCATCCGCCTGGATACTCATCAATGAAAGAACCAAGTGGATCGTTGTAGTTGTAATTGACTTCGCCATCTGCCAATCCATTTGCAGTTAGCCAAACTAAATCTAGATCATCAGGCTTGTGTAAAAATTCAACAACATCAGCGCCGCGTCCTGCAGCAACTGTAATGCGCAACTTTTCATTTTCTAATACCACAGCATCTAATTTGCCAATTTTAAAATTATCGTGGATCCGACATGAATGATTACGTGATTGCGCGCGCATAACTTCTCCTAACCGTTGAATTTTTCACTTTGAGCACCGGTAAGTCCGAGCCCATCAACAATAAACAAACCACCATCTAATTCGTTAGCAGTATCACCAAGTGATGCTCTAGCTGAAGTCACGATCAGGCGATCGCCTTTTGCGCCACCGAAAGTACAAGAGCTTGGTTGTTTTACTGGCATATCAATAACTGATTGTTTCTTGCCTTGTTGATCATAAATCTCAATTCTTGATCCGCCCCACATTGCAACTAACAATAATCCTTCATCAGAAATGCACATTCCGTCTGGGACTGATCCATCATCCGGGAATGAAACTAAAGTTTTCTTGTTATGTAATTCAGCGTTTTCGAAATCAACTTCATAACTAGTGAGAACGTGTTCCATGCTGTCTACGTGATAGAAGTGTGAATTATCTGCACTCCAGGCCAAACCATTTGGAAGTGTAATTCCAGTAGCAACAGTTTTCATAGTGAGATCACCGGATAAGACATGTAATGAGCCAGTACCTGGAACAAAACCCATAGTGCAACTTCCAGCCCAAAATCTTCCAGCAGAATCTACTTTTGCATCATTCATACGTTCATCTTCTTTTAGAAAATCTTTAGTTACTTTCCAACCATTATCTGAATTTAATTCAGCAAATCCTTCTTTTGTGGCGGCGTAGTAGCCACCTTTTTTACGACCGACTATCGCACCAATTACTTCTGGAACTGAATGGCTCGTAACCGATCCACCATCAATATTCTGTTCAAACCATAACTTTCCAGCAATATCTACCCAAGAGATGGTTGAAGTACCTGCATCCCAGTTTGGACCTTCGCCGACTTCGCTACGAATCTCATTTATACAATTAATGGTTGTCATAGTGCCTTATCTTTCTATTTATTGGCTAATTACTCAAGAGGGCAAAAGGGAAAGAGATTGTTCTGAAATTTCAAGACCAAATCCAGGTTTAGCATTGAAATAAAGGTATCCATCTTTCAGTTCCGGTAATCCATCAACCACATCGGTGATTTGTGATGCAGGTTTGCTCCATTCTTGCGGACCGGATAGCAGCAAATTGAGGGAAAGATGACCGGTTGCAACCGACTCAATTGGACTCTGCAATTCGCCTGCAGACCATGAGGTACGGATACTGATTGGAGCAGCGTAGTGACCGACTTTCAATGCTTGGCTAAATCCGCCAATTGCACTTATGTTGCATCGAACTACATCTATCGCCATTTGAGGAATTACATTTAGCCACTCATGTGGATTGACAAATCTTTTCCCAGTCGCCATTGGAACCTTTGTTTGCATTCTCATAGCGAGGTGCCAATCGATATGTTCTGGAGGAAATACATCTTCTAAAAAGAATGGGTGAAATTCTTCTAACCTTTTAACAACTGCAAGAGCTTCAGTGGGTGCTAAACGTCCATCAAAATCATGTGCGAAATACACTTCTTCGCCAAACTCAGATCGTAATTTACTGAAGACTTCAACTATTTGCTTTCCGTATGTCACAGCTTTTGAATCCATCTTGGGGTTAATCAGAAAATACTGAATTCCTTCTTTTCGAAACTTTGCAACTTCGGCCACTAATCCCGAATCTAAATTCTTTTCGATTTTTGTTAGAACTGGAACAGCTTTGCGAGAACGTCCACCGATGAGATCAACAACGGATTTTCCAACTTCTTTACCTTTAATGTCCCAAAGCGCTTGATCTATTGCTGAGAGCGCACAATTTAGTGCTGGATCATTTCGCCAAGAGGATTGGACTTGAGAGGTCTGCCATATATCTTCAATCTCAGTTACCTCTTTGCCAACTAAAAAATCAGTTAAGTATTTATCAACGCTGATTGCAATTAATTTGTGGTGGCCGGCAAAGGCGGCACTTCCCCATCCGATTAATCCAGGCTCTGAACTTTCAATCTTGACAAATATTTGATCTTGCCCCAACAAATAAGTTGAGATCTTCTTTATAGTTGTCATCTCGGCTCCTTCTCGTGCAAACGTGAGGGTACCCTCAACTCAGGCAGAAAGGGAGTCTTATGCAAATCTGGCTTGGAGTTGATTTAGGTACCTCTGCCCTGAAAGTCACAGCGATAAATCAAGATGGTCAGGTCATAGCCAGGGCCGCTGCTGGATATGAAACTCATAGACCAAATGCAGGTTGGGTTGAGCAAGATCCCCTGGATTGGCTATCTGCGCTAAGTAAAGTGTTAAGTGATTTAGATATTGATTTAACCAAAGTCGCTGGAGTTGGAATTGTTGGTCAGACCCCGACATTGGTGGTGACCGATTCGCTTGGCAATCCTTTACGGCCGGCAATGACTTGGCAAGATACACGTTCACAAAATGAAGCAGATTTGTTTGCCTCAGAAATTCCAGATGTCGCAAAAGATTTTGGACTCTCTTTACCCTGGGCTCCTTCAGGAATTTTGCCTAAAGTCCGCTGGTTAAAAGAACATGAGCCAAAAATTTTAGATAAAGGTTCTCGCTTGTTACAAGCAAAAGATTTTTTACTTTTCCATTTAACTGGTGAATTTGCTTCAGATAATTGGTCAAGCAAAGGTTTGATAAATGCTGAGACTTTAAGGCCCACTCAAGCATGGAAAACTCTTGGCCTGTCAGATGAATTGATACCTGCTATAGGAAAGCCTTGGGAAGTCGCTGGGAAAACTTCAATTGATAATAAATTTCTACCACCTGGCATTCCGGTAGCGATTGGTTGGTCAGATGCTCTTGCTGGAATGTTAGCTTTAGAAGTATTTTCAAAACCAACTGCATTTGTAATCTCTGGAAGTTCGGACATTGCTGGAATATCTTGCACAAAATTTTCTGAGGGCAAACATAATCTTTCAACTGTCCCCGAAAGTTGTGCCCCGCTACCGGTGATATTTGGTCCAACTCAAAGTAGTGGTTCTGCAATTTCCTGGGCTGCAGAACTTTTTAATTCCACGCCAGAAGAGTTGCTTTCGAAATCTCTTGAAAGCAGCGATGCTCACAGTGAAATCTTTCTACCCTTTCTTGCCGGTGAACGTGCCCCAATTTGGCGTAGTGATATTCGAGCGCTCTTTGCTGGGCTCTCCCACCAAAGTAAATTTAGCGATATCGCGCATGCAGTGATTTTCGGAGTTGGTTTCACGGCTCGACACATAATTGATCAAGCTAACTCACTAAGTAAAGAATTGCCATCAATTATTCACTTGGGTGGCGCATCTCATCAATCAAAATTATGGCTAGATATTAGAAGCCGCATTTTGCGCTCTGAAGTTATTTCATTTAGCGAATCCGATTCTTCTAGTGTTGGCGCGGCGATCCTCGCCGCAAGTGCAGCAACCGAAATTTCACCAGAAGTTTTAGCACCTAAATTCTCAGGGGAAAAGTTGTACTTTACTTCCACTAACGAAGATCAAAATATTGCTGATGTCGAATATAAAAAATACTTAGATTGGGTCGATCGCTCTATTCGTTAAAGTTTTGCTGAGTGCGTTCTAACCCATTTTGCATAATTGATTCGACAGCATCCCCGGCTCTAATTATCAAATCCTGTAATGATTTCTTCTCAATATTGCTAAAGTTTTGTAACACAAAATCTGCCGCGTCTAAATGCCCTACTGGTCTTCCGATTCCAACTCGGACTCGAAAGTAATCAGGAGCTGAAAGAGTTTGCGTCAAACTCTTCAAGCCGTTGTGTCCATTATCTCCGCCACCTTGTTTGACGCGGATTTTTGCAAAATCAATATCCAGTTCGTCGTGGATAACGATTATTTTAGAATTCGATAGTTGATAAAAATTCCTAAGCGCTACTACAGATTTCCCAGAATCATTCATATAAGTTTGTGGCTTAGCAATAATTATTTTTGGAGCGTCGACTCCCACGCCAAATCGACCCTCTAAAACTTCTGCTTTTGATTTATGTTTGCTAAATTTTCCAGCGACTTGTCCAGCTAAATAATCAGCAACCTGAAACCCAATATTGTGACGGGTTGTCGAATATTCATTTCCTGGATTTCCAAGACCTACTACAAGCCAACTCATGAAAGAAGGCTAGCGGATTAGCTCTTTGCACCTTCAGCAGGTGCGCCTTCAGCAGGTGCGTCAGCGCCTTCAGCAGGTGCAGCAACAGCAACAGGCTCTTCTTGAGCAGCACGGACAGAAAGATGTACAACTGCCATCTTTGGATCGCTGATAAGAATTACACCAGCAGGAAGTTTTACATCAGCTGCATAGAGTGAACTTCCAGCCTGCAAACCAGTCATATCTAGTTCTAAGAAGTTTGGAATAGATGTTGCTTCAGTTTCAACTTCAATTGAGTTGTGATTGTGTTCCAAAATTCCATCACGATCGAACTCTCCTGATGTGTGAACTGGAACAGAAACAACTACTCGCTCACCACGGCGCACAATAATTAAATCGATATGCTCAAGAGTTCCTTTGATTGCGTGGCGAACAACAGATTTTGGAAGTGTTAACTCAACATGATCTCCAAGATCAATATCTAGCAATACGTTTGAAGATTTAAGGGCAATGCCAAGTTCACGTGCTGGCAGTGAGATGTGGATTGGATTTTCGCCATGGCCGTAAATAACAGCTGGTACTAATCCATCGCGTCTGGTTCGGCGAGATGCACCTTTTCCGAATTCAGTCCGGCGGGCACCTGCGATTTTGATCTCAGCCATTACGTCCTCCTGGTTATTTGCCCAGCGAGAACTTCTTTCGAAGCCCCGTCGATAACGGGAGGTTTCCCCCTCGCCGGAATAACCCGAAGGTTAGCCAATGATGGTTAGAAATGGAAATTGCGGTTCAGGCAGTTAAGCCGGGATTAAGAATGACCCTCGAAGAGGCTGGTGACTGAGCCATCCTCAAAAACCTCACGAATAGCTCGACCAAGAAGTGGGGCAATCGAAAGGACAGTTAATCGATCAAATTTCCATTCATCTGGAATTGGCAAGGTATCTGTAATGACAATTTCACTTGCGCGCGAATTACGTAAACGCTCAATAGCCGGACCTGACATAACCGCATGTGTTGCCGCAATTATTACTTCAGCAGCGCCATCTTCAAATAGTGCATCAACTGCCTTGGTGATTGTTCCTGCTGTATCGATCATGTCATCTATTACTACACAAGTTTGTCCCTTGACATCACCAACAACTCGTCCAGTTGATGATTCATTTGGAATTCTTGGATCACGAGTTTTATGAATAAACGCAATCGGGCATCCACCTAGCAAGTCGCTCCAACGCTCAGCCACTCGAACCCGTCCGGAATCTGGCGAAACAATTGTCAATCGTGATCTATCGACTTTGCTACCAACGTAATTTGCCAGCAATGGAAGTGCGAAAAGATGATCAACTGGGCCATCAAAAAATCCTTGAATTTGTGAAGTGTGTAAATCAACAACCATTAATCGATCAGCTCCAGCAGTCTTAAATAAATCCGCCATCAATCGGGCTGAAATTGGTTCACGTCCACGGTGCTTTTTATCTTGACGTGCGTAACCGTAAAAAGGAGCAACAACAGTTATTCGCTTTGCAGATGCACGTTTTAATGCATCCACCATAATTAATTGTTCCATGATGTGTTTATTCACTGGCGTTGCATGACTTTGTAAAACAAATGCATCACAGCCACGAACGCTCTCTTCAAATCGAACAAATATTTCACCATTCGCAAAGTCATAAGCAGATGTAGGGGTGATTGGAATGCCAAGCTCACCGGCAACTTGTTCGGCCAACTCTGGAAAAGCACGGCCGGTAAAAAGCCGTAAACGTTTTTCGGAGGAGAGTCGAATCTCGTTGCTCATATTTAGATCCCCTCGTTATTTCGGATTTTTCTCGGCAGCTCTAGCTGAGTCACTTCCACTGCGCTTGCGCAACACCCACCCGAGGATATTACGTTGACGCGCACGTCCAACACCCATTGAACCCGCCGGTACATCATCAGTAATTACAGATCCCGCGGCCGTATAAGCCCCATCACCAATTGAAAGTGGAGCAACCAACATGGTGTCACTGCCAATTCGAACATGATCGCCGATCACAGTCTGATGCTTTTCTACGCCGTCATAATTCACCGTTACGGTTGCAGCGCCAATATTCGTTCCAACACCAATGGTGGTGTCTCCGATATATGAAAGGTGTGGAACTTTAGAGCCAGCACCGATTTGAGATTCCTTTACTTCAACATAAGCTCCAACTTTTACACCTTTTTCAAGAACGGTTCCAGGTCGCAAATAAGAAAAAGGTCCAACCGTTGCATCCGCTCCAATTTGAGCTCCATCGCAATATGAGTCGCGAATACTTGCGCCACTTTTTACTTCACAATTAATCAATGTAGTCCTAGCTCCAATGACTACACCACTTTCAATAGATGTATTCCCGGCGAGCGCGACTTCTGGGTAAATAACTACATCCTGTGACAACGAAACCGTTGGATCAATCCAAACAGTTGTTGGATCAATCATGGTTACGCCGCTTTTCATCCAGTGCAGGTTAATCCGGTCACGCAATAATGCAGTGCACTCTGAAAGTTGAAAACGATCATTAACACCCAGAATCTCAATGAAGTCTTCAACAATAACTGGCTCTACTCGCTTGCCAGCCGACTGCAGTACTCCAATAGCATCAGTTAAATACTCTTCGCCTTGGGCATTTTTATTATTTATTTTGCTCAAAGAATCAATAAGGTCAGTTGAATGAAAAACATAAACACTTGAATTAATCTCAGTAATTTCGCGCTCTATTTCAGTTGCATCACGATCTTCGACAATTCTTAGAATTCCATCAGTTTCATCACGGACGATTCTTCCGTAACCCTCAGGATCATCTATCTGTGCAGTAAGAACCGTCGCTGAATTTTGCTCTGCAACGTGTGTATCTAATAGTGCTTGCAAGGTTGTAGATGTAATTAATGGAATATCACCAGCTAAAATCAATATTGGGGTCTCTGCGGAAACTTTTACGCTTTCTAAAGCAATTCGTGCGGCATGACCAGTACCACCTCGTTTTTCTTGAACCACAATTTTGGCACCTGGTGAAACTTTGCTAACAACTTCTTCAACTAATTCGCGATGCGCACCAACAACAACTACTAATTGGCTGGGGTTTAAATCATTCGCCGCATCGATTACATGCTCAATTAATGTGCGACCTAAAACTTTATGGAGAACTTTGGGAAGTTGGGATTGCATCCGGGTGCCTTCACCTGCAGCGAGGATAAAGACCGCTGGACCGGCAGATGCGCCAGGTGTGCGAGACATACAGTCCCCCCTCTGCTAACTACTGCAATGCGTTAAGCCTAAGGTCTTACCGGCGAAGAGAGCTCCGCCACCAGGTATCGATCCTGGACCCTGGGCTTCAAAGGCCCATGTGCTAGCCACTACACAATGGCGGAACCTGTATTCTCTCGCAAAAATGAGCCACTTTCGACCATACCGCTACCCTCTTTCTCATGAGCGCCCCAATTCCAGCCAGAATCCGGATGACCAGCGCCCAAAGACGGGCTCAATTAATTGAAGTTGGCCTCGCCCTTTTCGCTGAAAAAGGGATTGAAGGCACCAGCGTTGAAGAGATTGCGGCCAGCGCCGG
>DDZI01000020.1:0-15609 GCA_002346305.1 Actinobacteria bacterium UBA3012 | reverse complement strand
GATCGCGAAATGCGGGCGTTACTGCACTTGATTTCAGAATCGCTTTTACAGGGAAGTCCGCGAGTCAAAGCAGAAAATGCTGCACTAGCTTTTTTAACTTACATTGAAACTCGTAGCGATGGTTTCCGAATTTTAGTTTTGAACTCTCCGGTTGGTGGACAGAGTGGCTCATTCGCAACTTTGTTGAGTGAAGTTGCGTCACAAGTAGAACATATCTTTGTTGCTGAACTAGGTGCACGAGGTTTTGATCCACAGATGGCTCCAATGTATGCCCAGATGCTCGTCGGCATGGTCGCATTAACTGGTCAATGGTGGCTGGATGCTCGATTACTTACGCGTGAAGAAGTCGCTGCGCACATTGTTAACCTTGCATGGAATGGTTTAGTCGGATTGGAATCTAATCCTAAATTATCCCGAAATTCAGTGGCAAAAAATCATGAGTGATGAAGTTGATCGCATCGTTTCCGCGTGGAAACGTGAACGTCCTGATTTAGATGTTGCGCCACTTGAAATTTTAAGTCGAATAACTCGCGTCGCACGTCAATTGGATATTGCCAGACGTAATGCCTTTTCGCATCATGGTTTAGAAACTTGGGGGTTTGATGTCCTTGCAGCTTTACGTCGAGCTGGAAAGCCATACCAATTAACTCCTGGGCAGTTAATGCATGAAACTTTGGTATCGAGCGGAACAATTACGCATCGTCTTGATTTGCTAGAAGGTGCCGGCTTTCTTTCGAGAAGCGCGGATCCATCCGATGGTCGCGGATCCTTAGTGAAAATAACTTCGCTTGGAATCAAAGCGGTTGATGCATCAATGGCTGATCTACTTTTACGCGAGAAAGAATTAATCAATTCACTTGACTCACCTCAGCAAAAGGTATTGGCCTCTCTCCTGGGGGTAGTGCTCAACACTCTTGATCACAGTTGATCTTGAACAACTAACTCTTGAATTTGCGCCGTTCGCGCTGTAGCCTCTGGGAAAACGATTTTTCACAAAGGGGCGAGCCGTGAGTAAGAAGGCCAAAAGCGATTCAGCAATTGAAAAAGTAGAGATCCGCGCATGTCGTGGAAGTGATGCCGGCGAATCAATTGATGCCGTAAGCGGTGTCAAGTTGCCAGGTGGCAACCGCCCAGATTTTACCGTCGTGACATTAACAACTGCTGATGGCGTAACAGGAACTTCGTTTGGGTTTGGCGCCCTTGACGCCACTATCGCCGGTAAAGCGATGTCGGCGATTAAGCCATATTTCATTGGTCGTAATCCTTTTGACACAGAGAAAGCTTTAAAAGAATTTGAAAATTTCGATCGTAAATGGAATCACGTTCCAATTTATGCATATGGTCCTTTTGATAACGCCTGCTGGGATATCAAAGGAAAGATTGCTGAAATGCCAGTTTATAAAATGCTTGGGGCTGCGCGCGAGGAAGTTCCACTTTATGTAAGTTCCATGTTCTTGCCAGGACCTGACGATTATGTTGCTCAAGCGCTTTCTGTGAAAGCAAAAGGTTATAAAGGCTACAAACTCCACCCACCCGGAACTGTTGAAGAAGATATCGCTTGCTACCGCGCAGTCCGTAAAGCAGTTGGTGACGATTTTAATCTGATGGCAGATTCGGTTATCGCTTACAACTATGAAGAAGCTCTTAAGGTAGGTCGCGAATTAGAGCGCTTAAATTACCTTTGGATGGAAGAGCCAGTACTAGATGTGAATTTTAATACGCTCAAGAAATTGCGGGAGAAATTAGATATTCCAATTTGTGGAACTGAGGTAATTGCTGGGGCTCAATACTCAACAGCGCTTTACATCAAAGAAGATATCGTGGACATTGTCAGAACCGATGTCTCGTGGCGCGGTGGATTAACTGCTGTTATGAAAACTGCTCACCTTGCTGAGGCTTTTGGTGTTCGATGTGAATTACATACAACTATTTACCATGGACTTGAGATGGTTCAACTTCATGCTTCGCTAGCAATATCAAATTGCCAATTCTTCGAAACGTTGTATCCCTTTGATGACTTTAATTTCGGATTAAAAAATGGATTAGTAATCAAAGATGGATATGTTCAAGCACCGACTGGAACTGGTCTCGGAATCGAATACGACTGGGATTTTATTGATAAGCACACTGTTGAGATTTACTAAATAACTTTAGGGCCACTCACAGGAGTTGTAGCTCGATTGATTTTAGTAACTGCGCCAGTGGAAGAAAGTGCTACTGCTAAATCAATAGCGCTCTCTTCATCAAGCGCTAGAAATGCAACAGTGGGACCAGATCCGGAAACAATCGCACCTATCGCTTTACATTCGAGCGCAGCACCTATCGCCATCTTTAGAGCAGGCCTAAGTGAGATAGCGGCGGGTTGTAAATCATTAACTAATGCTTTGCCCAATCCAATTGCATCTCCGCCACTGAGTGCATGCATCAACTCTTCACTAACTCTTGGCTTTCTAATATCTAGCGACTGACGCAAGCGATCAGATTCGGCATAGACCGCGGGAGTTGAAAGTCCTTGGGATGAAAAAGCTAAGACCCAATGAAAAGTGCCACGGCATAGTGCCGGTGTGAGTTGATCTCCACGTCCACTACCAATCGCGGTCCCACCCATTAATGAAAAAGGAACATCACTTCCAAGCTTTGCTGCGAGTTTCAATAATTCTTCTTTTCGTAGAGATGTCTCAAATAATGAATCAAGGGCCACAAGCGTTCCTGCTGCATCGGCACTTCCACCCGCCATGCCTCCAGCAATCGGGATTCCTTTATTTATTGAAATTTTAATATCACAATCAATTTTTGTATGTTTAGCAAATAATTTTGTGGCTTGGTATGCCAAATTTTTATCATCAACGGGTAAACCCGCGGCACCATCTCCAGTAAAAGTTAAATCGATTCCACTTCCTTTAGTGGCAGACTCAATCGAAATTTCATCGTAAATTGAAATTGCTTGAAAAACAGTTGCTAATTCATGGAATCCATCATCGCCTAGTGGTCCAACCGACAACTGCAAATTGATTTTCGCAGGGGCTCGGACAACAACTTTCATGGCTTTACCTTATTGGTCGGAATTAAGCTAAATGCTTTTCGCCCGCGCAATTGCTATGAAATCTTTAAGTTCCAACTCTTCAGCCCTTGAAGTTTGGGCTACTCCCGCCTTTTCTAAAATTTCAATTGCGGAAGAGCTTCCACCCGCCCAGACACTTAAAGCACTTCGAAGCATTTTGCGTCGCTGTGAAAAAGCGGCATCTATCAGTGTGAAGGTTTTCACCCTAAGTGCCTCATCGCCAGGGGATTCTCCGCGCTGAAATCCCACTAATAATGAATCTACATTTGGGACTGGCCAAAATACTTCCCTAGATACATTCCCGGCGATAGACATATCAGCCCACCATTTAGCCTTAACGCTAGGAGTCCCATAAATTTTGTTTCCAGGTTTAGCAGCAAGTCGCTGGGCAACTTCAGCTTGGACCATCACCAGACCTTTGTTGATGGAAGGAAATTTTTCAAGTAAGTGCAAAATCACTGGAACTGAAATGTTGTATGGAAGGTTTGCGACTAAAGCAGTTGGAAGTTGTGGCAATGTATTAATTAATTGTGCATCTTCATTAATAATCTGCAGATTACTTGCATGATTTGGAATTTTATTTTGCATGGTCTCGGCTAACTGACTAGCTAATCTACGATCAATCTCTACTGCGATCACTTCACGAGCCATTGGCAGAAGTGTAATCGTCAAGGAGCCCAGTCCAGGGCCAATTTCCAAAACAATATCCGTTTTGTTTACTCCGGCTAATCGAACAATTTTTCTACAGGTATTGCCATCGATAACAAAATTCTGACCAAGGGATTTAGCTGGATGTAGATCTAATTTCTTAGCAATTTCACGGATCTCGGTGGCGCCCAAAGTT
Source organism: Actinobacteria bacterium UBA3012 (assembly GCA_002346305.1). GTDB lineage: Bacteria > Actinomycetota > Actinomycetes > Nanopelagicales > Nanopelagicaceae > UBA3012. The sequence continues at coordinate 11,704 of DDZI01000020.1, read as the reverse complement.
GGGGAGGCGGGAGAGGCGGCTTCGGTATTTTCCATTGTTAGTCGAATGAACCAAAGATTGATAATGCATTTTCACGGGTGGCTATGGCTAATTCATTAACATTGCGTTCAACAACCTCAGCCATAAATCTAAGGGTATTTGGAATCTGTGCCGGAAAATTCAGCGAACCTCGGTGTGGCATCGGAGCTAAAAATGGTGCATCAGTCTCCACTAACATTTGTGAAAGTGGAGTAATTTTCAAAGCCTCGCGAAGTTCTGGAGCATTCTTAAAAGTCACAGTGCCGGCAAAAGATAAAAAGTAGCCTGCGGAAATGCATTCCTCTGCCATCTCGCGATCTCCAGAGAAGCAGTGAAATATGGTTTTCGTAGGTGCGCCCACTTCTCGTAACACTCTAAGGACATCAGAATGTGAATCTCTATCGTGAATAATTAAGGCTTTGTTTTTCCGCTTGGCAATTTCTATATGTGCTCTAAAGGAATCTTCTTGTTTTGCACGAAGAGCAGGTTCGGTTCTATAAAAATCTAAACCTGTTTCTCCCACACCTCTAACTCGCGGATCTGCAGCTAATTTTTCGATTTCCGTTAATTGCTCTTCTAGGTTTTTCACGACCGGCGCCTCATTAGGATGTAAAGCCACAGCTGCAAGGACTTTTCCTGGCCACGCAGTTGCACATGCCACAGACCATTTTGATTGCTCTAAGTCATAACCAATTTGAACTACTCGATCAATTCCCACACTTTTCGCTACATCCAAGATAACTCCAACGGCGGCATCATCCGCACTAGCTTTGGCGATCAACTCCATGTGGCAATGTGAATCTATTGTTGTTTCTTCCAACGGTTCAGGTAAAGGCGCGGCAACTCTCTCAATATCGCGATTGTGCCGATCGGTCACGCGTTCTCCGGTTCTGGCAATCTAGGGAAAAGTACCTCTCCTCTAGATACTTGAACGCCTGCGGGCAATTGTCCCCATGTAGCGACTTCACTTATTTTCTGCTCACCAATTGGACCTAGAATTTTTGCACCGAGTGCCTCCCATAATTTTTCAGAGGTCTCAGGCATAACTGGATGAAATAACACTGCAAGAATTCGAAGTGATTCCACTGTTGTGTATAAAACTTTTTCGAGTTCAACTTTGTTTGCTGGATCTTTAGCCAGAACCCACGGAGCCTGATCTGTTACGTATCCATTGACTACTTTGCAAAAATCTAAAATCGCTAAAATTCCACCTTGGAAATCTAAAGCGCAGATACGTTCATCTGCAATTTCACAGGCTTTTTGGGCAGCTTCGGAAAGTTTTGGTTCTGCTGCTGGTTGTGGAATTTTGCCATCGCAATACTTTTCAATCATCGCAATGGATCTAGAAGCTAAATTTCCAAAATCATTAGCAAGTTCACTCGTATATCGAGCAACCATGTCTTCCCAAGAAAAAGAGCCATCTGTGCCAAATGGAATCGATCTCAAAAAGTAATATCTAAATGCATCGACACCGAAGAAATCAGTAATGTCTGAAGGTGCGATTCCAGTTAATTTGCTCTTGCTCATTTTCTCGCCACCAACAAGCAACCATCCATGCGCAAAAACTTTTTTAGGTACAGGTAATTCTGCTGCCATTAACATGGCTGGCCAGATGACGGCATGGAATCTAAGGATATCTTTGCCAACTAGGTGAACGTCGGCCGGCCAACTCTCTGCAAACTTTTTTCCACCTTCAGAAGTTGGGTCATCGCCTATTCCTACGGCAGTTGCGTAATTAAGTAGCGCATCAAACCAGACATAAACCACTTGCTTGGTATCCCATGGAACCGGGATTCCCCAATCAAATGATGAGCGTGAAATTGAAAGATCAGAAACGCCTCCCTCTAGGAAGGATAAAACTTCATTCCGCGCACTTGCTGGCTCACATGCACTGGGGTTGGATTTGTAATGTTCAATCAAAGGTTGAGCAAAGGCTGATAATTTAAAAAACCAATTTGTTTCACTTAGCAGCTCTACAGGTTTTGAATGGATCGGGCAAAGTTTTTCATCGGGTGTTGCACCATCGAGTAAATCTCCGGCCAGTTTAAATTCTTCGCATCCAACACAATAAGGTCCTTCATATTTACCTTCATAGATGTGCCCAGAATCTTTAAGTCCTTGCAAGAAACGTTGCACGCGTTCCATGTGTCGATCTTCAGTTGTTCTAATAAAATCATCGTTAGCAATATTTAATTTCTCCCACGTGGGGATCCAAGCAGACTCGACTAAACGATCGGCCCAACTCTGTGGATCGCTGCCATTAGCTTCAGCAGTTCGCATAACTTTTTGCCCATGCTCGTCAGTTCCTGTTAGAAACCAAACTGATTCGCCTTTTTGGCGGTGCCAACGAGTCAAAACATCGCCCGCCACGGTCGTGTAGGCATGACCAATATGTGGTGCATCATTTACATAGTAAATCGGCGTGGTTAGATAAAAGGCTTTGTTGCTCACTGTCCTATCTTAGAGGCGACTAAGGCATCAAATATCGCTCGCTTACGTAAGCCAAACTCGATTGCGATCTGTGCGACCGCCTCTTGCCTTGTTGCTCCAACCCCCTCCAGCTCCTTCACTTTTGCGGCTATCTCAACAGGCGTTAACTCTGCAATCTCGCCAGCACTCGGTCCGGCAATAACCAAAGTTATTTCACCCAACATCTCTTTTGAATTGGCCCATTTCTCCAGTTCCGCTAACGACCCACGCACAATCTCTTCATGGGTTTTAGTCATTTCACGACAAACTGCACCTTGGCGTTGGTTGCCTAAAATTATGATCGCATCTTCAAGAGTTTCTCTAATGCGGTGTGGCGCTTCAAATAAAACTACAGTCCTACTCTCTGATTTGATGCTTTCAAAATAATTTTGCCGCGCTTGTTGAGTTCGCGGTGGGAACCCATCAAAAATATAGCGTTCCATAGATAAACCAGAAAGTAGTAACGCTGTACTTGCAGCGCTTGGCCCAGGTAAAACTTCAATCTCAAAATTCGCATCCAGTGCCGCTCTAACAATTAAATACCCAGGATCACTAATTCCTGGCATTCCCGCGTCGGTGATAACTAAAACGGTTTTGCCTTCAGTTAAGGCAGAGATTAATTCAGGTGTGCGCTGTGCTTCATTTCCGGCAAAAAATGAAATGACTGGAGCGCTAAGTGAAATCTCTAAATCGCTACAAAGCCGTAAAAGCCGACGAGTATCCTCGGCGGCAATCAGATCCACCTCACTCAATAAATCTCGTACCCGTAGAGAAAGATCTCGACTGTTCCCTAAAGGGGCGCCAGCAAGGATTAATTGGCTCTTTTTCACACTCTTATCATCTCAGGTTCTAACCTATCCTCCATGACCAAAGCGCTGGAAGGCTTCCGATACCTTCTGATCCGTAGGTGGCTACTGCTGATTCTTGCATTCTCAGCAATCGTTCGTTTTGTAAATCTTGGACGCCCGAAAGAATTGGTCTTCGATGAAATTTACTATGTTGATGCGGCTAGAGATTATCTAAAGTATGGCGTTGAAATTGAAAAAGGTACGGCTGAATTTATCGTTCATCCACCGGTAGGCAAATGGATTATTGCATCAGGAATTAAATTATTTGGTGACAACTCTTTTGGCTGGAGATTTTCTACAGCATTGCTCGGCAGTATTTCAATTCTTTTTGTCTATTTAATTGCAAAACATCTATTTAAATCTGAAAGATGGGCATTACTTTCAGCAGGATTGGTTTCACTTGATGGACTACATCTTGTAATGTCGCGGACCTCTCTTTTAGATATGACCCTAATGTTTTTTGTATTAGTTGCTCTTTATGCCTTACTGAAAGAAAATTTCTGGATAGCAGGCTTTTTATTTGGCTTAGCATTTGCAACTAAGTGGAGTGCGATTTACTACATCGCTTTTTTTGGAATTTATTACTTGATCCGAAATATCTATCGAGTTCGCACAAATAAAGAAATTGAAGAAGACAAAAGTAGAAATTATCTAAAAATCACAACTTTGCTCTCTGCTCAATTAGGGATTCTTCCGGTTTTAATCTACGTGGTGAGTTGGTTTGGCTGGTTTAAATCGACTTTAGGCTGGAGTCGGAACTGGGGAGCTGAAAATCCTGGGTTTTTGCCAGATGTGATCAGCTCCTTTTGGTACTACCACTCCGAGATGCTCTACTTTCATACTCATTTGACTGAAAACCATAATTACGAAGCCAAGGCTTGGTCGTGGCTAGTTATGTACCGACCGACTTCTTTTTTCTACGAGACTCCTAAAGGATGCGGTGCATCATCTTGCGCACAAGAAGTGCTGGCATTGGGGACCCCTTTGCTTTGGTGGGCCGCAGCAATTGCACTTGTATTTTTGTTTAGTTTTTGGTTTAAAAATAGAGAGTTAAACACTGGCTTTATCTTGCTAGCGGTAGGTTCGGGATATGTACCTTGGTTTGTTTATCCGCAGCGTACTACTTTTACCTTCTACTCGATCATCTTTGAACCTTGGTTAATCATGACTCTTGTTGCTGTGTTGCGTATCTATTACTTAAGTTCATTCGGGAATCAAAAATTGAAGTTTTACTCCATAATTTTTCTAACCTCTCTTATCGCTGCAAATTTTCTCTACCATTTTCCAGTTTTTGTTGGACAAATAATTACTTATGATGATTGGCGTTCTTTGATGTGGTTTAAAAAATGGATTTAATTAAATTAATTTGCTGCGCGTAAATCTGCTTCGTCAATTGCTACTTGATCAAATATCTCATCTGGCCCTACTGCGACTTCTGCTTTTATAGGTGCTTCTTTAATTGGGCGAGAAACTGCTTTAGCAGCGGTTACATAGGTTGGAAGTGGAACATCTGCTGGTTGCCATGTTGTATTTGGGATAACTGTCACTGTGGTGGATGGCCGTAATGGGATCCAATGTTCTGTTGTATTTTCATTCGAGCGATAGAGCACATCTGAAAAATTGGCACGTACTCCGTTTGTCGCTCTTGCTGCTGCAAGCCTGCGGCGAGTTGAAACCTCTTCAACAATTTTTTGCCTACGAACATGTATCACATAAATTAGGATTAATGAAAGCGGGAGTGCATTTGTTCTAAATGGAACTCCACCAAATAAAGTCGAAATGAATACAATCAAAAAAATTGCAGCCAGGGTGATGAAAATTAATTGACGTTGTCGCATTTGCCGAATTTTGTTCTCGGCAACTTCTGTGCGACTTGGAAGATTTTCGTGGCTAGTACCCAGAGATACCAAGCTCATGGCACTCTGATATCTCTCCAAACTTCTGTTATCTGAAATTTCATCATGCGTTCGCAACCATCTAGGTAGAAAATACGCTACCCACATTGCAACCACGGCGAAGTAGATCAAACCAGAACTCATGATGGGTTAACGATATGAGTTTGGATGGTTCAAATGATGGATTTAAGGAGTGTGGCCGCTTCGTGTTGGCTCATAAACTTTCACATAAGTGTGATGGTCTCGCCAGTCCCCATCAATATGTAAAAATCGTTTTCGCAGACTTTCGAATTCGAAACCACATTTGAGCGCGACCTGTTTCGAGGCCGCATTTTCGGGACGCATGGAAATTTCTAAACGGTGCAAACCCAGTTCCTTGAAGGCATATGCACTCACCAAATTCACAGCCATTGGGATAAATCCTCGCCCGGCAAGTTCTGAAGTAATCCAATACCCAATATGGCCACCTCTATAGGAACCAAATGAAATGCCAGCCAGGGTGACTTGACCACAAATCCGACCCTGATAAACCACTGCCCAAGTGATTGAGCGCAAAGCTTTTTCTTCGCGTCGTTGGAATGCTCGCATCTGCTGAAAACTTGGCAGTGAAATCAACGGGTCCGGGGATGTGGCCTCCCATGGCCTAAGCCATTTTTCATTTTTGAACCTAAGTTGCTCCCACTGTTTTTTATCACTTCTTTTTAGCGATCGTAACTTTATTTCGCCACTTTCAAGCAGCATTTTAGTCCGCTCTCAGCTCAAGATTCATAACAGAAACTACTCCTCCGGATGGCAAATTACTCACCCCGGGCGGCACAATTATAAAGGAGTTCGCATCTGCCCAATTTTCTAAATCAAGAGCTTTAACAGTTCTTTCGCTGTTGTTTAGATCTAGGAGTGCTGGAAGATAGCGCTGCGCACCAGATTCAAAGTTTACTGCTTCAAGCAATTTTGCATTTAATGTTGGATGAAAAATATTTTTTCTTCCAAACATCTGTCGAATTATTGGCCGCACAAACAATTCAAATGAAATAAATGCTGTCATCGGGTCAGTTGGCAAAGTTACTACCGGAGTTTTATCTGGTCCGATTAACCCAAAACTATGATTTCCGGTTGGGTTCATCTCTACTTGAATTTTGCTAATGACTCCCAGTTCAGTTAACGCTTCTTGTGTCATGCCCTCTGACTCTGGACCGCTTGTGATGACGATTAAGTCAGCACGAACAAGTTGATCTTCAATTAATAATCTGAGTTGTGATGAAGTTGTTGGAATTGTATGAACTCGATAACCGATTGCCCCAGCTTCTCGCACAGAGGTGGTCAATAACCAAGAGTTAACTTCGTAGAAATGAGCGGTTTCAAGTTGCTCTCCTGGTTCGGTTAAATCACCACCTGCTGAAATCACCACTACCCGAGGGTGTGGGCGAGTAGGCAAGTGATCTAGGCCAACAGAAGCCGCAATCCCAATATGTGCTGATCTAATTCGACTTCCACCTGTTAATACTCGGCGCGTTCCAACTTCAATATCTGATGCAAGAGTTGCTCCATGTGCATCCAATAAAGGTAAATCTAATGGAGCTAAAGGCTGGGTAAGTAATAGCAGCTGCTTTAAATAACTCTCAACGTTTTCCATTCAGATTCCCCACAAAACTCTTTAGCCACGTCGCAAACTCTCCGCCAATGTCTTCTCTTGAACTTGCCAATTCAACAACCGTCTTTAAATAGCTAACACGATCTCCTGTGTCGTAACGACGTCCAGAGAAAATGACTCCATGAACTGGGCCACCTAATTTTTCATTTAATGCGAGTTCTCGAATTGCGTCTGTTAATTGGATCTCTCCACCACGACCTGCTTGAGTTTTCTCTAAAACTTTAAAGATTGCTGGATCTAAAACATATCTTCCAATAATTGCAAAATTAGAAGGTGCGCTTTCCACATTAGGTTTCTCAACTAAATCAATAATTTCTACAATATTGTTTGAATCAGTTTTCTTTACCGATGCAATTCCATATAGAGATACTTGAGAATCAGGAACTTCCATCAAGGCAATTACACTTCCACCAAATTTTTTATGCACCTCAAGCATTTCACCTAACAAATTATCTTGCTCTGCAATCAAGTCGTCGCCAAGTAAAACCACAAATGTTTCACTGCCCACATGATTAGCCGCCGTAAGCACAGCATGACCTAGTCCGAGTGGATCTCCTTGACGAACATAATGAATTTTCCCAAGTTCAGTTATTTCTTTTACTGCAGCTAATTTTTCAAGATCTCCACGATTTTCTAATGTTGCCTCTAGTTCGATTGCTCGATCAAAATGATCCTCAAGAGCACCTTTATTTCTTCCGGTAATCAGCAACACGTCGCTTAAACCCGCTCGAATCGCTTCTTCAACCACATATTGGATGGCTGGCTTATCAACAATTGGGAGCATCTCTTTTGGAATCGACTTGGTTGCCGGCAAAAAGCGAGTACCCAGGCCAGCAGCCGGAATAACTGCCTTAAATACATTAGATCCCATAGTGATCACACCTTACGCTGATCACATGGAAGAGAAGAGCCAGACTCGGCGTGTGCTGCGCAACTTGCGAAAATTGGCCCCCGAAGGTGATGGGCGGGCAGGTTCACTTCTGCTTGAGGAACTGGAGAAAGTGCAATTTGGTCATGTAAAAGTGGTCGCCTCCTACGATTCGTATGGAAGTGAGCCATCAACTCAAATCTTGAATACCACTCTCCGGAGCCGTGGCATACGAATCCTTCTTCCGAAATTACTTGATGACAATTCTTTAGAGTGGATTGATTCCGAATCTGGTGAAAATTTAGGAATTACTGGAATCTCTGTGGCTCAGGTTGTTGTGGTGCCAGCTCTGAGTGTCGATATGAAGGGATTGAGGATTGGGCAGGGTGGTGGTTCATATGATCGAGCTCTTAAATTAAATTCAGGATGGAAAGTTTGTTTGTTGCATGATGGGGAAATTTTTGAAGGAGATTTGCCGCAAGAAATTCATGACCAAAAAGTAAATGCTCTAGTTACTCCAACAAAAATAATTAGATTTAATTAATTAGCTTAAATTTCGCGCAATGATAATTCTTTGTACCTGATTTGTTCCCTCATAAATTTGAGTTAATTTCGCATCTCGCATCATTCGTTCGACTGGATAGTCAGAGACATACCCATAACCACCAAGTATTTGCACGGCATCTGTCGTGACTTGCATCGCTGTATCAGATGCTAAACATTTAGAAGCTGCAGAGTAAAAAGTTAGATCAGAACTGTCATTTTCACTCTTTACAGCTGCAGCGTAAGTTAATTGGCGTGCTGCTTCGATTTTCATAGCCATATCTGCCAACATAAATTGAATTGCTTGAAAATTGAAAATTTCTTTACCGAATTGCTTCCGTTCATGTGAATATTTATTAGCTACATCAAATGCGCCCTGAGCTAAGCCAATCGCCTGTGCGGCTATGGTAATTCGGGTATGGTCCAAAGTTTTCATTGCTAGCGCAAATCCCGTGCCTTCGGCACCTAACATCCGATCACTCGCTAATTCGACTTGATCAAAATAAACCTCACGTGTTGGCGAACCTCTAAATCCCATTTTCTTTTCATGCGCACCAAAAGAAATACCTTTATCGCTTTTCTCAACCACGAAAGCACTGATTCCCTTACTGCCTTTTTCAGGATCTGTCACTGCTAAGACTGTGTAAAACTCAGATTCGCCTGCATTTGAAATCCATTTTTTGCTGCCCGAGAGAATCCATTTATCTCCCGAGCGGACCGCTTTGGTCTTTAATGCGGATGCATCTGAACCTGCTTCTGACTCAGATAAGCAATAAGAAAAGCCTTTGCCCTTTGAAAGTGGGCGTAACCATCGTTCTTTTTGATCTTTGTTGCCAGCTAATATCAAAGGAAGAGAACCTAATTTATTTACCGCTGGTATTAGCGAAGATGATCCACACACCCGGGCAATCTCTTCAATAATTAATACGACAGCTAAAGCATCTGCGCCTTCCCCACCAAACTCTTCCGGAACATGAGCTGCAGATAATTTATTTGCAGATAGCGCCACAGCTGCCTCTTCTGGAAACCTGGCATTTTCATCAACATCTCTAGCAAATGGGGCAATCTTTTCTTCCGCAAGTGCGCGTACAGATTTACGTAAAGAAATGTACTCATCGGGTAATTGAAAAAGCGCTTCCATAGGTTAATTAAGGCAGAATTTCGGCTAGCGCGCTACTCCGCACCTTTCTTGTTTTACTTATCTCTTGGGTCTTCACCTTTGTTTAAGCCCGAGAGATATTGGTTGTATTTATCTAATTCGTCCGGTTCTCCAGATTGACGTGCCCGGTTCGAATTACGCTCAATTCGCTTAGCATCTTTTTCATCCGCTCTGATCCACTGGATGAATGTGGCGATTAATGCCAATAAAATTGGAATCTCACCCATCGCCCACCCTATGGATGCTCCCATCCTTTGATCCGCCAAGAAATCTGGCCACCACGGTCTGGCTATTTCGGCAAAATATCCACCATCAACTAATTGTGATGACGACATCAGAGCAACTGAAAAGAAGGCGTGAACGCTGATGGCCACAAAAAGAATCCCAATTCGCAAAATAAATGGAGTTCTTTGTGGGCTTGGGTCAACACCAATGATTACAAAAAATAATAATATTCCTGAAAGCAGAAAATGTAATCCCATAAAAAAATGACCAAAGTGATAACTCATTAGCCAGTTAAACAAATCAGTAAAATACAGTGCGAAGAGTGAGGCTTCGAAAATAATTAAAGCACTCACTGGGTGAGTAATTACTCTTGAATATCTTGAGTGCAAAATTTCAATTGCATAACCTCGAACGCCTCTCTCTTCTTGAGTGCGCCCAATTGGCAATGTGCGAAGGGCTAAAGTGATCGGTGCCCCTAGAACTATTCCAATTGGAGCGAGTGTGGCTAATACCATGTGTGAAATCATGTGAAATGAAAAGGCAACTTGTGCATACACGCCGAGTCCGCCATTAACGGCATAATCGATTGCACTGATTCCCAATGCAAAAGCTATTGTGCGTCCAATCGGCCATTTATCTCCACGCTTACTCAAAACGATTACGCCTTTTATGTAAAGAGCAACTGAAAGTATGAGAAGAGAAAGGAATAATCCATCTGGTTCATATTCAAAAAGCAATCTAGGTGCTGTTGGGGTTTCTGGCATCTTTGCACCTATAGCTTCAACAATATCTTTCGAACTTCCTACAGGAGGATTACCTTGACCAAGGAAAATTCCTAAAATCAAAACAGTTGTAAGCAATATCAGCTCTTGAATCAACTGTTTAGCAAAACTCGACTGCCCTAATTTTTTGCGGCCGTAAGCTGCAATCGCCAGTACAAATACGAAGAGGACTGTTTTGAAAATAACTAGAACTCCATAATCAGAAGTTATATTTGCAACTGACCCAATTCTCACAAAGGCATTTACAATTCCAGTTAGTCCAATAGCGCAAACACACCACAGTGCCAAAGGTGCAAACCTTTTTCGACCAAATTCTCGCTCATTTTTTGGCAGTATGAAGAGCACGACTACACCACCGAACCATAAGGAAAGTGCGGCAACGTGAACTATTACTAAACCGATCGCCAACATATGGTTACCGGAATTACTTCCATGACTTTCTAGATATGTGGCTAGGCCACCAATCCAAGCAATAAAAATCAAAAATACTGCGCCACCTGTCTTTTTTATTCGAACAGCTGCTAATGCGCAGATCAATGCAGCAATTATTTGAATTCCAAAAAGTTTACCTAAAATTGTTTGCGTAATAAATGATCTCAAGATATTGCCATTAACAACATCAAGGATTTGGATATTCAAAATAAATGCAACCTCTGCAACAAGAAAGAAAACGCTGCTGACTAACCAAGAAAGTGAAACCGGTGGAAGCAATTTTTGCAATCGAGAAGATTGAAGGTATCCCTTATTGTCTGGGACTAGAAATGCAAGTCCTAACAAAATTCCAATTAATGCTATAAAAGAGGTAAGCGTAAAAAATTTTGCTACCAGCTGTAAAATAAGATTGATTTCTTCAGTATTCACTTCTTACGTTTCTTTTTCTTTGGCTTTCGTAAAGATCTAGAAATCAACACAAGAACTAAAATTGAAAGAACTAGTAATCCAATCATGAAAAAATCAGTGATTTTTGAAGATTGAGTTTCCTTATTCAAATCTGGAGTGGGAGTTTCTAAATCTTCCGGCTTTGGGGATTCCAATACTGCTGGGGCGACAAAAGTAAATTTGTATTGACCACTTAAAGTTTCACCTTCGGTTGTATCTACTTCATACTCGACGGTGTAATCACCAGTAAGATTTAACGGCTTTAAACCAACCAAAATTTGAGTATCCGCAATTTGTAGAGAGCCGTCATCGACCCGCTCTCCATTAGGAGCAGTCACGCTCACTGAATTTCCAACATCGGAAATTG
>DDZI01000095.1:5586-6322 GCA_002346305.1 Actinobacteria bacterium UBA3012 | reverse complement strand
ATGCTTGGAACTGGGCAACTTGATGTGGCTCCTGTTTTAGGTGGCGTGTGGCCAATCAAAGAGTGGGAACAAGCATTTGAGAAAATGTCATCAGGAGCAATTCTTAAATCAGTAATTAAGCCGGAGTAAATATGCGTTTACTAAATAAGGTAATAATTGTTACTGGCGCCACCGCTGGAATCGGCGGCGCAATCGCTACTGCATGTATCCGCGAAGGTGCCAAAGTTCTCGTGCATGGAATTAACGAAGGTGAAGGTAAAGCGTTAGTAACAAAGTTGGGGGATAACGCCAAACTTTGTATTGCGGATTTATTTGCAGCAAATTCACCTCAGCTAATCGTGGAAAGTGCAATTTCGCATTTTGGAAAAATAGATGGATTAGTTAACAACGCTGCACTTGTTGAACGATCTACATTGGATGATGAAACGCCTGAAAGTATCGAGAGATCTTTACAAGTTAATTTAAAGGCACCTTTCTTTTTGATTCAAGCAGCATATGAAGAGCTAGTAAAAAACAAAGGATCAGTGTTAAACATTGGTTCGGTTAATGCTTATGCAGGCGAATCAACGCTATTGGCATACAGCATCAGTAAAGGTGCGATGCAAACAATGACGCGCAACCTTGCAAATGCTCAAGGCGTAAATGGAGTTAGGGTCAATCAGATTAATCCAGGATGGGTACTGACAGAGCGTGAAGACCGGGATCAAGTTAAAAAAGGGTTAGAACCTGGTTGGCA
>DDZI01000095.1:3720-5336 GCA_002346305.1 Actinobacteria bacterium UBA3012 | reverse complement strand
ATTAAGCAATTAGTTTCAGGGGAGATGAATATTTATGAGTGGATTGAATTAGCGACCAAACTTGAAATTGACGGTTTAGAGTTTTATAACGATTTTGCTGATGTAAAAGATCCTGCAAATTGGCCAAAGATTCGTAAAGCGGTCGAAGCTACTGGCATGGTGATTCCAATGATGTGTGCTTCTCCTGATTTCACAATCCCAGATCCAGATGGTCGGGCCCGTGAGGTAGCGAAAGAGATCGCCTCTATAAGAATGAGTGCTGAACTTGGAGCAAAGTATTGTCGCGTGCTCTCGGGACAAAGACGCAAGGAGATTACTCGTGAAGAAGGTCTTGGATATGTCGTTGATTCGATTGAAGCATGTTTACCTATTGCCGAAGAACTTGGAATTACTTTGATCATTGAAAATCATTACAAAGATGATTTTTGGACTGAACCAGAGTTTGCTCAGATGATGGATGTTTTTGTAGAACTCGTTGGGCGGATCGATTCACCATGGTTTGGAGTAAATTTCGATCCGAGTAATGCCATAGCGGCCGGTGAAGAGCCACTTGATTTGCTTGAAGCAGTTAAACATCGAGTAGTAACAATGCATGCCAGCGATCGTTACTTAGCAAGTGGAACTATCGAAGATTTGCGCCGCCAAGAAGGCGGAACTGCTGGTTATGTTTCATTTTTCAAACACGGAGTAATCGGTAAAGGGTTAAATGATTACGACGCTATTTTCAGCACTTTAAAAGGCGTTGGTTTTGATGGATGGATCAGTATTGAAGATGGCGTTGATGGAATGGAACAGATGCACGAATCTGCAGAATTCTTAAAACGCAAAATTGCTCAACACTGGGGTTAAATAACCACCATTTCAATATCAAGAAGTTCTGCAACGGCGCGCAATTCGCTCACGCGATGTCCAGTTCCAAGTGCCCAGTGGTGAGGTACTCCGGTTGCACTCCAAGAATCGCACCATTCGCCAGGATTTACTCCAAAATCAACAAGGGATGTGGTGTTGCCAATTCGCAATCTTGGGCCATCAACAACTTTTCCTTCTGATGCTACAAATTGATATGTTCCATTTTTGCGTTGCGTCACACCAAAGACCGTTACCGGTCCGTGTTTTACATCAAACTCAACTGAAATTCCAAAGCCACGTTTGCCGTGATAAACACCAAGTCCACGCAACATTGGCTTTCCATTACTGATTGAAAGGTGAGCAGGTCCATCATGACCCATCTCCACAACGCCGGCATTGAAATTCAGAGCTTGGAACTCTGTAAATGAACCACCAGCACCCATGCGATCTAGCATCAGCATTCCAATCGAAGTTCGAAGTTCATACTCACCTACTGCTGGAATGCCAGCGCCGGTTAGAAGTGAACAACCTAAAATCATTCCAGCACCAAGTCGCTCATGGATTTCTCCATCCAACCCACGGTGATAGTAAGCAAGTGAGTTGATATCAAAGTCACCCACTAATTGACGAAGTCCTACAGCAACTTTGCCTGCCCATCTAAAATCTTCTTCGACAACTGTTTTATCAATTTCGAAAATAGATCTAGCCTCATCAAGTACGGAATCAATTTCTTTTTCGGTAACTTTTTCAACGCGCACACGAAGGTG
>DDZI01000095.1:0-3681 GCA_002346305.1 Actinobacteria bacterium UBA3012 | reverse complement strand
AATTCATTCCAGATCTCTTCGTGTACGGTGATTATGATAGAGATGCCCCATGATTCCATGACGTGAGTTACGCAAAATTGCCCGGATCCCAGCTGCTTGAATCCAACTATCAATTTTTTTCCATGCTCGATCTTCATGCAGGTAGCCAGAAACACTTCGGAATGGGACTCCTGCGCGCTCAAAAGCATTTGCCATTTCAGGAAGTGGACATGCTCCGCAATATGCCAACCAAGCACCAGTATCAAAATTCGCATGATCCATCTGCTCGGTTGGCTGCATGTTGATAACCAGCACTGGAGCATTTGATCTTTGGGCAATTGGAACAATCATTGAAGCGGTCATGTAAGTAGTTAAAAAAGTTACAATTAAATCGCATCCGGCTGCGCGTAATTTTTCGGCAGCAGCAGCTCCTTCTTGGGCATCTGAGATAAAACCAACATCTACTAACTCAACATCTAATTTCGCTATGCGCTCGGAAACAAACTTTGCCGATGCTTGTAATTGTGGAAGCAACCCCGGAAATTGTGGCCAATATGTGCCAAGCCCTCCAGCGACCAATCCAACTTTGATTGATTTACGCGGACGTGGGGCTGGGGTAGTACGAACGCTCTCATTGAGAGTCATAATTTCTCCTACAAGTTAGTTGAATCTCTGGCCAGATGAATCGATTCAGCGGCTTTACCCTAGAAGGGCTGGGCAGGGCTGGTCAAGAGATGGAATTAGACGAGGAAATAAAACCGCTGAGTAGGGTTGAATACGCACATGCCCGAACAAGTTGGTACAAATTTTGCGCAACTAAACCGCAGCCTTTACCCATTTATTGTGGCGATATTTTGTGGTCTGTTGCTTCTTTCCAATGTGGGCGCCGTAAAACTCATTGAGTTTGGGCCAATCATCACTGATGGCGGAGCATTTCTATTTCCGTTGGTTTACATAACTGGAGATGTTTTGAGTGAGGTTTACGGTTTAAAAGCTGCCCGTAAATGTATTTATCTTGGATTTGCTTTCGCGATTTTGGCTGCTTTAACTTTTTACTTAATTCAACTTTCACCACCGGCTGATGGTTGGGGAAACCAGGAAGCTTATGAAGCGATATTGGGATTTGTTCCTCGAATTGTATTGGCAAGTATTTGCGGATTTTTGGTTGGTCAATTATTGAATGCTTATGTATTAGTAAAAATCAAAGAACGTACTAAAGAAAAAGCGCTCTGGGTGCGATTGGTTGGTTCTACCGTTGTCGGAGAGTTGGCAGACACCCTTGTCTTTTGCACTGTGGCGTTTTACGGTGTTATTACCGGTAACGATTTTTGGAATTATGTAATAACTGGATATCTTTATAAAACTTTACTTGAGGTAATTTTACTTCCAGTGACTTACCGAGTGATTAAGGTTGTTAAAAATTATGAACCAACTTATTCAGATAAGTAACCTTCCCACTCTTATTTAGCTGGGTAATAGCGAGCCAAGAAATCATCACGATAATCCACATAAGTTCCATTACTTAGGGATTCTCTAATGCGATCCACTAGATTCACAGTGAAATGCAAGTTGTGAATTGTGGCTAAAGTTGCGGCAGCAATTTCTTTGCTTTTGAAGAGATGATTCAAGTAAGCCCTGCTGTAATTGGCGCAGGTGTAACAACCACAATTTTCATCAATTGGATTGAAATCACTTTTATTTGCACTAACCAATAGATTAAATCGACCGTTTGCTCCAAAGACCGCACTAGTGCGGGCATTTCTTGAAGGCGCGACACAATCAAAAGTATCAGCACCTGATTCGATTGCTTTAAAAAGATCATCAGGTTCGCCAATGCCAAGCAAGTGACGTGGTTTGTTTTCTGGCAATTCATCAGTCACCCACGAAACAATTTCTCCAAGTGCGCTCTTATCAATCGCGCCACCAATCCCAAAACCATCAAAATCCATTGCAGCTAAATCTCTAGAGGCTTTGCGACGCAGATCTTCATATTGTGCACCCTGAATTACGCCGAATAGCGCTTGATACGGTTTACCAACTCTTTCCAGAGTTAATCGCTCATGTTCGATAATGCAACGTTCCGCCCATTTACGGGTGCGCTCTAATGCGATCTCTTGGTAAGCACGTGAGTTCATCAAAGTTGTTAGTTCATCAAAAGCCATCATGATGTCAGCACCGATTTGATGTTGTACCTGCATTGAAATTTCAGGTGTAAATCTATGCATCGCTCCATCAAGATGTGATTTGAAAGTTACACCATCATCGTCAACGTGAGCCAGTCGCAATTTATCTGGCGCGATAACTTCATCGGCTTCATATTCACCAGGATCCATCGCTAATGTTTTTTTAAATCCAGCACCAAGTGAAAGAACTTGAAATCCACCACTGTCGGTAAAAGTTGGTCTATTCCAATTCATAAATTTTGCTAAACCGCCGGCTTGGTCGATCAAAGCCGAACCTGGCTGCAAGTAGAGGTGGTAGGCGTTTGATAGAACTGCTTGGGCTCCGAGTTGGCCCACTGTTTCAGGTAGCAAAGATTTAACGCCAGCTTTGGTGCCGACTGGGATGAAGGCCGGAGTTTGGATCTGGCCATGTGGAGTTTGGATAATTCCACGGCGCGCCCGACCTGATTGATGTGAAGGGGTAAATCCCCAATTTGCGCGATCCATCAGTTGAGCCTATCTAATCGTAGGCAGAGTAAGAATTTCAGCCCCTGTAGCGGTAACTAAAAGAGTGTGTTCAAATTGCGCACTTCGCGATCCATCGGCAGTTAATACTGTCCAGCCGTCATCCCACATTTGATGTTGGTAAGTCCCAAGAGTCAACATCGGTTCAATGGTGAAAGTCATACCCTCTTCAATTTGAAATGCGTGGTGTGGGGTGTCGTAATGCGGAATGATCAAATCTGTATGGAAAGCAGTATTGATTCCATGACCGGTGAAATCATGGACAACGCCATAATTAAATCGCTTGGCATATGACTCAATGACCCGTCCAATTACCGAACTTTCTCGCCCTGGAATGACCGCGGCAATTGCGCGCGCTAGAGCGGCTTCTGTGCGCTCTACAAGCAGGTATGAGGCATCATCAACCTCGTTACTTGCTAAGAAGGTGGCATTTGTATCTCCGTGCGCTCCAACGCCATCAATTGTGAGATAAGCAGTGATATCAATATTTACGATATCTGTGGGCAAGATTTCCCGTGAGTCTGGGATTCCGTGACAGATCACCTCATTGATGGATGTACAAAGTGATTTTGGAAAACCCCGATATCCCAACGTTGAGGGATAAGCGCCGTGGTCACATAAGTATTCGTGGCCAATTTTGTCGAGAAAATCTGTACTGACTCCAGGAAGAATCGACTGACTTACGGTGACTAATGCATTTGCCGCTAATTTGCTGGCAGCCCGCATAACTTCGATTACTTCATCATTTGGAATATTCGACCCAGAAAATTTACTTGGACCAGATTTGCCAACATATTCAGGACGAGTAATTTGCGTCGGCACCTGGCGCATCGGTGAGATCTTTCCGCCCTTGATCCCAACCTCTGCTTTGCTTGCCATTTCAGTGAGTCTACTTTGGTGCTCTATAAATTAGCGCAACAAAAAAATCCCCACCGCCGAAGCGATGGGGATTTTTTTAATAGATCCTTATGCTGCTGGTGCTGCCTTCGCTGCTTTTTTACGGCGACGACGAGGC
>DDZI01000028.1:8587-16992 GCA_002346305.1 Actinobacteria bacterium UBA3012 | reverse complement strand
GTAAAAGAAAAAAAAGTAGGTACAAAAAATCAACTAAAACGAAATGATCGTTTTTGGTTGGGTGTATTTATTATTCCAAATCTTTTCATGTACACACTTTTCATTCTCATCCCTTCCGCTGTCGGAGTTTTGCTTAGTTTTTGTGAGTGGAACATCTTGGGCCCCATCAAATGGGTTGGTTTAGAAAATTACCGCAGATTATTCTCAGATGAGTTGATCATGCCGGCGTTTGGACGCTCGCTTCAATATTTAGCTTATGGAGTTCTACCAACAGTTTTTGGTGGATTTCTCTTAGCGGTTCTGTTGAACTGGAAAGTTAAAGGAATCGGAATCTTCCGCGCCATGTTTTTCTTACCGCTTACGGTATCTAGTGCGGTTGCTGGAATTTCCTGGTCAAGTATTTTCAATCCAGAAGCTGGTTGGATTAACGTATTCTTGAGTAAAATTGGAATCACAGGACCCCAGTGGTTGAGCAGCTTTACTTGGGCATTGCCGTCGATCACCATAATCGTTATTTGGCTATCACTTCCGTTGGTAATTATTTTGTATTTAGCTGGCTTGCAGAGGATTTCACCAGAAATTATGGAAGCGGCAGCTCTCGATGGAGCAAATGTTTGGCAACGTATTTGGGGAATCATGTTTCCATGTGTTGCTTCAACAACGATCTTGGTAGTCGTGATTGAAATATTAGCTTTCCTAGGATCACCTTTTGAAATATCACTCTTAATGGTTCAAGGCGGCCCGCTTGATTCAACAACTTCACTTGCATACTACGCATACAAAGTTGCGTTTGAGCAATTTGAGATTGGATATGCATCGGCTATTGTGATGGCTCAGTTTATTATTTTCCTTGCCGTCGCGTTAACTGTCTTACAGATTCGCAAAATTATTAGAGCGAGGGGTTAATCATGGCTAATGGCATTCTATTTACCCAAAAACGTTCTGCAAACACACTTCGATACAGCGTTATCGTTTTACTAGCTCTGGCTTTCACTTTCCCACTCCTGTATTTAGTTTCTGGCTCTCTCATGACTTTAGATGCGGTATCTGTTTACCCACCTAAACTGCTTCCACCATCTATAAATCTGCAAAATTACGCAGATGCTTTCCAAGTTATGACACCGCGGATTTTTGGAAATACCTTATTCTTCACATTTGGTATTTTGATTTTGCAATTGATAATTTCATTTTCTGCTGGATTTGCACTAGCAAAAATGCCATTCAAATATGCAGCGACTGTCGTTGCATTATTTGCAATTCCAGTTTTTCTTCCTACAAACGTTTCAATTATTCCTCTGTATTTGGTAACTTTTAAATTAAACCTGCTGAGCACATGGGGCGGAATGATCTTGCCGATTGTTGGCTCTACTGCATTTGGAACATTGCTATTCCGACAGTTCCTGGTTAATTTCCCTGATAACTTAGTTGATGCAGCTCGAATTGATGGTGCAAGTTGGCCAAGAGTGCTATTCCAAGTTGTATTGCCACTTGCTAAACCACCTATAGCTTCATACGCTGCCGTAACTTTCTTAACTGCATGGAATATGTACATCTGGCCGCTGATGGTCGGAAATACTGAGAATCTAAAAGTGGCGACTGTGCAATTGGCGCCATTGATTGCTGGTGGAACTGGCTTCTATGGAAAAGTTCCGCCAAACGTGACTTATGCTGCCGCCCTGCTTAGTGCTTTACCGGTAACGTTATTTTTCCTTTGGGCCCAACGTTGGTTTATTAATGCAATCGCAGGAACTGGTAACGATTCATAATCTGCTTCTATAACTAGCTAGAACGATCTACAACGAGGAGTCTTTTAATGTCAGAGCGCAAATTAGGTGTAGCAATTGTTGGCTGCGGTTTTATGGGACGCCGGCACTTGTTAGGTTTTGCAGCACTTCATAAAGCAGGGGTCTTGAAAGGTGAAGTTGTTGCACTTCTTGATATCAATAAAGAAGTTGCTGACAAAGTTGCTGACGAAGCTTTTGAACTTCTCGGTAAGCGTCCAGCTGTTTACACCTCTTTGGATGAGATGATGAAGGACCCTGCTGTTGAAGCAATCGACATCGTTACCGATCCAAGAACACACCACACCATTGCGGTGCAAGCAATGGAAGCCGGGCGACATGTTTTGTGTGAGAAGCCACTTTCATTAACAATTAAAACTGGCCAAATAATGCTTGATGCTGCAAAACGTACGGGTATGACATTGGGTACTGCCGAAAACTATCGCCGTGGTGGAGCAAACCGAGTTGCACGCGCAGTTATTGAATCAGGGATGCTTGGCAAATTGCATTTAATGATTGAGATGTGGGCTGGCGGAGATGACAAGATCATCATCAGTAAGTGGCGCCATATGAAAGAAAGTGGCTCTATCGGAATTGATATGAGTATTCACTACGCAGATATCATTGAATATTTCGTAGGACCAGTTGAACGAGTTTGGGGACGCGGAATTATCGCTGAACCAATTCGATATACAAAAGATGGAGATGAGTCGATCATCCCAACTGGCGAAGATGCATTATTTGCCAGCATGCGCACTGCTGATGGAATTGATGTTCAGTACACATATCTTCCATCTGGTCCGGGAATAAGTCACAGACAAAGAAGTTTGCATGGAACAAAGGGTTCAATGTTGGTCCCAGGAGATCGCTCAGATGGAGATGTTGTTGTACAACTCGGAGAGCGCAAACTTATGGGCGCTGAGTTAATTGCGGAGATTGCTAAAACAGGAACACATTTAAATATAAATGATGTTACGAAAGCAGTCTTAGGCCCTGATGGAACTGGTGGTAAAGGTGCACCATGGGCAGCTGTCGATTCTGGTTATTTAGCAGTCGAAATTGATGACTTCATAGAGGCAGTACTAAATAAGCGCGCTCCAGAAGTGGATGGCATGGGTGGCTTACGGGCGCTTGCGGTGGTTTATGCAATTCTTGAATCAGGGGTAGCTGGCCGTGAAGTTTCAGTTGATGAAGTATTGACTGGCAAAATACACGCATATCAGGATGAGATCGATCAATCTTTAGAGAGGCGCTAATCATGAGCGAAGAGTTAAAGTTTCATCAAGTCGCCTATGTTGTTAAAGATTTAGACAAGGCCGTTAAAAATTGGGCAGATAATTTAGGAATTGGGCCTTGGACTGTTTACACACTTAAGTCACCTGGATTAAAAAATTGTGTTTACAAAGGACAAGCAACAGATTTTGGAATTCGTCACGCAATGGCCTTTTCCGGAAATCTACAGTTCGAACTTGTCGAGCCACTCCATGGCCCAAGTATTTTTCGTGACCAATTAGATTCAACTGGTGAAGGCATGAATCACGTAGGTTGCATTGTGCAAGACCATCCTGCAGCGGTTGCAGATTTCATTGCTCGTGGATTTACACCGCTACAAAGCGCTGCAGGTTTTGGCGCTGAAGGAGATGGTGCATTTGCTTATTTCCAACCACCAGATGGAATTAGTGCAATAGTTGAATTAATTTCTCCACCAAAAGTTCGAATCCAACCTGATTACATCTATCCAGCACCGGAAGGCAAATAATGAAATCTGCTGCACGTATCGCCAAAGTTGAAGTTTTCGCTGCAGGCATGTCCTGCTTTGTGCGCCTTACAACTGAAGATGGAATTCAAGGTTTAGGCGAGTCGACTGCATTTGCATACCCGAACGCAGTCGCCGAAGTTATTCGCAACTTCGAACCATTTTTGATTGGTGCAGATGCTCACGATGTTGAGCAGAATTGGCTAAAGATGTATCGCGCGCTTGGTTGGCGTGGATTGATGCTCGGTGGTGCAATTAGCGCAATCGATCAAGCGATGTGGGATATCCGGGCAAGAGTATTTGAAACACCAGTTTGGCATTTACTTGGTGGACGTAGTCGTAAAGCAGTTCGCGGTATGAAAGTTGTTTGGGGAGTTACCAAAGAAGAGCTCATTAACGATTCTCTTAAAGCCCAAAAAGAGGGTTACACCGCAATTAAAATTATTTTGCATCAACATGATCACCACTTGATGCGTCATGCAGAGAAAATTGCTGACTTAGTAGATCGTATGGCCTCACTTCGCGATGCAGTCGGAAATACTCTGGATATCGGCGTGGAACTTCACCGAAACATGCAACCAGGAAACTCAATTGCGCTAATTGAAGAGTTGATGCAATTCCGTCCACTCTTTGTTGAAGATCCAATTCCACCAGATAGCGTGCTTTCATTTGCTGAAGTATCTGCAAAGGTAAACACTCCAATGGCTGCCGGAGAGCGCAATACCTCTATATATGAGTTCCGTGAGTACATCGAACATGCCGGCCTTTCATTTGTACGTCCTGATATCGGAATCGCAGGTGGCTTTACTCATGTTCGTAAAATCTGTGCGATGGCCGAAGCTCACCATCAAGGAATTTTGCCGCATGCAGTTCCATCAGGTGCAATTGCAACCATGGCACATATCCATTTAGGTATGACTGTTCCAAATTGGGAAGCCCAAGAACATGTTGATCAAAATGTTGATCCAGTGCAACAGATGGTAAAGCGAATTCCACTTGTAAAGAATGGTTGGTTGTATCCATTTGATGAGCCAGGTCTTGGCATGGAGATCAATGACGCATTCTTCGCAACAAATCCTCCAGTGACGATGCACAAAATAAATCCAGACCTTCGCGAAGATGGATCGGTGGCACTTCGATGAGCAAGCCTAAAATTGGAATCGCATGTTCCGCGCAAACTCGCGAACTCTATTTAGAGAAGCACGATTTAGAGCGTTTAAGTAAAATAGCGGATGTCGTAATTGAAGAGTATGACGTCCCATCTGATTGGGTAAATATTCCAGTGGACCCAGAAGTAGAAGCACGTTTTGCTAAATTCGCAGTAGATCTAGATGTATTAATTGTCTGCCATGGTGGACCAAGAATTACAAAACCAATTTTTGATGCTGGTAAGAAATTAAAAGTTGTTGGCGAACTCGAAGGTGATCGTTTTGCCGGTCGTATCGATGTAATTGCTGCCAAAGAGGCCGGCGTCATGGTGGTTGATACAACTCACTCATCATCATGGCCAGTCTCTGAATGGGCACTTGCACTTGCATTAATTGGTTTACGTGAGCATGCGCGTTTCCGCGACATTATCGCCGGAAAGAAAATGAATCATGATGATTACCGAACCAAGCCACCAGCCCGTGAATTAACTGGCAAAAGTGTTGGAATTATTGGCTTTGGTCATATCGCATGGCGCTTACGCGAATTCTTAACTCCATTTCGCAACGAAATCTTTGCTTATGATCCATTTGCACCTCGTGAATTAGCTGATGCTCTCGATGTCAACTTCGCATCACTTGAAAGAGTAATGGATTGCGATGTAGTTATCTGTCTTGCACCAGATACGGCTAAGACGCGCAACATGATCGCTGAAAAAGAGTTAGCGATGCTTAAGCAGGGAGCGGTATTTGTAAACGTTTCTCGTGGCGGATGTGTAGATGTTCCAGCGTTAATTGCTAAAGCAGCGAAGGAAGATGCTTGGTTCTGTTTAGATGCACATAACCCAGAACCAATTGCAGTTGATTCTCCTTTGCGTGGAATGCGTAACGTCTTTCTCTCACCTCATATCGGTGGCATGACAGTCGAAGCCCAACCTCGATTCTTCACCTTGATGGTTGAAGAGTTAGAGCGATGGGTTGATGGCGCAGAGCCACGTGCACAAATTACCGATCGTGTCGTTGCTGGAAGATCTGGAAAATAAGATGATTGCAGATAGCCATTGCCATGCGTGGCGCAGATGGCCATATGACAAATCAGTTCCGGATCCAGATCATCGTGGATCACTTGAAGCATTGCTATATGAAATGGATACCCATGGCGTGACTCGGGCATCTGTTGTCTGTGCGCGCATTGGCGACGGTGAAGGTGGCGACGGATTTGGGAATGAAGATAACAATGATTATGTATCGTCATTTGCTAAAAAATTCCCAGATCGAATTTCAGCTTGGGTGGATGTTGATTGTGTTTGGCGCAAAGATCACCACAAACCAGGCGCCGTAGCTCGCTTGCGAGAAGAGCTATCTCGCAACAACGCTAAAGGTTTCACTCATTATGTAACTGCAGAAAATGATGGTTGGTTCCATACGAACGAAGGACAAGAATTTTTTGCAACCGCAGCAGAGCTAAAAGTGGTTGCTTCAATGGCCATCTCACCTGCCTGGTTTCCAGATTTACGGGAAATTGCTAAAGCCAATCCAACGTTGCCATTTTTAGTTCACCATATGTCAATGCCGGGAAATAGCAGCTCGGGATATGCCAAGAATGACATTGCTGAGTTAGTTAAGAGTGCAGAGGTTCCAAATATCGGAATTAAAATTTCAGGTTTTAACTACAACTCAATTGAAAAATATGATTTTCCTTACAAGCAATCTCAAGAACTTTTCAAAACAATATACGATGCTTATGGTGCAGATCGACTTTACTGGGCATCAGATTTCCCCGCTTCACGGGATATGTTGACCTATACCCAAGCAATCGAAGTGGTGCGAACACATTGTGATTATCTTCCAAAAGCAGATTTGGATAAGATTATGGGAGATAACTTAAATAATTTATTGAACAATCCAGTTTTTTCTAAGTAATAACTAAACCAAACTAGAAAGGCAAAAAATATGGCCGCTGTACTGATCGCTCGTTACTACGTAAATCCTGGAAACTCTGCTGCAGTTAAGGAAGCACTGCAAAAGATGGCAGTTCGCGTTAAAGCAGATGAGCCAGCATGTTTGGTTTATAACGCCAATATTGATCCAGAGAATGAAAATCTTTACTGCCTATATGAGGTCTATCGCGATGCAGCAGCAATTGCAGCCCACCGCGAAACTCCTCACTTTAAAGAGATCATCGAAGGAATAATTGTTCCTTTGCTTGAAAAGCGAGAGCGTGAAATTTACGAGCAGGTAATTGGCTAATGAAATTACTCTCCTTTGCAACAGTCACTTCAGTAGGACGAACCCGACATCTTGGCGCGCTTGTTTCAGGTGACGCCGATTCGGGGGAGGTTATTGATTTAACTGCTGCATCGAGAGCATTACTTGCTTCAGAAGGTTTGGATGAGATCGGTGCAGAGCGAATTACAAATGCGCTCTGCCCAGCCTCAACTTTAGGATTTATTCAAGGTGGAGACAGAGCCCGTGATTTAGCTGAAAAAGCAGTTGCTGCTGTTTTGAAAAATGGTTGGGAGAGTGCGCCTAATCTTGCTCAAATTAGATACAAGGCTGCCGATATCGCTCATCTTCCAGCAATAACCGCTCCGCCACTATTGCGAGATTTTATGTCTTTTGAAAAACACCTATTAAATGTCTTTCCTAAATTAAATCGAGAGATTCCAGCTGAGTGGTACAAACGCCCGGTGTTTTACAAAGGTAACGCAGCCAGTATTGGTGCACACAAACAAGAGATTGAATTTCCAGAGTATGCAGAAGTTTTAGATTTAGAGTTTGAATTTGCAATTGTGATTGGCAAATCAGGAATTGATATCAAAGTTGAGAATGCTCGTGATCACATCTATGGATACACGATTTACAATGATTTTTCGGCACGTGCAATTCAATCCCAAGAAATGTCAGTTGGGCTTGGACCTGCCAAAGGTAAAGATTTTGTTGGCGCACATGTTTTAGGTCCGATCTTAGTCACTGCTGATGAAATCAAAGACCCTTATTCACTTGCCATGAAGGCGTGGATAAATGGAGTTCAGTGGACTGATGGAAATTCAAATGACATGCATTGGAAATTTGAGCAGATGATCGCTTACGCATCTTGGAATGAACACTTACAAGTGGGTGAAGTTTTTGGTTCCGGAACAGTTGGAGATGGATCTGGTGCGGAACAAGACAAAGTCTTGAACCCAGGAGATGTGATCGAATTAGATATTGCTGGAATTGGAAAGTTATCAAACAAAGTAGTCAGAAATAAACCGCTTGATCTAGATATCAGTAAACATGGGGGCGCTAAATGATCTTCTCCGATCTATATATCAATGGCAAATGGGTAGAAGGGGCTGGTCGCCATCCGGTTTATGACCCAAGTGATGGTTCGGTGATTGCCGAGATTGCTATCGCTGGAGACAAAGAAGTAGATGCCGCGATGAATGCTGCCGCAGCAGCTTTTCCAACTTTTGCACAAACCCCTTCGCGTCAACGTGGTGAAATGCTGCGCCGTGCTTTTGAAATCATGATTGCAGAAGCCGATGACCTAGCAAGATTGGTTTCGCGCGAAAATGGAAAGGTTTTTGCTGATGCAAAAGCTGAAGTTCTCTATGCGGCAGAATTTTTCCGTTGGTTTTCTGAAGAGGCTGTTCGCATCGAAGGAGATTTCCGAACCTCTCCAAGCGGTGACAAACGAATCATTGTTACCAACCAACCAATTGGTGTTTCATTATTAAT
>DDZI01000028.1:7313-8410 GCA_002346305.1 Actinobacteria bacterium UBA3012 | reverse complement strand
GTAATTGTTAAACCTGCAACAGAAACTCCACTTACCACTTTGGCGATCGCTGATATTTTGCATCGCGCAGGTGTTCCTGCAGGTGTTGTAAATGTGATCACTCCAACTCCTGCCGGTCCGGCAATTACTCGCTTACTTCAAGATCCAAGATTGAAAAATCTTTCATTTACCGGATCGACTCAAGTTGGAAAAATTCTTTTAAAGCAAGCAGCAGATCGTGTAATCCGCACCTCAATGGAGTTAGGCGGAAACGCACCATTTATTGTTTTGGATGATGCAGATATTGATGAAGCAGTAAAGGGAGCGATGATTGCCAAGTTACGTAATGGCGGAGCCGCTTGTACTGCTGCGAACCGTTTTTATGTTTCCAAAAAAGTTGCTGCACAATTCACTGAAAAGTTAACAGCAGCCATGGCAGATATTAAAATGGCCTCTGGATTAACAGAAGGTGCTCAACTTGGCGCAAGTGTTTCAGTAAAAGAACGAAATAAAATTGCTGATCTAGTGACTGCATCAATTTCACAGGGCGCTGAGTTAAAACTTGGTGGAAAAACTCCTGATGGCGATGGAGCTTTCTATCCACCTACAGTCCTTACGGTTGCAGCAGATAATGAAATTTTGAAAGAAGAAATCTTTGGACCAGTTGCTGTAATAGTTACAGTGGATTCTGATGAGCAAGCAATTGCGTTAGCAAATGACACTGAATACGGCTTAATCAGTTACATCTACTCAGCCGATTTGGGTCGCGCCCTCAAAGTCGCCGAAGCGATGGAATCTGGAATGGTGGCCATTAACCGCGGAGTGATTTCTGACCCAGCCGCCCCATTTGGTGGATACAAGCAAAGTGGACTTGGCCGTGAAGGTGGCTTTGATGGAGTCCATGAGTTCCTAGAGAAGAAGTACATCGGCGCTGCTTTCTAGGTTCATTTTGGTAGAGCAATAGAGGCGTGTACCCTCTACCTGTTCAATCAAATAAGTAGTGAAGAAAGAAGTATTGCCCCCCTAGCTCAGTCGGTAGAGCGTTTCCATGGTAAGGAAAAGGTCACCGGTTCGATTCCGGTGGGGGGCTCGAAAGTGCACAACCCTTGGCGGGGTAG
>DDZI01000028.1:0-7229 GCA_002346305.1 Actinobacteria bacterium UBA3012 | reverse complement strand
AGAGCGTTTCCATGGTAAGGAAAAGGTCAACGGTTCGATTCCGTTGGGGGGCTCGGCGGGGTAGCTCAGCCTGGTAGAGCAAGCGGCTCATAATCGCTGTGTCGCCGGTTCAAGTCCGGCCTCCGCTACTCGATTTCTCGCCTTAGGGCGAGAACGGGTACGCTCAGACCTTCACGAAAGTGGAGATTAATTAGACGGGAGCATGACCATGGCAAGCAAGAGTGCGGATGTCCGCCCAAAGATCACCATGGCTTGCGTGGATTGCAAAGAACGCAATTACATCACTAAGAAAAATCGTCGTAATGATCCAGATCGTATGGAGATGAAGAAGTTCTGCCCGCGCTGCAAAGCCAGCACACTTCACCGGGAGACCCGCTAAATCATGGCCGCCCCCGACCTAGTCGGGCGTAAATTTCTGGGAACGCAGACGCAAAGAGTTAATCAACTAGATCTAACTTCATTTGCAACATCAATTGGCGAAAACCCTGATACTCAAATCTCTCAACTTCCAACTTTCCCAATTCGTTATACCTTGAACGAGGCCGAACGAATTGCTCCTGAACTGGGATTGGATTGGAGTCGGGTCGTACATGGCGATCAAAGGTTTATACATCACCGATTTTTAAGGATTGACGAAGAGGTCCGCGCAGATAGTGAAATCGAAGCGGTTAAATCTATGGCTGGCAACGAGATTTTAACTTTGAGATCTGATCTTTTTGTCGGAGATGAATTAGTTACTTCTACTTGGTCAACTTTGGTCTTCCGAGGTCAACAATGAGTGCACTGACTGGGATCACAACTGGGAGTGAATTGCCTACGCAAACTTTTGAATTAGATCGAGCGATGCTCAGTAATTATGCAAAAGCTAGTGGAGATTTAAATCCCATTCATTTAGATGAAGCATTTGCAAAAAGTGTTGGTCTGCCAAATGTGATTGCACACGGAATGCTCACTATGGCGCTCGCCGGAAAAGCATTAAACACTTGGTGCAATCAGGAATTTAAAGTGATTGAAATCTTCGCTCGCTTCACAAAGCCGGTAATTGTTGAAGCAGATTCTAAAAGCAATCTAGAAGTAAGTGGCAAAATCGGCGAAATCATTGAGGGGAAAATTAGAGTCGATTTAACCGTTATTTCTAATGAACAAAAAGTACTTGGTATGACTCGTGCTTTTGTGGTTAAGGCATAGATGATGGAACTATCTAAACTAAGTACATTCCGAGTCGGTGGTCCCGCTAAAAAACTTGTCTTTGCCACTGATGAAAAAGAAATAATTGCTGCCGTAGAAAGTGCTGAGAACGAATCAATTCTTATCATGGGTGCAGGTTCAAATTTACTCATTAGTGATCAAGGTTTTGATGGAACCGTAATAGTTATTAAAAGCACTGGTTCATCTCTTGATCAAGATTCCTGTTCGGGTGGAACTATTACCGTTAGTGCTGGAGAAAATTGGGAAAGTTTTGTTGAAAGAACCGTAGAACAAGGTTTTAGTGGGCTTGAGTCGATGAGTGGAATTCCGGGAACAGTTGGAGCGGTCCCGATTCAAAACGTAGGTGCTTATGGTCATGAAGTTGCTGAATTTATTGCAAGAGTGCGCACATATGATCGCTTAAGAGAGGAGATCGTAACTTTTACTGCAAATCAATGTGGCTTTGGATATCGAACATCATTATTTAAAGAAGAGCCAAATCGCTGGGTTGTATTAGATGTTACCTTTCAATTAAAGGTTGGGAAATTATCTGCGCCCATTATGTATCGTGAATTGGCAAATGAATTAGGAGTTGAAATTGGTTCTCGAGTTGAAGTTGAAAAATGCCGAGCTGCGGTATTGAAATTAAGAAAGAGCAAAGGGATGTTGCTTGATGAGACAGACCCTGATACTTGGTCAGCCGGTTCCTTCTTTACTAATCCAGTCGTGAGTACTTCGGTTGCTAAATCTTTACCTGAAGAAGCACCAAGATGGCTTGTCGGAGATAACAAAATTAAGGTTTCAGCCGCTTGGTTGTTGCAAAACTCCGGCATGGCTCGTGGTGATCGAATTGGGGGAGCGGGCATTTCAAGTAAACATGTTTTGGCACTTTGCAATACAGATAATGCAACCGCTCAAGAAATTACTGAATTAGCTAAAAAAGCCCGTAAAGCAGTAAAAGATAATTTCGGAATCACACTCACCCCTGAGGTGCGCTTAATTGGCTTAACGTTAGATTAATTAGCCATTAATTAAGTTTTTAATGCGAGTAATTCCTTCGATTAAATCATCATCACTCAAGGCGTATGAGAAGCGTAAGTAACCTGAAGGACCAAATGCTTCCCCTGGTACTGCAGCAACTTCAACTTCGTCAAGAATTAAATTTGCTAGCTCGCTACTTGTCTGAGGTTTCTTTCCGCGAATCTCTCTTCCAAGAACACCGTGAACTGCTGGATAAGCATAGAAAGCACCTTGTGGTGTTGGACAGGAAAATCCATCAATCTCATTTAACATTTTTACAATTAAATTACGGCGGCGTAGAAACGCAACTTTCATTTCATTTGAAGCGCTCAAATCACCAGTTAAAGCAGCGATAGCTGCACGCTGCGAAACGTTGGCAACATTTGCGGTCATGTGTGATTGTAAATTTGTTGCAGCTTTAATAATATCTTTTGGTCCAGCCATCCAACCAACGCGCCAACCGGTCATTGCATAAGTTTTTGCAACACCATTCAACACAATTGTGCGATCGCGTAACTCTGGAAACATAACTGGAAGTGATGGGGCAGTAGCTCCGTCGTAAAGCAAGTGCTCATAAATCTCATCTGTTAAAACCCAGATCTCATGCTTGAGTGCCCATTCACCAATTGCGCGAACTTGTTCAACTGTGTAAACAGATCCGGTTGGGTTACTTGGAGAGCAAAAAATCAGGGCTTTAGTTTTTGGAGTACGTGCAGCTTCAAGTTGTTCTACGGTCACGCAATAATTGCTTGATTCATCAGCGAAGACTTCAACTGGAATTCCACCTGCGATACGAATCTGTTCTGGATATGTGGTCCAATAAGGAGCGGGAAGAATTACCTCATCGCCTTCATCAACAATTGTGGCAACTGCTTGGAAGACTGCTTGCTTTCCGCCATTTGTGACTAAGACATTTTCAACTGCAATATCGAAATTTGAATCACGTTTTGTTTTTGCAACAATCGCTTCGCGCAATTCTGGTAAGCCGGCAACTGGCGTATAACGATGGTTAGAAGATACGCGGATTGCTTTTTCGGCAGCAGCTAATATGTAATCAGGAGTTGGAAAATCTGGTTCCCCCGCCCCGAAACCAATTACTGGCCGACCGGCGGCTTTCAAGGCTTTGGCTTTGGCATCAACGGCAAGGGTGGCTGATTCGGCGATAGCGGCGATTCGGCGGGAGATTCGGCTTTGATTTGGGCTCATAAGAGGCAATCCTGCCACTAATTAATAGGAGTGCCAGCCGGTAGGGCTTTTGGGAATCTGCGGACGATCACCCGAGTTAGACCCGACCCCACTTCAACCTCTACACTCACCCGTCTAGCGCTTCGGATCTTCCCCGCTTTTGAGTTACTTAGTGGCTCCTGATTGGGTAAGGCCTTGAAGTTCTGGAGGGCAGTAGTTCAATTGGTAGAGCACCGGTCTCCAAAACCGGGGGTTGGGGGTTCAAATCCCTTCTGCCCTGCGACAAATCAAATGAGTTTAACGAGTGGAAGGGATTGTGATGAGCGAGAACGAAGGCGCAGTAAATGAGCGCTTGAATATTTTCGCGCGCGCAGGACTTTTCTACCGTCAAATTGTTTCAGAGTTGCGCAAAGTTGTCTGGCCATCTCGAAAGCAATTGACGACGTACACAGGGGTTGTTTTAGTTTTCGTAACTTTCATAATTGCAGTCGTTTCACTATTTGATGTTGTGCTCACCAAAATTACCTTCTGGGTTTTTGGTTAATAGAGATTTAGCGGAAAGGAGTAACAATGGTTGACGATCCATTTGCAGCAGCGTTAGCAGCATCAGCAAATGAAATTAATTCAGCGAACGAGAAATCTGCCGAAGCGGTTGAAGTGGCTGACGCATTTGTTGCTTCCGAAAGTGAGCAGGCGGATGTAGTGGTTGAAGTGGAAGAAGATGTAACTCCAGCATTTGATGAGGATGTAACTCTTGATGATGACGGTCAGGTTCTTGACGACCCACTAGCTGAATTCCGCAGAGCTCTTCACAATGCACCTGGCGATTGGTTTGTAATTCATTCTTACGCTGGATATGAAAATCGCGTAAAAGGAAACCTAGAAAACCGAATCCAATCCTTGAACATGGAAGATTTTATTTTTCAGATTGAAGTTCCAAAAGAAGAGATCACTGAAATTAAAAACGGTGAACGAAAGCAAGTTACTCGGAATATTTTCCCAGGTTATGTTCTTGTGCGTATGGATTTAACAGATGAATCGTGGACTGTTGTTCGCAATACTCCAGGAGTAACCGGATTCGTTGGTCATGGCCACAATCCAAACCCACTTACATTCTCAGAAGTAGAAGCAATTCTTGCTCCACGCCCACTTAAGAAATCTGAACGACCACAAATCAAGGTGGTTGATTTCGAAATTGGTGAATCCGTAACTGTTATGGATGGCCCATTCGCAACTTTGCCTGCATCAATTAGCGAGATCATGCCTGAGCAGGCGAAACTCAAAGTCCTTGTATCTATCTTTGGACGCGAGACCCCAGTTGAACTTTCCTTCAGTCAAGTACAGAAGATATAGGCGGAATAAACATGGCACCTAAGAAAAAGATCACCGCAATGATTAAGTTGCAGATCCAGGCTGGCGCAGCAACACCTGCACCTCCAGTTGGTCCTGCTCTCGGTCAGCATGGCGTAAACATTATGGATTTCGTTAAGGCTTACAACGCCGCGACTGAAAACCAGAAAGGTCAGATCATTCCGGTTGAGATCAGCGTTTACGAAGATCGCTCATTTACTTTCGTAACCAAGACTCCACCAGCATCACGTCTGATCTTGAAAGCTGCAAACCTTGAAAAAGGTTCTGCAATTCCGCACAAAGTAAAAGTTGGCAACATCACGATGGCACAAGCTCGTGATATTGCATCGCTCAAGATGGCAGATCTAAATGCCAACGATCTTGATGCAGCAAGTTTGATCATTGCCGGTACTGCTCGCTCAATGGGTATTACTGTCAACGGTTAATAACTAAATAAGAAAGTGTGGGAGAGCTTGCTTGCTCGTTAACCACAACCCAACAGTTAAATGAAAATTTCATTTAACTAGAATGGAGCAGAAATGAAGCGCGGTAAGAAATATCTAGCAGCAGCTGAAAAGATTGATGGCGACAACTTATATACACCTAGCCAAGCAGTCGGTTTAGCTCGCGAAACCTCAATTACAAAGTACGACTCAACTGTGGAAGTTTCACTTTCACTTGGTGTTGATCCTCGTAAAGCTGATCAAGCAATCCGTGGTGTTGTGAACTTGCCACACGGAACCGGAAAGACAGCACGTGTGCTGGTTTTCGCTGGCGGCGAGCGCGCTGAAGAAGCACGTGCAGCTGGTGCAGATATCGTCGGATCAGATGAGTTAATTGATGAAGTTGCAAAAGGCCGTTTAGATTTTGATGCAGTCGTTTCGACTCCAGATCTAATGGGTAAAGTTGGCCGTCTTGGAAAAGTTCTTGGACCACGTGGCTTAATGCCAAACCCAAAGACCGGAACAGTTACCACCGATGTTACAAAAGCGATCAATGACATCAAAGGTGGAAAGATTGAATTCCGCGTCGACAAAAATTCAAATCTTCACTTCATAATCGGCAAAGCATCATTCTCACAAGAAGCACTTCTTGAGAATTATGTTGCAGCGATGGAAGAGGTTATGCGGGCAAAACCATCCTCATCAAAGGGCCGTTATGTAAAGAAAGCCACCATCTCAACCACAATGGGACCTGGAATTCAGGTAGATCCAAATATCGTGCGTGAGGGATCAGCTAATTAATAGTTAGCCCCCTGATAAAGATGATTATTACTTAAAAAAAATATTTAATTGCACTGTTTTTTTTTGAAGGTTCAGGTCTAAACTGAAATGAGGATTATTCGACCTGTCATCAATAGAAAGGACCTTCATGTTAACTCAAGAGCAAATCACTTCTTACTCCAAAAATGGCTTTCTGGCGGTGGAAAATGTTCTCTCTGAGCAAGAAGTGGCCGACCTTCGCCGCGTCACCGATGAATTTGTGGCCCAAAGTGCAGCCTTCACTGAGAACACAGATGTCTTTGATCTGGAGCCAGGACATACAGCGGAAGCGCCCCGCGTGCGCCGTCTGATAGATCCCCCCAAGCAACATCCGTTGTATGACAATATTCTGCGCCACCCCAAAATTTTGGATATCGTGGCAGACCTGATCGGGCCGGGCATTCGCACCAACGGCAGCAAGCTGAACATGAAATCGCCACAGGGCGGAAGCGCGGTGGAATGGCACCAAGATTGGGCCTTCTATCCTCAGACCAACGACGACCTGCTGGCCGTGGGCGTCTGCATGGATGACATGATGTTGGTCAATGGTTGTCTGATGGTTATCCCGGGAAGCCATAAAGGGCCAATCCTCTCCCATCACGACGACGGTAGTTTTGTTGGCGCAATATCCGCAGGTAATATTCCAAACCTCGACAAAGCAGTGCCACTAGAAGTCAAAGCGGGTGGCATTACCATCCATCACGTTCGCGCATTGCACGCCTCCGCCATCAATAAATCGACCAATCCTCGGCGTCTTTTTCTTAACCAATACTGTGCAGTGGATGCCTGGCCCATCGGCGGCGCAGGGGATTGGGACAAATTCAACGAGAGCATCCTCCGCGGCGAGCCCACAAACCGTCCTCGCATGACTGATGTTCCAGTGCTGATGCCGCTGCCTACAACGCAACAAAATGGAGACACGATTTATAGCATTCAGGCAAAAATGGCAAAGAAATCGTTTATGTAGAGAACCTGCCTTTACCGTTCCGCTAATCTTTTGATAAGTAGATCTAATAGTGCGTTTTGACGGGTAGGCGCTTCGGCGCCTACTCTTACCGTCATAAGCAGTACAAGTAGCACAAGCAGTAAGTAGTACCCGAAGACCGTAGGCCATCCCGCAAGGGATCGAAGTTCGCGAAAGCGAGACCCACGCAGGAGTACACGAGTCCCTCGATGCCTCGTTTATTCGATGCGTACGAGGGTTTTTGCTTTTCAAGAACTAAG
>DDZI01000109.1 GCA_002346305.1 Actinobacteria bacterium UBA3012 | reverse complement strand
ATTGCAGGTGCTGACGCAGTCGTGCATTTAGGAGCACGCGGATCGGTGCCAAGATCAATTAAGAATCCAATTGCTACACATGAGGTCAACGCAACTGGAACTTTAAATGTTCTTGAAGGTGCACGGGCGGCTAACGCGCATTATTTATTTAGTTCTTCTTCCTCGGTTTATGGTGCAAATATGGCACTTCCAAAAAATGAAGAGATGGTATTGAAACCGCTAACTCCGTATGCGGCCTCCAAGATGGCTGGTGAAGCACTTTCATTGGCTTATGCGAAAAGTTATAACCTGCCCGTGACCACATTTAGATTTTTTAATATCTTTGGGCCGTGGCAAAGACCAGATCATGCTTATGCCGCAGTAATTCCAAAATGGATCTGGCAGGCGATGGAGAAACAAGAGATTATCGTACACGGTGATGGCGAACAGACTCGCGATTTTACTTCTGCTGCAACTGCTGTTGCAGTGATCACCAGCGCACTTGAAAATAAAATTACTCACCCCGAACCCGTGAATCTTGCTTTCGGAAATCGGATTTCATTAAATGAGATTGTTAAAGATTTGCAAGGATATTTTCCAGATTTAAAGATTAAACATATTGAGACTAGGCCTGGAGATGTTAAGGATTCCCAAAATCAACCAACTTTAATCAAGTCACTTTTCCCAGATGTGACACCACAAAGTTTTAAAGATGCATTATTGGAAACGAAGAATTGGTTGGCAGAGAATTCGAGCAAGATACTTAACGGCCCAGCGGCGACTGATTAATTTATGTGTGGCATAGCCGGGCGAGTAGGAAGTGCTGCTGGTTCAAAAAATGCAGTAACCGCCGCCATCAACTCCTTGGCACACCGGGGTCCTGATGATCAAGGGTATTTCACTGCTCCAGGAGTCGAACTTGGGATGGCAAGACTTGCGATTATTGATGTTGCGCATGGTCAACAACCAAAGCAAGATTCCACTGGAAAAATTGAAATAGTTTTTAATGGTGAGATTTACAACCATAGAGAAGTCCAAGAGATTGTTCGAAAAAGCGGTGGAAAGTTAAGTGGAGATAGCGAAGCGGAAGCTCTTGCCGAACTTTATAAAATTAGGGGCGAATATTTTGTAAATGATCTGCGTGGCATGTTTGCAATCGCCATCTGGGATGGTCGGGATAATTCACTGCTACTTGCAAGGGATCGAATTGGTGAAAAACCTCTCCTTTACTGCGAAACAACAGCAGGTAATTTGATTTTCGCTTCCGAGATGCGAGCAATTTTTGCATTTGGAGTTAAATCAAATGTGGATGAAAGCCAAATTGGTAATTTCTTACGGCTGGGATACCTGAACTCCCCGGAAACAATAATTTCTGGGGTCAAAACATTACCTCCAGCACACTTGCTCAAATTTAAAGATGGCAAAGCAAATCTGCTTCGTTATTGGCAGCTCCCTGAGTTTAAAGAAATACAGATAGATAAAGCAGCAGCAACCAAACTGCTTAGCGAGGCATTAGAAAATGCTGTTGTTAGTCAGATGTCCTCAGAACGCCCGTTGGGAACTTACTTAAGTGGGGGCATAGATTCAACATTAGTAACGGCATTTGCAGTAAGAAATTCAAATGCAAAAGTGAACACCTTTTCAATTGGTTTCGATGATCAAGCCTTTGACGAATCAACCCACGCTCGAAATGTGGCAAATTTTCTAGGAACCGATCACCACGAAATAGTTGTTAGACCTTATCCTGAATTGATTTTGCGTAAAATTGGCCAAGTTTTAGATCAACCTTTTGGTGACTCATCCATCATCCCAACTTTTTTGTTAAATGAATTTGCCAGCAAAGAGGTAATAGTTGCCTTGGGCGGAGATGGTGGCGATGAATCAATGGGTGGATATGACCGGTATCGAGCAGCACCGGCATTGCAGAAGTTAAATCCATTAATTTCAGTTGCCAAGCCTTTGACTCAGGCCATCAATCGATTTGGCTACGCAAAATTAAATCGCCGTGGCAAGAGATTGCTAGAAGCGGCAAAACCATATAGTTCTACTCGGGATCGGTACCTAGATCTAGTCTCATTGATTCACTCGGATGAGTTAAATCCGCTACTACATCCAAATATTCGAAGCAAAAGTGCTGACCAAAACCCATTACAACGAAATTGGGATTTACTAAACATTAGTGATGAAAGTGAACGCGCTCGTCTTTTGGATTTGCAGTCATATCTACCGGGGGATCTGCTCTTTAAAACAGATATCTCATCTATGGCTAATAGTTTAGAACTCAGAGCACCGTTCTTAGATTATAAATATCTAGAGATTGCGCATTTGATTCCCACTAAATTCAAAATTCACAATGGTGAAGGAAAATATCTATTGCGTGAGATGGCTCGCGCGATTGTTCCAGCCAAATTAATTGATCGACCAAAGATGGGCTTTGCTATTCCGCGGGCGCTCTGGCTGCGCGGGCCGATAAAAGAAATGGCTCATGAATTGCTATTAGGCCAGCGCGCGAGAGAGCGTGGCTGGGTTGATCCAAAAACCATAGAAAAGTATTGGCTTATGCACCAATCCGGTAGAGATTATGATCGAATTCTTTGGCCAGCATTAATGCTAGAACTTTGGGCTCGAAATTGGGTTGATCAGGGTAAATAAAGTTTTTGGTAATCAGTGACTAAACGAGCCACTCCATATCGAGAGCTCATATCCATCTTGGCGCTTTCGCCAAGGCGATTGCGCAATGAAGGATCAGAGAGTAGAGATTGCACCGCATTGACGATCTCGGTTACATCTAATGAAGTCAAAACTCCACTACTGCCATCTTTGATCACTTCAGAAACCGAACCAACATTTGTTGAGATGGTTGGAATTCCGGCCATGCCAGCTTGAATGGCACTAATTGGAGTTCCTTCATTGTCACTAGTTAGTAGCAAGATGTCTGTTGCGCTGAGAATATTCTCTACATCACTGCGCCATCCTAGAAAAGTAACTTGCGAACTTATTTTAGAAAGTTGAGATTTGAGTGCATCAGCCAAATCCCCAGAGCCAACGATTAAAAAATGTACTTTTGGATTTTGGCTGGTTACTTGCAAAGCAACTTGGGCGAAACGATCAGGGCGTTTAATACCAGTTATTCGCCCTAGAAAAGTGATTGTTGTGGCGTCCGAAGAGACTCCTAATGCGTTTCGTGATGTGGTGGCGTTAGGGATTGGCCCTAGAGATATTCCTGGCGGAATGACCACGTATTGATCTG
>DDZI01000084.1:8570-18699 GCA_002346305.1 Actinobacteria bacterium UBA3012 | reverse complement strand
GACTCATGAATCGAACTCGCTCTAAACCATCGATAGTTCCACATTTACGCAGCAATTTTGCAAATGCACCACTATCATCAAATCCAACACCATATGCATTTACATTTTGGCCCAGCAAAGTAATTTCAACAACACCTTGATCTACCAAAGTTTGGATCTCTCCTATTACATCCTCTGGTGCGCGATCTTTTTCAATACCGCGAAGTGCAGGCACAATGCAAAAAGTGCAAGTGTTATTACAACCCACTGAAATAGATACCCAAGCTGAAAATGCAGAGTGACGACGTGCAGGCAATGTCGATGGAAAATGTTCTAGCGATTCTAGAATCTCAACTTGAGCTTCTCGCTCAATTCGCGCACGTTCTAGCAACCTAGGCAATGCACCAAAGTTATGTGTTCCAAAAACCACATCAACCCAAGGCGCACGTTTAATAATTTCACCACGATCTTTTTGCGCCAAACAACCGCCGACTGCAATTTGAAAATTTGGATTTGTATCTTTGGTGTAGATGTAACGTGTGAGAGATCCGTAAAGTCGCTCATCGGCAGCTTCACGAACTGCACACGTATTAAAAACCACTAAATCTGGATCGGCGCCCTCACTTACGGGCAAATAACCTGCCTGATCTAATAAGCCAGTAATTCGCTCAGAATCATGAGCATTCATCTGGCAGCCATATGTCTCAACCAGATAGGTCGGCTTATCGGTCTTAAGTAATGTTTCCATAATTGTCTAAGAGTATCGGCGTACCTCTTTCTTCGAAGAACTCAGTTATGCCAGAATTCATTCATGAAGATTCGAAGCGCCCTTGCAGCATTCGCTTTATCACTTGGCCTCTGCGCCACTCTTCCGTCTGTCTCTGCTAGCGCAGCAGTATGTCCACCACCCCCAACTCCACCACCAGCGGGATGCACTCCGCCGACTCCAGGACCTGGAGGACCAATGCCTGGAGCAGGCACGCCAATGCCAGGTATGGGTGGGTCGGGATTTATCTCTAAATTCCCGAAGAGTCGTTCTGTAGATCGCTTCTCTGATGCAAACCCCACAATTATGAATCAGTCGAAGGGCCCTGGATCGCCACCACCTAATCCTGCCCAAATTGATTATGTCGGGGTTGGTTGGGATTCGTCGCTTCGCCTCCAGGCAATTCCTTACATAAAAGCTGAGAAAAATATTGGCGGTGGCGTCCGCGAGGAAACGTTATGTGCGAATCCCACCGACTCAAGTTGTCAACCAAATAATGGTTGGTCAACGTTGTATGTCAGTGGTGGCATCGGAAACTGCGACACAGCCAAGAATGGCGCCTGTGTCGAATCAATAACGATGATCAAAGCGGATAAATCCGAGGTCGTGGCAAAGCCGATTCAAAAGTTTCCTAAAGAACAGAGAGAGTTCGATGGAACAATCAACTCATCGGGGGCTGGATTCGCACCAGGCTTAGCGAGCTGGTTATGGAGAATCGAAGGTGATGGTGGCGGGGCCGAAAATGATTACCTTGCAGGAGGTGTCGTTATCTCAACAGCGCGCCCGGCAGGTGCCACTTGGGGAACCCCTGAACTCGTGCAATTCTTCTTTGAACTCACGCCAATTTTTCGCGAGAGCTCCACTCTCATCAAGCAACCAAACGTAAAGGTGCAGAAAAGCCCAATTAACGGAGCATCAGAAGTTTTCCCTGAAAATAGTGAGAGCGATTGCCTGGCAAATGACACTGGCGTTTGTTTGCATCGTCGCGCATTCCCAACTGATGCTCGATTCAAAGTAGTACTGCAAATTCCACGTAATATCACTGGCTGGTTAAACGGGCGCTTAAATGCTCCTCTAGTGACATCAACTCCAATTAATGGTGCCTTCGATCGCATATCAATCGAAGCGGGCGCTTCGGAGAACATCTTTGCTGGTAAGTGGTTGAAACGATCTGAGATTCCTGCGCTCAAGTTTCCAACAGATCAGTCAGGGCGCCCTTATGAACAAATTTTCTCAGGCAAAGGCGGAATGATGGTTGAAGATCCAGGGCGAGATGGCGCACTCGATGCCTACAACGCCTGGGCCCCGTACATTGGTGACTATGCGTTTGCCATTAATCAAACATGGACTGTGAGCAATGCACTTGTCAGTAATCCTGAAGAACGACGCTGCCCAAGTCGCGGCGTAGTAGGTGTAGTAGCAACAAATGCGAGTGCTTATGCAGCCACTGCTCCGGTATACAACAAAGAGGGCGGCACTCTTGATTACAAAGTTGCTGCACCGCATTACGGCCCCTACGTCGATGGCAAGAGTGAAAAGGTCAATAGCGGTACATACGGCCTATCGATTGCATCATCACAGATTAAATGTTTGTACGGCATGGAGAAATTGCCATCCTCTGCCTCAATATCAATTACCACAAGTGAGGGCAAAGAGAATATTTCAACAGTTCAATTAAAGAGCGCAGGAGATTGGGTTTACCTAGACGCGAAAAACTTCACTTTCTCATCTCCCACACTGCGCATCAAATTGAACCAGACCTCTTCCGCTACGACGCAAAGCACCGGTACGCCAGAAGTCAAGGAAGTTAAAGAAGTTGCCGCAGCTAAACCGGCCGCTGCAACTGCGAAAAAAAAGAGGATTACCTGCACTAAAGGGAAGTTGACTAAAAAACTCTCGGGAACAAAGCCTAAATGCCCCACTGGATTTAAAAGGAAGTAATTAGCGGTCTTTTCGAAGTGTTTGCAGATCTTCTTTATGGGAAATATCAAGCAAGATGCCCATCGCATTTTCAGCGGCATCTTCATCCCCCTCAGTAATTGCATCAACCAATGTTTTATGTCTGACTAAAAAAGTCCCATCTATCTTGATTTCGGCATTCACAATCTCAAACCGTAACCGCAACATGGGCGTAAATAAGACTGACAAGCGAGCCATGAATTCATTTTGAGTGGCTTGCAGAATTATGTTGTGGAATTCTAAATGTGCCACATGTAATTTCTGAGACTCTGGGCCTTCTTCAAAAAAAGCATCCCGCATAATCTTTAATGATGCGTTAAGTTTTGTAAGATCTGATGTGCCACGTTTGCGTGCAGCCAATCTTGCTGCGCGCATCTCATACATGTAACGAACTTCAGAAAAATCACTCATCAAAGCGTTGGCATCTCCGGCGATCTGACACCAATGAATTACCTGGGAATCAAGTAAATTCCACTCTCTGCGATTTAAAACTACAGTGCCGAGTTTGGTGCGGGCGCGGGTGAGCCCCAAGTTATGCAAAATTTGTAGCGCTTCACGAACAACAGTACGACTTACTCCAAATGCGGATTCAAGATGAGTCGAAGTTAAAACCGTTCCCTCTGTAATTTTTCCGGCAGCAATATCTAAACCCAATTTTTCAACTAATTGATCAGAGAGACCGGTCTCCGAACGCTCTAATTTAGTTGGCACGTATAAAGTTTACTCACATAACTGTCGAAATTAAAGGTCGGTTTCTCGCAATATTTGTGAGATCAATTGTTGGGGGTAACCCTTGCGAGCCAAAAACCCGGAAAGCCGACGATATTTCACATCTGCGCTCTCCCGTTGCAGCGAGCGTAATTTT
Organism: Actinobacteria bacterium UBA3012; assembly: GCA_002346305.1. GTDB lineage: Bacteria > Actinomycetota > Actinomycetes > Nanopelagicales > Nanopelagicaceae > UBA3012. The sequence goes on along the minus strand of DDZI01000084.1, from coordinate 15,130 downwards.
TTTTCTACCAAAGCGGTCGCCACCGCTCTCTCACTCTCAGGTGCAATCTGTTCTAAGGCCACAGTAATCTCAATATCTCCAACACCTTTTTGCCGTAATTCTCGGGCCAACACATTACGAGAGAGGCCTTTGTAGATGTGACGAGAGCGAGACCAATCATTAGCAAATGCTTGGTCATCAATCAATTTATGTTCGGTAAGACGATCTAAAACTCGATCAATTAAATCTGGTTCAGTATTTTTCTTAAGGAGTACCGCATAAAGCTCACCCCTACTCTTTGCCCGACGTGAGAGTGCGTTTAGCGCAATCTTGGTCGCAACTGAATAGGGGTCAGCTTCAATCTGCATATCTACTTCTTTAAAAATCAACGTCCGCTGGTGCGATTGCTTCTTCTACCGCTGCAGCTAACGCTGGATCAATTGTTCCGATTGAGTAATTCTCTTTGATCTTGTTTTCAATCTCATTGGCAAGATCTGGATTGTCACGCAAGAAGGTGCGTGAGTTTTCTTTACCTTGTCCAAGTTGGTCACCTTCATAGGTATACCAGGCGCCAGATTTCTTAACTACGTTACATTCAACGCCAAGATCGATAAGTGATCCTTCACGTGAAATACCAGTTCCGTAGATGATGTCGAACTCTGCTTGCTTAAATGGTGGAGCCATCTTGTTTTTGACAACCTTGACGCGAGTACGGTTTCCGACTGCTTCTGTACCATCTTTAAGAGTTTCAATTCGACGAACATCAAGACGAATTGATGCATAGAACTTAAGTGCTTTTCCACCTGTTGTGGTCTCTGGTGATCCGAAGAAGACACCAATTTTTTCACGTAACTGGTTAATGAAAATTGCAGTTGTATTTGAAGTATGTAGCGCACCAGTGATTTTGCGAAGCGCTTGTGACATTAAACGTGCTTGCAAACCAACATGTGAATCGCCCATCTCGCCTTCGATTTCAGCGCGAGGTACCAACGCTGCAACAGAGTCAATAACTACGATATCGATTGCACCAGAGCGAATTAACATATCCATAATTTCAAGTGCTTGTTCACCGGTATCTGGTTGTGAAACTAGAAGTGCATCGATATCTACACCAAGACGTTTTGCATACTCTGGATCAAGTGCATGCTCTGCATCGATGAAGGCCGCGATTCCGCCAGCTTTTTGAGCATTTGCAATTGCATGTAATGCAACAGTTGTTTTACCGCTTGATTCAGGTCCGTAAATTTCAACTACGCGTCCACGTGGTAATCCACCAATTCCAAGTGCAAGATCAAGTGCGATTGAGCCAGTTGGGATTACCTCGGTGATAACTCCACGGCGATCACCCATTCGCATGACTGAACCTTTTCCGTACTGTCTTTCAATTTGAGCAAGTGCGGTATCTAATGCTTTGCCACGTTCGGCTTTTGCCTTATCGGTTACTGGATTTGTTTCAAATTTATTTACCTCGGATTTTGAGGATTCAGATTTAGGGGCCATTTTGGTTGACCTTTCGCTCGTAGGGGCTAACTGCTTTCCTGGCTGAAGATAGAGATAAGGACTGACATAGTCGGCCTTTGTTCTACCTTCCTGGGGGTAAACACCTGGGTGGTGTTCCTATGTGGAGAAGGGTATCCGAACAGATGTTCTAATTGCAACGACACGCCGGGAGCTGATTTTGGATCAGGTTCAGAGGGATCGCTCAACGGCTGCGATCGAACTTTCTAGATCTGGGCTGGCAATGGGGGCAAAAATCTGGGAAATACACCAGCGCAAAGCGATCTCTGCGCCAACAGAACTAGTTCTTAAGGAAGTGGCCAAAATGTTGCGCGCTTGGTTCCAGATTGGAGTTTCAGATATCTGAGCGAGAGCAGCAATCAAATGTGGTTCAACTGATAAAACTTTTCGAAGCGCTGCATTTTGCGCAATGTCGTTAGCAATTAAGAAAAGTATCTCGCGTCGATCTGGAGCGCTGGCGATTAAATTGCGCATCCGTTCAATCTCATCTTCGATTAGGGCTGCGATTAATTCATCTTTATCGCGGAAGTGGTTATAGAGAGTTGCTCGTGCAACTTCGCTGCGATCGGCTATTTCAATCATGTTTGCATTTCTAACGCCGACTTCTGCAAAAACGATGCGCGCACCATCAAGTAATGCTTGACGGGTTCCGCTGATTTTAGGTTTTGTTAACATCGAACGCTTTTAGGCAGCGTCGACAATATCTTTTGCAGCATTACTAGCAACGCCACCGACTCCGACGACGGTAAGTCGAGTTGGCTCGGCAACTAAAACCGATTGTGCAACTTCAGTAAGAACTCTTGAAAGTGGGAGATCCAAAGCCATGCAAATTGCGGAAAGCAATTCAGATGATGGTTCTTTTTGACCGCGTTCAACTTCAGACAAATATCCAAGTGAGACTGCAGCATCGGCTGAAACTTGGCGCAAAGTGCGACCTTGTTCTTGGCGAGCCCGACGCAACGCTTCACCTAAATGGGCGCGTAATAAAACCATTGAGCTCCTCCAATCAAGTAGCAACCAGCTAGATAATTATCTCTAATTTGTCCTAGGGTTAAGAATACGGGCAAATGCCATTAACGCACCTGCAACGCTCTCGCTCCGAACTTGATTTCGGTTCAATTCACTGGAAATGGCTGGATTAATTGCCGTCAGCACGCCTGGTCCGGCGATCCCAATCCAGAGTGTGCCCGCTTCCCGGCCATTGTGCGGCCCAGGCCCGGCCACCCCGGTAGTTGAAAGACCCCAGGTCGCGGCAAATTTATCTTTCGCCCCTAATGCCATCGCTTGGGCTACCTCAATACTTACTGCACCAAATTCATCTAGAAGTTCGGGCGAAACCTTTAAGTCGCTAATCTTCAAAAGATTTGAATAAGCAACAATTCCACCAGCAAAAATATTTGATGCGCCAGCAATATCAATCAACGCACCTGACAAATGCCCGCCGGTAATCGACTCAGCAACGCCGATACTTTCACCACGTTTGGTTAACTCTGAAACTATAAATTCGGCATCATTCATTTCCATTAATCCTTCTTAAGGGCAGCTTGAAAATACTGCGCACCGGTATACAAAGTTACCGTAATAGTTGCATACATAAACAAGTCTCGCGCGGTGTGGAGAGTAGTACTCAATGGCAGTACATAAAATCCGGTTGAAAACCCTTGCATCGTTGTCTTAATTTTTCCGCCACGACTAGCAGGAATTACTTTTCCAGCATTTCGCTTTACAACAATTAGTCGCAAAACGGTGACCGCTAATTCCCGTCCCAGAATTACTCCAGTAATCCACCATGGAAGGTATCCCAAAATTGAAACACTGATCATGGCTGAGCCAATTAGTAATTTATCGGCAACTGGATCAAGGAATTTTCCAAGTTCGGTTATTTCATTTCTTGCGCGTGCCAATTTTCCATCAAGTAAATCAGTCATACCGACTAGAAAAAATCCGACCCATGCAATTGTGCGCCAAGTTGAATCATCTCCCCCGTTTTGGAAGAGAGCCATTACACAAAAGGGAATTAAAACAATGCGAGTGATGGTTAATGCGTTAGGCAAATTAATTTGCATGTAAATCTGCTCCATCAGTTGCCACAACCCGAGCCTTTACATATGTGCCGACTGCAGCCGCTGAATTCAGCAAGTAAGTACTGCCATCAACTTCAGGGCCTTGATGGGCTGCTCTTCCTTCTTGGGTAGCTCTATCTTCCACAAGCACAACTACTTCTTCACCAATTCTTTCGCTGGCACGATCACTTAATAATTGTTCGACAAGGGAGTTAACTTCCTCCACTCGATTTCTGATTTCACGCTGATCCAGTTTGTCTGGCAAAGTTTCTGCTTCCGTGCCATCCTCATCGCTATAGCCGAAGATGCCAATTGCATCCAACCTTGCTTGGCCGAGGAATTTAAGTAACTCCTGGAAATCACTTTCATCTTCACCTGGGAATCCCACAATAAAATTTGATCGAATTCCAGCAAGCGGTGCTTTGCTTCTGATTTGAGCAATCAGATCTAAGAATTTATCGGTGTCCCCAAACCTGCGCATGCTTCTTGTGATTTTTGCGCTCGCATGTTGAAAGGAGAGATCAAAATACGGAACAACTTTTGGAATTGAGGTCATTGCATCTATTAAAGTTGGTCTCATCTCTGCTGGTTGCAGATATGAAAGTCTGATCCGTGAAATTCCATCGATATCGGCCAACTGCGGAAGCAGCTCTTCCATCGCTCTTATATTTCCTAAATCTTTTCCATATGAAGTCGTATTCTCACTAACTAAGAAAATTTCACTAACTCCGTTATCAGCCAACCATTTAGCTTCACTAATAATTTCATCTTGGGTGCGTGAGACAAATGCTCCACGGAAAAATGGGATAGCGCAAAAGGTACAGCGACGATCACATCCTGCTGCAATTTTTAATGGTGCTACAGGTGCGTTATCTAATCTTTTTCTAAGGACACGTTCTCCCTCACCCATTTTGGTACTTCTTATAGGTTGCTTTCGCTCTGCAGGTGCGATGGGAAGTAATTTACGACGATCACTTGGAGCATGAGCCTGAATGTTTTCACCAGCTAGAATTTTTGTTAAGCGATCTGAAATATCTGCGTAGTGATCAAATCCTAATATTCCATCTGCTTCTGGAAGAGCTGCTTCTAATTCTTTTCCATATCTTTCAGCCATACATCCAACTGCAACTACCTTTTTTAAACTGTTAGCTTTCCCATGCTTTAGGGAATTTGCTTCTAAGACTGCGTCAATTGAATCTTTCTTGGCGGCTTCGACAAAACCACAAGTATTGATTAGAGCGACATCCGCATCATCTGCATTAGTCACTAACTCCCAGCCATCATTAGCTAAGCGAGCAGCCAATTCCTCAGAATCGGTTTCATTACGCGAACAGCCCAAAGTTACTAAAGCAACTTTTTTCATGATTTCTGCTCTTTAGTTGGTCTTTCAATTAAAAGAAGGTTAGCCAGCAACCGGTGCGTCATCGGCTGCAACTTGCAGACGTACGACCTCACCGATTTTGCCCGGGATACCACGCTCTTCGCCATTGACGGTCAGCGTAACAGCCCCAGCATTTCCAATCACAAATCTAAGCAATTGCGCATCAGTAAATTCCTTGCTCTCGCCTTTTTTAACCTCGCCGGTAAAAATCGAATTGCCGGCTGCATCACTAACTGATATCCATGAATAGCTTCTAACTCCAGTGATGACGACTTTGGCCTCTGGCTCAGTTGATGCTGTAGCTGGAATTGGTTGTTCTACAGATGGCGGTGTTTCACTTTCTGATGTTGCACTAACTACTTCATTTTTCGGAGAGCTTCCGGAAATCTGCACAACTGTCACGAGTGCTATCACTGCAACCGCAATTGCTGACAATGTTTTCCAACTTGCTTTGGTTGATTTTGAAGGCTTCTCGACATTTCGCTTTCCTTTTTCAGAAAGGTCTAAAAGTGCAGTTTCGAATTTCCCAAACTTTTCATCAAAGAGTTCAAGTAGAGATTTTGAATCAATTTTTAAGATTCCAGCGATAACTTTTAAATGGCCGCGCGCATATGTGTCCCCACCGCATAATGAAAAATCATCATTTTCGATTGCCTGTAAAACGGCAACTCTTAATTTTGCCCGGTCTGCCACTTCAGCAATTGTGAGGTCAGCCCCTTTTCGCGCCGCGCGAATTTCATCACCAATACTTCTAGTGCTCATGTGCCACCTCCTGTTTCAGGGGTTCACCTCAAAAATCCAATTAGTAAAGGGTAAGTCGCACCATGCCACCAGCACAAGTGAAAGAGCCATCAAAAATAAAATAGGAAGCGCTAGCCGCGCAGTGAAGCCAAAACTTCAGCAATATCGTCCGGCTTTATTAGGACATCTCGCGCTTTTGACCCTTCAGATGGTCCAACAATTCCACGGCTTTCCATCAGGTCCATCAAACGTCCGGCTTTTGCAAAGCCCACCCGTAATTTACGTTGCAACATTGATGTTGATCCGAACTGTGTTCCAACTACTAATTCAACAGCTTGTAATAGCAAATCTAAATCATCTCCAATGTCAGCATCAACATCTTTACGAATTGTTGCGGCCACTGTTACATCATCGCGATATTGGGTTCCGCGTTGCCCTTTAATGTGAGTAGTAATCGCTTCAATTTCACGTTCTGAAATGTATGCACCTTGAATTCGCATCGCACGACTTGCGCCCATTGGGATAAACAAACCGTCACCTTGGCCCACCAACTTCTCTGCTCCTGGTGTATCTAAAATAACTCGACTATCAGCCAAGCTGCTTGTAGCAAATGCAAGTCGGGAGGGAACGTTTGCTTTAATCAAACCAGTCACGATATCTACGCTAGGACGTTGTGTTGCAAGAACTAAGTGAATGCCTGCAGCACGTGCAAGTTGAGTGATACGTACAATTGAATCTTCCACATCACGAGGTGCAACCATCATTAAATCTGCCAACTCGTCAACAATTACTAGAAGGTATGGATACGGTTTCATTTTTCTTTGGCTGCCAGGTGGTGGAGCAATTTTTCCAGCACGAAGAGCTTTGTTGAAATCATC
>DDZI01000084.1:0-8436 GCA_002346305.1 Actinobacteria bacterium UBA3012 | reverse complement strand
CGGACAACCCATTGCAAAGCATCCGCGGCTTTTTTCGGGTTGGTAATAATCGGAGTAATTAAATGCGGCAATCCCTCATAAGCATTTAATTCAACGCGTTTTGGATCAATTAAAATCATCCGAACTTCATCTGGCGTGGATCGAGCCAGAATTGAAGTAACCAAAGAGTTGATCATGCTTGATTTGCCGGAACCTGTCGCGCCCGCTACAAGAAGGTGCGGCATCTTCGCAAGGTTTACACAGATGAAATTTCCTTCAACATCCTTACCAAGCCCAATCACAAGTGGGTGTTGTTCATTTGCTGCGACTGTTGATCTTAAAACATCTCCAAGTGCCACAACTTCACGATCTGTATTTGGGATCTCAATTCCAACTGCAGATTTTCCTGGAATTGGACTAAGAATTCGAACATCACTACTTGCTACGGCGTAAGAAATATTTTTAGCAAGTGCTGTGATTCTTTCTACTTTAACAGCATTGCCTAATTCAACTTCATAACGAGTGACTGTTGGGCCGCGCATAAATCCAACTACTTCAGCATCAATATCAAATTGCAAAAATACTTCGGTTAAAGCTTCGACCACGGTTTCATTTGCTTTTGTTTTCGCTTTAGACCCTGGAGCACTTCTTAGTAAATCGAGCGATGGCAATATGTAATCCAGCGCATCATCCAACTCTAATTGTTCAGCGTCATTAATTTTATTGTTAACGGTGGGAACTGCAGCGATCGCAACTGTTGGCGTTAAATCTTGCGAGGTAATTTGAGTCGTAAGTAATTGGGTCTCATCTTGATTTTCTTCTTCCTCAAACTCGATTTCTTCTTCGAATTCATCTGCCTCATCTTCTTCAGATGTACCAATAACTGGTGAATCAAACGGGGCGTTCTCGCTAATCTCAAAATCTTCCTCTTCGCGTCTAGCTCGCCGATCTTCAATCATTCCCTGCGCACCACTGAATAAGTTGCGCACACTGCTAATCACTTCACTAAATGGGGTGGCAGTGGTTACTAAAACTCCAAAGAAAACTATCAGTAATAATATTGGTGTGGCAATCCAATAAGTGAGAAGTAAAACTAATGGAGTGGATATTGCAAAACCTAGCCAACCACCGCCAGAACGCATATCTGTTGCGCCATCTGAAAAAGTTGGAGATCCAGCGATGATGTGAATTAATCCACCAAGACCTATTAATGTTATAACCAAACCAATTGTTACGCGTCCAGTTGATGCGCTTTCATTGGGAGTGCGCAGCAAACGAACACCCATATAAGTTAAAAACACTGGAGTAAGAATTGATAAGCGACCAAATCCGCCTGCAAGTAAAGAGTAGATACTATTTCCCAGGATGTTATCTAATTGCATCCAAACACCAGATACGCTCACAAGCGCCAAAACAATAAGTAATAAACCAATTCCATCCCGACGATGTGCGGGATCTAGCTCTTTTGCTCCTCTAAACATAAAACGAATTGCCCCGCCTAAAGAGTGTGCAATAAACATCCAGAAGCTGGTGATAAGGCCACTAGTTTTTCGCACGCTTTTTTTTGCATTTTTACCACGGGAGGCCATATTCGCAGGGTAATTCCTCGCCCGTAATTAGTCGCACAGGCGCGCCGATTTTAGACCTCGATGACAAGCGGCAAAATCATCGGCCGACGACGATGTTGGCCGCCAACCCATTTACCAACTACACGCCTTACGACCTGTGAAAGCTGATGCGATCCACTTACTCCGGAGTTAACTGCATCTTGTAACTCAAAAACAATTTTGTCGCGCACTTGATCAAATAAGGTTTCATCTTCGACAAACCCGCGTGCATGAATATCTGGGCCAGCAACAATTTTGCCGGTTTGTGCATCGATTACAACAACTACTGAAATAAACCCTTCTTCTCCAAGAATTCTTCGATCTTTCAGGGATGCTTCAGAAATATCACCAACGCTAGTTCCATCGACATAAACATATCCGCAGGGGACAGAACCTACGATCGCAGCTTTGCCTTTTGATAAATCTACGACAACGCCATCTTCGGCGATGATCACATTTTCAGAACGAACTCCAGATGATTTTGCGATTGCACCATTTGCGCGAAGGTGACGCCATTCGCCATGTATCGGCATCACATAAGTTGGCTTTACGATGTTGTAGCAATAGAGCAATTCACCAGCAGCTGCATGGCCTGAAACGTGAACAAGGGCATTTGATTTATGTACTACCCGTGCGCCTAATCTGATCAATTCATTAATCACACGGTAAACAGCATTTTCATTTCCAGGAATAAGTGAAGATGCCAAAATTACGGTATCCCCTGGACCAACTTTGATGTTGTGATCGCCATGCGCCATTCTTGATAATGCAGCAAGTGGTTCACCTTGTGATCCGGTACAAATCAAAACCACATTCTCGCCGAGTGAATCTAAATCTTTTCCATCAACAATTGCATTTGGTGGCATATGTAAGTAGCCAAGCTCCTCAGCCACTCCCATATTGCGAACCATTGATCTGCCAATATAAGCGACTTTGCGATCATGACTTACCGCAGTATCAATGATTTGTTGAATTCGATGAATATGCGAAGCAAATGAGGCAACAATGATTCGGCGGTCAGTACCAGTAAAGATGCGATCCAAAACTGGCATGATTTCGCGCTCGCTAGTTACAAATCCTGGAACATCAGCGTTAGTCGAATCAACTAGAAAAAGATCTACACCCTTTTCACCCAACCTAGCAAAGGTGCGTAAATCGGTTAGTCGGCCATCAAGTGGCAACTGATCCATTTTAAAATCGCCAGTGTGTAAAACAGTTCCAGCAGTAGTTGTAATTGCAATTGCAAAAGCATCAGGAATCGAATGATTAACTGCAATAAATTCACATTCAAAGGGACCGTACTTCTGAACTTCACCAGCAACTACTTCACGACTTACTGCGGTAATGCGGTGTTCCTTCAATTTGCCATTTATAAAAGCTAAAGTTAATTTGGAACCTATTAACGGAATATCGGCGCGTTCACGAAGTAGATAAGGTACCGCGCCAATATGGTCTTCGTGACCGTGTGTTAACAAAATTGCTACAACATCATCTAGGCGATCTCTGATGTATGAGAAATCGGGAAGGATTAAATCAATTCCTGGTTGGCTCTCTTCTGGGAATAAAACTCCACAGTCAACTATTAATAGTTGGCCATGTGATTCAAATACGGTCATGTTTCGACCGATTTCACCTAATCCACCGAGTGCGACAATTCGCATATCTCCGGTTGCAAGTTGTGGAGGTGAAGTTAATTCAGGATGTGGATGACTCATTATTTAATTGATACCCCTCCAGCGCGTAGATCTTCGCGTAATTGCGTGATCTGCTCTGGAGTTGCATCTACAAGCGGAAGTCGACAGTACCCACCAGGAAGACCCAGTAAATTAAGTGCAGCTTTGGTAAGAATTGCACCTTGTGTTCGAAAAGTTCCCGTGTAAATTGGAAGCAACTCTTGATGAATTGCTAACGCAGTTTTTGCATCTCCAGCAAACCATGAATCTAATAACAATCTCAAACGATGACCAATAGTGTGGCCACAAACTGACACAACTCCTACCGCTCCAACAGAAAGTAAAGGAAGATTTAAAATATCGTCCCCTGAATAAACTGGAATCCCACAGCGCTTGATGACCCATGAGGTCGCTGCAACATCTCCCTTTGCATCTTTTAACGCAACAATATTTGGATGTTCATATAACTTAACAATCGAATCACTTTCAATTTGAATGCCAGTGCGATGAGGAATGTCGTACATCATTAAAGGTAAATCAGTTGCATCGGCAATTGCTTTAAAGTGCGCGACGATTCCAGCCTGTGGAGGCTTGTTGTAATAAGGAGTAACAACTAGAACTCCATCGGCACCGGCCGCTTTTGCTTCTCGTGCTTGCTCAATACTGTGTGATGTCTCATTATTTCCAGCACCAGAAATAATCTGTACTCGCCCTGCTGAAACTTTCTTTACAACTTTAATTATTTCTACTTTTTCAGCATCACTAGTAGTTGGTGCTTCTCCAGTTGTTCCATTCAAAACAATTGCATCATGGCCCGAGGAAATTAAATGCTCAGCAAGTTTTTCTACGCCAGGCCAATCAATTGCTAGATCCTTTGTAAATGGGGTGACCATCGCCGTTATTAGGCGTCCAAAAGGCTGTTGGGTCTCCATGTGGCAAGGTTACCGCTTTGGCCTACTACGGGGCTACTCGGCCAGATTTCTCAAAGGCGGCGTAAGTTATTGGCATTAACTGAGCAAATTCATGCTCCATTTTCTCGGCCACCATTTCGATCTCTCGTTGCGGGTAACTTGGAAAATGTGAGCCTTCGCGAGTAGTTCGTAGCGATAAGAAATTCATCAGTGCGCGCGCATTCATCGTTACATACATTGATGAGAACAATCCAACCGGTAGAACACTTCTTGCTAATTCACGGGCGATACCAGCATTTAGCATCTCTTGATAAGCCTCATACGCTGACAAGTAAGCGCGCTTCATCGCAGCGATTGTAATGTCATATTGTGCATCGCTGCCATCTTCGTATGTGTATGCACCAGCTTTACCAACCTGAATTAATTTTCGCTCTTTACTTGGAACATAAAAAATTGGACGCAATTCACGATAACGCCCACTTTCTTCGTTGTATGAAGCAATTCGGTGGCGCATAAATTCACGAAAAACAAATATTGGTGCGGATACAAAGAATGTCATCGAAGTATGCTCAAATGGAGTGCCATGACGTTCTCGCGCTAAGAAATTAATTAATCCTGCAGAGCGCTCAGGGTCTTGACCAATCTCATCTAATGATGTTTCACCGGATGTCGATACGCGGGCAGCCCAAATAACATCGGCATCACTCGCACTGTGTTTAACAAGTTCGACAGTTACATCATCTAGAAATATTGGCTCATTTTTCGCATCCATAAGTACGACCCTACCCTCCGATAGGGCAAGATACGTGTGTGTCACGCGCCATAATTCGAGATTCTCTTAGTGTCTCTATCACCGTTGGCGTTTATGGGATCGCCTTTGGAGCAGCTGCGGTCGAGGCTGATCTTTCAGTACTACAGGCATGTGTGCTTTCCCTATTAACTTTTACTGGCGCTTCACAATTTGCTGTAGTGGGAGTTCTGGGCGCTGGAGGAAGCGCGCTCAGTGCCGTAACTGCGGCATCGCTGCTCGGCGTGCGTAACTCTTTTTATGGATTAAGAATGGCCCCTATTTTGCAAGTTCGCGGCGCTAAAAGATTGGCAGCGGCACAGATAACTATTGATGAATCAACAGCAGTCTCAGTAGCCCAAGAAGATAAAGGCCTTGACGCCATGCGACTTGGATTTTGGGCAACAGGTATTGGGGTTTACATATTTTGGAATCTCTTTACATTTCTTGGCGCCCTAGGTGCAACAGCCCTTGGTGATCCAGCCGCTTGGGGATTGGATGCGGCGGTCCCTGCAGCATTTTTAGGACTCCTTTGGCCACGATTAATCTCAAAGAGCGCACGAATTGTCGCCTTGATCAGCATCTTGATGTGTACTTTGTTAATTCCATTTGCGCCAGCAGGTGTACCGGTCATCGCTTGCGCTTTAATCCCATTTATTTTTGCCTTTGTAGGTGATCGCAAATGATTTGGACCGCAATTATCGCAACGAGTGTTATCGCTTTTATGTTGAAATATTTAGGACAGGCAGTTCCGGCTGCTTGGTTAGAAAATGCCCGAATCCAGAAATTTGCGCTTTACCTGCCGACTGCACTTTTAGCAGCATTAGTCGCCGTGCAAAGTTTAGGGAGCGAGAAGAATATTGTCTTTGATGCCAGGTCAATTGGAGTTGTAGTTGCTGCAGTGGCACTCTTTTTGAAAGCACCATTTCCAGTCGTCGTACTTTTAGCTGCGCTAACCTCAGCTGGGATTCATCAACTTTAAATTAAATTTAAAGATTCCAACTTTGCGGTTAAGTCTGCATCACTTGGTTCAGTCAAATGCGTTCCATCATCAAAAACGATTACTGGAATTGATTGCATTCCACCATTTATTTCACGCACCTTGTCAGCAGCCGTTAAATCGCTTTCCACCTCAATCAATTTGTATTCAATATTTAGCTTTGCTAACAATCTTTTTGAACGGCGACAATCTCCACACCAATCAGCTGAATAAATGGTAATCATTTTTTTCTTCTCCTTAATCTAGATTTAAGAAATGTTCGAGGCCATAAGTTAATCCTGGATGACGACCAACTTCACGGACTCCAACTAATACGCCGGGCATAAATCCACTTTGATCTAATGAATCATGCCGGATAGTCAAAGTTTCACCTTGTGCACCAAAAATAACTTCTTGATGAGCGACTAATCCACGGGCTCTGATTGAATGAATATGAATTCCCGCCACCTGACTTCCTCTTGCACCGTCAAGTGCTGTAGCAGTGGCATCGGGCATTACTGGAAGTCCAGCAGATTTACGAGCATCCCCCATTAACTCTGCAGTCCGAGCGGCAGTGCCGCTTGGTGCATCGATTTTATTTGGATGATGCAACTCAATAATTTCTGCTGATTCAAAATATTTAGCGGCTTTTGCAGCAAACTGCATCATTAAGACTGCACCTAAACCGAAATTTGGAGCGACTAATACGCCAACTTTTGGATTTGCCGATAACAACTTATTTAATTGCGCTAACTTATCATCGTTGAATCCAGTGGTACCAACAACACAATGAATTCCATTTTTGATGGCGAAATCTAAATTGCCCATAACTGAATCTGGTTGAGTGAAATCAATTACAACTTCAGCCTTATTTTTTGTGAGCAAATCAAGTGAATCGCCAAGATCAATTTGCGCTACACATTCGAGATCGTCAGTAGCAGAAATCGCTGTTAGAACGGCTTGACCCATCTTGCCTTTTGAGCCCAGGACGCCAACGCGGATTTTCGCAGCCATTACGCGACCACCGCACTTCTAAACAAAGTATCTTTTTTAAATGGACCAACAACCGCAAGTGTTGGTTGTTGAGTCAGTAACTCTTTAGAAATCGCAAACAAACTCTCACGTGTAACGCTGGCTACTTCTGCCAATACCTGGTCCATACTCATAATTTCACCATAAACCAGCTCACTCTTGCCGATTCGCACCATTCTTGAACCGGTGTCCTCTTGCCCGAGCACTAAAGAGCCGCGAACTTGGCCTTTTGCGCGCTCAACCTCTTGCTCTGATAGACCATTTGCCACCACGTCGGCCATCACTTCACGAAAAATTGCGGCAACTTCAACCGCCTTATCTGGATTGCATCCGGCATAAAAAGAAAGTGTTCCGGCGCCGGCAAAATGCTGCGAAGATGAGTAAACCGAATAAGCCAATCCACGTTTTTCGCGAATCTCTTGGAAAAGTCGTGAAGACATTCCCCCACCAAGTGCAGAGTTTAAAACTGCAACAGCAAATCTACGTGGGTCATTACGATCAACTGAAGGGACTCCAAGTAATAAATTTGCTTGTTCGATTTTCTTGTAGATAATTCCGATCTCACCTTGTCCAGATATTTTTGCAGTCGCACTGGTGCGAATATTTGCTGGCTGGGCTTTAGTGCTTAAAAAATCACCCATGGCTTTTTTGACAAGCTCAACCACATCATCATGTTTCACATTTCCCGCGACGGCGATTACTAAATTCTCTGGTTGGTAGCGCTTCTTGTAATAATTGTTTACTGAAGTACGTGACATATCTGTAATTGATTGCACGGTGCCGAGAATCGGACGACCTACTGGAGTATCTCCGTATAGAACGTCAGAGAAAAGATCGTGGATTAAATCTCCTGGATCATCATCACGCATCGAGATTTCTTCAAGCACAACATTTCGCTCAGCATCTACATCAGCACTTTTTACAATAGAGGAAGTGATCATGTCGCAAATGACATCACTTGCTAATTCAATATCAGTATCAATAACCCGTGCATAAAAACAGGTGTACTCCTTGCTGGTGAAGGCGTTCATCTCGCCACCAACTGCATCAATCGCTGATGAAATATCTAAAGCGGTGCGTTTGGTGGTTCCTTTAAAAAGTAAATGCTCAAGAAAGTGTGAAGCTCCCGCGACAGATGGGGATTCGTCGCGGGAGCCTACATTGGCCCAGATTCCAAATGATGCGCTGCGTACTGTCGTAACTTCTTCAGTGACGATCCGAAGACCGCTAGGAAGAATTGTGCGACGAGTAGTTTCAGACGCCATTTGGTTATTTATTACTTGGCTGTTTCAGATTCGGCAAGAACAGGCTCTAGTGAGAGCTTGCCTTGTGGATCTACTTCGCCGATCTTTACATCAATCTTGTCGCCAACCTTCATTACATCTTCAAGGTTTTCGATGCGCTTTCCACCATGCATCTTGCGAATCTGAGATACATGAAGCAGGCCATCTTTACCTGGCATCAATGA
>DDZI01000006.1 GCA_002346305.1 Actinobacteria bacterium UBA3012 | reverse complement strand
GATACCAAACATGCTGCTGATCTCTTTGGTCTAGCAGAGCTTGGAAATATCTACACCCGAATCATGAACCCAACTCAAGATGCAGTCGAACAACGTTTAGCTGCCCTTGATGGCGGAGTTGCATCTTTGCTTCTTGCTTCAGGATCTGCCGCAACTTTTTATTCAATCGTTAACGTTGCAGAAGCGGGCGATCACATCGTTTCTTCACCATCACTTTACGGCGGAACTTACAACTTGTTCCATTACACCTTGCCTAAATTTGGCATCGAAGTAACTTTCGTTGAAGATCCAGATGATCTTGAATCATGGAAAAAAGCAGTTCGTCCAAATACCAAAGCATTCTTTGGCGAGACCATTGCTAATCCTAAAAACGATATTCTAGATATTGCTGGTGTCGCCAAAATTGCACATGAAGTTGGCGTTCCACTAATCGTTGATAACACCGTTGCAACTGCATTTTTGATCAAGCCAATCGAGCATGGTGCTGATGTTGTTGTTTACTCTGCCACCAAGTTTCTTTCAGGTCATGGAAACTCAGTTGTTGGTGCAATTGTTGATTCAGGTAACTTTGATTATGCAAAGCACCCACAACGTTTCAAGAACTTCAATGAGCCAGATCCAAGTTATCACGGCTTGGTTTACGGAGTTAACCTGGGCGTTGGTTCACCATTTGGTGCAAATCTTTCTTACATCTTCAAGATTCGTTTAACACTACTTCGCGATACCGGTGCGGCAGTTAGCCCATTTAACGCTTGGTTGTTATCAATCGGACTTGAAACCCTAAGTCTTCGTCTTGAGCGTCACATTTCCAATGCACTTTCTGTTGCAACTTGGCTAGAAAAACATGCTCAAGTTGAGAAAGTAAATTACGCCTCACTTCCATCATCGAAATGGCATGCACTTGCCAAGAAGTACTCACCTAAAGGAAGCGGTGCAGTACTTTCCTTTGAAATTAAGGGTGGAATTGAAGCCGGCAAGAAATTTGTTGAAGCGCTTAAATTGCACAGCCACGTTGCAAACATCGGTGATGTTCGCTCACTTGTTATTCATCCGGCATCAACTACTCACTCCCAACTATCACCAGCAGAGCAGTTAACTGCTGGTGTAACACCAGGGCTAATTCGCCTAAGTGTTGGTATCGAGCACATTGATGACATCAAAGCAGACCTCGAAATAGGTTTTGCCGCAGCAAAAGGTTAAGCAAATTACCCCTTCTGGTTGTTTGTCGGGTGTGCTCAAATGAGTGCACCCGATAAAGGGCTGCCCGTAACCGGTGCTTGGCGTGAAAATCACGATCCAGGTGAGCGTCAATTCATAAAGATCGGTGATCTCGAACTTGAATCTGGTGAAGTATTAACAAATATCACCATCGCTTATCAAAGCTGGGGTGAGTTAAACAAAAATCGGGATAATGCGATTTTGATCAATCATGCATTAACTGGATGGTCAGATGTTCCTGGCTGGTGGCCATCATTAGTAGGTCCAGGGTTACCTTTTGACACTGATAAATACTTCATTATTTGCCCAAATGTAATTGGTGGATGCCAAGGTTCAACTGGCCCGGCATCTATTTCACCAGATGGAAAACCATACGGTTCACGTTTTCCATACCTAACAATTCGGGACATGGTCGCCGCTGAATTCGCCTTTACTGAAAAGGTCGGAATCGCAAAATACCTACTTGCTGTTGGTCCATCCCTTGGTGGAATGCGCTCTCTAGAATGGGCGATAACTCACCCTGATCGCGTTGGCGCTATCTGCACAATTGGTTCGACTGCAGTTGCTACTGGAGACCAAATTGGCGCAGCAAGTATTCAAATTAGAGCGATTAAAAAGGATCCACATTTTCATGGTGGAGATTTTTACGACAAAGAAGTTGGCCCAGTTGAAGGTATGGGAATTGCCCGCAGAATTGCGCATTTAACATATCGAACTGAAGCAGAGATGGATGTTCGTTTCGGTCGCGAAATGCAAGGTGATGAAACTGGACGTTACGCAGTTGAGTCTTATTTGGATCATCAGGCCAATAAATTGGCACGCCGATTTGATGCAAATACATATTTAATTTTGACTGAAGCAATGAACTCACATGATGTTGGTCGTGATCGTGGTGGAGTAGAAGCCGCACTCGGGTCGATCAAAATTCCAGTAATTGTGGTTTCGATTGATACCGATCGATTGTTTCCACCAAGATTGCAACAAGAAATTTTTGAATTAACCCCTACTGCTGAAGCCCCAGATATTTTGGTTTCACCTTTTGGCCACGATGGGTTTCTGGTCGAAGTTGAGTCAGTGGGTGCGATTATCCGCAGAGCTCTGGCCCGGGCTGGCGGCTAGCAAAAGTTCTCAGACTCTGGGATTTGAACCGGATTTGAACTCAATCTGTGCTCATTTTGAGCGAAAATGTGCGCCGACGGGGTGAAAGAAATTATAATGTCACCATAAGGTTTTAGCCCCGGTCCCCTTGGATCAGTGGGTTTAGAAAAATAGCAGTAAGGATATTAAGTGCCATCTTCTAAGCCTGCCAAAAAACCCGCACCAGCGAAAAAAGCGGCTGTTAAATCAGTTGCAAAAAAGGCT
>DDZI01000093.1:7991-13700 GCA_002346305.1 Actinobacteria bacterium UBA3012 | reverse complement strand
CGAAATTCTTGTAACTTAACAAGGGCGGCTTCTAACTCACTTTTGATCCGGATAATTCCAACTAAATCATTTGTAGTTTGCTGCAACTCTTGATGAATTGTGTATGGATTTTCGCCGCCGGTGCGCTCGAACGGAGCATTTAATCGTGCATGTGCTTTAGCAACAGTTGCTTCAGAAAGTTTTGGTTTTGCACTTCCATCATTTAAGTATGCAACTGCGCCAATTCCAGCGCGACGACCGAAAACTAATAAATCTGAAAGTGAGTTTCCACCAAGACGATTTGATCCATGCATTCCGCCAGCAACTTCTCCTGCTGCAAATAAACCAGGTACACCAACGGCTGCCGCAGTATCAGGCTCTACTTGTACGCCACCCATTACGTAGTGACAGGTTGGACCAACTTCCATAGGAACTTTAGTGATGTCCACATCAGCTAACTCTTTAAACTGGTGCCACATACTTGGCAATCTGCGTTGAATTTCTTCGGCTGGGAGACGAGAAGAAACATCTAGATAGACGCCACCTTGTGGTGAACCGCGACCGGCTTTAACTTCAGAGTTGATTGCTCTTGCAACTTCGTCACGAGGCAACAACTCAGGTGGGCGACGATTATTTTCTTGGTCTTTGTACCAACGATCTGCTTCTTCAATAGTATCTGCATACTTATCTTTAAATATCTCAGGGATGTAATCAAACATAAATCGTTTGCCTTCGGAGTTGGTCAAAATTCCACCATCACCGCGAACAGATTCAGTTACTAAAATTCCACGAACAGAAGGTGGCCAGACCATTCCAGTCGGATGGAATTGGACAAACTCCATGTCAACTAATTTTCCGCCGGCACGCAGTGCGAGTGCATGACCATCTCCAGTGCCTTCCCAAGAGTTACTAGTAACTTTAAATGATTTTCCAATTCCACCTGTTGCCAAAATAACTGCAGGTGCTTCAAAAAGTATTTCGCTACCGGTTTCACGACGATATCCATAAACACCAGTTGCCGTGCCATTTTCGATAAGAACATCAGTAATTGTGACTTCAGCAAAAACTTTTAAGTTAACTTCGGCATCGCCATACTCTTTCGCATCTTTTTGTTGCAACGCGACTATGTGTTGTTGCATGGTGCGAATTAACTCAAGACCGGTGCGATCTCCAACGTGTGCAAGGCGTGGGTACTCGTGTCCACCAAAGTTTCTTTGCGAAATCTTTCCTTCTTTTGTGCGGTCAAAAAGTGCACCCCACATTTCTAGTTCCCAAACACGTTCGGGTGCTTCTTGAGCATGTAATTGCGCCATGCGCCAGTTGTTTAGGAATTTTCCACCACGCATTGTGTCGCGGAAATGGACTTGCCAATTATCGCTGCTATTAACATTTCCCATCGCGGCAGCAATTCCACCTTCTGCCATAACGGTATGAGCCTTACCAAAAAGTGATTTGCAAATAATCGCAACACGGAAGCCCGCTTCACGTGCTTCTACTGCAGCACGTAACCCTGCACCACCCGCACCTATTACAACTACATCGTATGAGTAGCGTTCGATATCAGTATTAGTCATCTCAACTCTCTAAAAGAAGTAGTAGTTAGTAATTGCACCAGTTGCAACAAAACGTACATATACATCTGTAAGTGCCACACCGAAAAGCGAAATCCATGCAAAGACCGGATGGTAGTGATTCAACTTAGAAACTATTGTCCATCCTTTGTATCGGACTGGATGTTTCGAAAAGTGGCGGAGTCTTCCACCCATTATATGTCGGCAGGTATGGCAAGACAGTGAATACAGCCAAAGCAAAGTTGCATTTGTTAACAAAACTAATGTTCCAACGCTCATACCAAACGATCCATCTTCATGTCGGAAAGAAATTAATGCATCATAAGTAAGAATTATGTTAAATACTAAACCGGCCAAGAAGAACCAACGGTGACCGTTTTGCAAAATTAAGGGTGCCCGAGTTTCGCCTGTGTACTTCTTATGTGGTTCTGCAACTGCACATGCTGGTGGTGACATCCAAAATGAGCGGTAATAAGATTTTCGATAGTAGTAGCAAGTTAATCTAAATCCGAGTGGGAATATCAAAATTAACAACGCTGGTGATAATCCAAATCCCAAAATACTTTGAGGTGCCACGACTCCAAATAATTGCGCGCCAGGTTCACATGAGGCAGACAAGCATGGAGAATAAAATGGAGAAATTAAATGTGAAGACTCAACAAAGTAATATCCATTTTCAAATGCGCGAAATGTTGCATAAATAATGAATGAGACAAGAACAAAAACAGTTATTGCAGGTTGCAACCACCAACGATCAACTCGAAGGGTGCGTTCTTCAATACTTGCCCGACCTTCAGCTCTTACCCCAGCCATAAATTCCACCTAACTGCCAACTTATAAAGTTGATGGAACTATTTTCCGCTAAGGCTTCACAGAAGCGCCATACCAGAAGGCCAAATTGGCCTATATATATGTATGAGTTTTCCCACAGTTGAGCGTAAAAATGGCGGAGGGCGTGGGATTTGAACCCACGAAACTTTCGTTTGCCGGTTTTCAAGACCGGTGCACTCGGCCGCTATGCGAGCCCTCCAAGGGGAAATCTACCGGAAAGTTCGCATACCTAGAACTCGACCTTACTTTGGTAAATCTCCAGTTATCTCATAGAGGTAATCATGAGCATTTTCCGTGAAGTCAACACCAGCGCCAATTCCTGGGGGAGGTGTGAACCAACCATCAATTGGAGCATGGGTTCCGGCGAAGATTGGATCGGGGTTCGGCTTATTGTTTTCGCCGAAGATGAAGTACTCCGCATAAGGGATGCCAACTTCAGCAAAAATCAAATGAAGGTCCCAATGGCGCAAGCCGCCACCATGTGGAATTACTGGAATCGCTTGAGCAGAAGCCATCGCGCAAATCTTTTTGGTTTCAGTTAATCCACCACACCATTGAATATCTGGTTGCAAGATTTCTGCACCGCGAGCATCGAGTAATTGTTGGAATCCGTAACGGGTGTACTCATGTTCACCAGTTGCAATCGCGGTTGAAGAAATTTTCTGATTCAAAATTCCATAACCTTTGTAATCATCTGGTGGAAGTACTTCTTCAATCCACTTAACCCGGTAAGGCTCAATTAATTGTGCCATTCGTACCGTGTACTCAACATCCCATGCCATGTAGCAATCAAGCATTAACTCAACATCCCAACCAATGCTTTCTCGAGTTTGTTTTACAAGTGCCACATTTCGATTCATTCCTTCGCGGCCTGAAGCTGGACCGCAAGGCATCGCTAATTTATGTCCCATAAATCCAAGACCTTTGGTTCGCTCAATATCATTTCCAGTTAAATACGCTTGAACCGTGTCTTTAGCTAAACCACCAAGTGATTGATAAAGCGGCTCTTGACGCTTTTTTGAAATCAAATCCCACAACGCGTAATCAACTGCAGAGATCGCCATGATTGGCGCACCTTTACGACCGTAAGGCAGTGAAGCGCGAAACATAATGTCCCAAAGTCGTTCTACTTCAAATGGATTTTTTCCAATTAAAAATTTCTTTAAATGACCAGCAATAATTTCAGCCGATGCTCGTCCGCCTGCACTCTCACCAAGTCCATAAGTTCCATCTTCAGCAATAACTTGAACGATGGTGCGTCCACCCATTCCAATCCAAAGAGAACGAGTTGGTCGGTATTCGGCATGGACTGACATTGGATTTGCGATCTCAGTTTCAGAAAGCCAAGCACCTTTATTTTTCGCATCTTTATCTGGGTTAGATTTACTAGGTCCGGTCAAAAAGACTTTAACTTCTGCGATTTTCATAACTACTCCCTCTTGTTTGATCTCTTTGGTGTCTCTTGCTTTCTCTTTTAACTGATTAAAGCTCCACCATCTACTGCAACTAATGAGCCAGTGACCCATTCACTTGCATCAGATAGTAAAAATAGGGCTGCATTACCTAAATCTGTTGGAATGCCTCTGCCTCGAACGCCCGGTGGATCGACATAAGGTTTTCCATCGCGAGCTTCTTGTTCGGCTCTTTGATTTATGTTGATATCGGTTGCAACTCCGCCACACAGAATTGCATTTACTCTAATTCCCAATCCCTTAACTTCATGCGCCATTGATGTAGTTAATCCGTTTAATCCACCTTTGCTAGAAATGTAATGAACCTGTTTATTTCCACCACGAAAAGCTGAAACGGTGCTGATATTTACTATTGCACCTTTTCCTTTTTCTTTCATAAATCGCGCTACAGCCTGAGATAAGAAAAAAGGTCCGGAAAGGTTTACATCCAGATGTCTGCGCCAATTTTCTGGAGTGATCTCAAAGAATGAAGAAAAATTACAAATTCCCGCGTTGTTAACTAAACCATCAATTCGACCTAAATCTTTATGAATTTTGGAAACTGTACTTTCAATTTGATCTTGGTATCCGATATCGCACAGATAACTGGTTGCTTTACCACCAGATTTTTCAATTTTTTGGATCATGTTTTTCGCATGAACTTCTTCGCTTGCTACGGGATAGATAATTGCAACATGTGCGCCAGCTCCTGCAAGTACCTCGGATATTCCACTTCCGATACCGCGTCCTCCGCCAGTGACTATGACCACACGATCGGATAAAGCTTTATTTTCACTCATTCAAACCACTTCCTTCTAGACCTTTGGCGGATCACCTAATCGTCTACTTATCTTTGGAATGTAGAACAAAAAGGACAATCCGAATCTAAGCACATATGAAGCGATGAATATAGAGGTGAGTGCAAAATGAGTCGTTAAAATTGGAATGAAAAATGCAGCAACAAAACCAATACCCGCGGAGATCCCGACGTAAAGATTAATCAGCACGTCACGGCTTTTATCAGAACCCAACCTATAAAGCCCGAGCTGAATTCCTAAATCAGATCCGGCATTCATAATCCCAGTATAAAAAACTGCTAAAAGAATCATGTACTTGTCGGGGAAAGCAGTCATAAAGACAAAGTACAAAGGTGCTAACGGAATTGTTATGCAAAGAATTCGATAGCTGCCAAATCTTTTTTGCACTTTCTGCCAAATTGAAATTCCAACTACAGCTCTAAATACCATAAACGCTAATTAATGTAATCGAAGCATCAAGTCAAAGTAGATAAGGAATAGCAAAAACTGGATATGCGGCAAGTGCTCCACCCCAAGCCGCTTGCCCGCGTAGGTACTTTCTGTTGTTTTCCATCTTTTCTAAATTAACTCCTCTAAAACCTGGGCAACTCCATCATCATTGCACTCTGGCGCTATTGATTTCGCTGCAGCTTGAGCAGCTGGATGGGCGGTAGCCATCGCGTAAGAACGTCCACTCCACTCAAGCATGGAAATATCATTTGGATTATCACCAAAAGTGATTACATCTGCAGCAGATACATTTAATCGTTGTGCCAACTTAGCAAGAGTCTCACCTTTGCTCACACCGATTGCTGAAATTTCCAAAAGCGATTCACTTGAATTGGAATGTGTGGCGGTCGCGATTCCTTTTAACTCTTTTTGCGCTATTTCTAACATCTCATCTGAAGTTAATTCATGGTTGAGGCTTCTAACTAAAAATTTCATAGCCGGTTGGTCAAAATGTTCTTCGATTTGAGCACTGCCCGCATCGTCAATTCCTAGATCCCATCTAGCCAAGTATTTCTGCTCGCGATGGAATCCATCATGGTTTTCAACCGCAAATACTGCAGATGGCATACT
>DDZI01000093.1:4100-7927 GCA_002346305.1 Actinobacteria bacterium UBA3012 | reverse complement strand
ATTTCATTTTTATGAAAATCATAAACAATCGCACCATTCCCACAAACACCAGTCCCAAAAGAAAATGCCTCACGTACTTCGTTCATCCAACGTGGTGGTCTTCCGGTGATAAAAAAAATCTGAATTCCTAAATCATGCGCCTTTGTAAATGTCTCAATTGTTCTCTTCGAGATATGCCCGTCAAACGGAATAATAGTTCCGTCTAAGTCAGTCGCAATTATTTTTGGCCGTGTCACACCGGCTCAAATCGATCTTTCCCTAAATAAGGAATTAATGCTTTTGGTATTAGGACTGAACCGTCAGCTTGTTGATGATTTTCTAAGATCGCAACAATTATTCGAGGTATCGCACATAAAGTTCCATTTAGAGTTGCAACAGGTTTAGTCCCTTCATTATCTTTGTAGCGAATATTTAATCTTCTTGCTTGATACTGCGTGCAATTAGAGGTACTCGTTACCTCACGGTATTGGCCTTGCGTTGGAATCCATGCTTCGCAATCAAATTTACGTATCGCACTTGACCCGAGATCTCCGGTGGCAACATCAATTACTCGATATGGAATTTCAAGTGCGTTAAGAAACTCTTTTTCCCAATTCAATAATCTTTGGTGCTCGGCCAAAGCGTCTTCAGGATCACAAAAAGAAAACATTTCTACTTTGTCGAATTGATGTACTCGAATAATTCCGCGAGTATCTTTTCCGTATGTTCCAGCTTCGCGCCTAAAGCATGAAGAGAAGCCTGCATAGCGCAATGGAAATTTACTGCTATCTAGAATTTCATCCATGTGATAAGCCGCAAGTGGTACTTCACTCGTTCCGACTAAATAAAAATCATCCTCTTCTAAGTGAAAAACATTTTCGGCGGCTTGCCCAAGGAATCCAGTGCCTTCCATTGCAGGCGGCTTTACTAAAACAGGTGGGATCACAGGTATAAAGCCCGCTTTGACAGCAGTAGCTATAGCGAAATTGATTAATGCAAATTCAAGCAAAGCACCATTGCCTGTTAAGTAGTAGAAACGTGAGCCAGAGACTTTGGCGCCCCGCTCGGTATCTATCGCGCCTAGTATTTTTCCTAATTCAACGTGATCTTTTGGTTCAAAATCAAACTTTGTTGGTCTCCCGATCTCCTCTAAAACCACAAAATCCGCTTCGCCACCAACAGGTGCGCCAGGATCTACCAGATTCGCCAGTCCCATAAACAATTTTTGCGCCCGCTCTTCAAATTCAGCCCGCTTCGCATCACTTGCTTTGACTGTTGCTGCTAATTCCTTCGAACTTTCTAATAACTTTGCTTTTTCTTCTCCTTTTGCCGCACCAACACTTTTTGATAAAAGATTTTGTTGTGCCCGAACTGATTCAAATTCACTAATTGCAATTCGTCTTTCGTTATCAGCATTAATTGCAGCATCAACTAGTTTCTCATCTTCTCCACGTGCACGTTGAGAGGCTTTAACTAAATCTGGATTGTCACGAAGCAATTTAATATCAATCACTTTTTAATATCTCCAGATCTAATTCTTTTTAGCCAATTTTCTGCGGTATCAAAAGCTTTATTTTCGGTTGCTTTATTTAAAGTTGGCAGAACTTTATCTGCTCTTGCATAAGATCCTAAGAATCGCACATCTGCGCAAACTCGATATAACGCCTTTAATGTGTCACCCACTCTTGCATCTTCAATATGTCCTTCGACATCAATAATGAAGTGATATTGTCCTAATTCAACTCCATTAGGTCGTGACTGAATGAAAGTTAAGTTAACTCCACGCACTGCAAATTCAGTGAGAATTTCAAGTAAAGCACCAGAGTGATCAGCATCAATAAATACAACTAAAGAACTGCGATCAGATCCTGTTGGGGCAGCGATTTTTCCTGGGCGAGATACAGTCACAAATCGAGTTACTGCAGCTTGTCTATCGCCAACATCTTCAGCAATTATCTGCAAATCAAAATTCTTAGCAGCAACAGCGGCGGCGAGCGCACCATCTGCTTCACCTTTGGCAACTGCTTCAGCTCCTGCAGCAGTTGACGCAGTCATAATTACTTCAGCGCCTGGAATATTCCTTGCAATGTATTCACGACATTGCGCTTCTGCGTGTGGGTGCGTAGCTAATCTTTTAATTTCTGAAATCTTCACACCAGGTTTAACCATCAGTGCAAAACTGACTGCCAAAATGCTTTCGCCAATAATTAGAAGTGGTTCACCGCTTGCTAACTCATCTAAAGTTCTGGCGACAACGCCTTCTACTGAATTTTCTATTGGAACAATCGCGTATTCAGCAGAACCCGACCGAACCGCGTCGAGGGCTGCGGTGACATTCACAGCCGGAATTGCTTTATCTCCGGGCTTGAGGATTGGAGTTAGGGCTGCTTCGGTAAATGTTCCCGCTGGCCCTAGATATGAATAAACCGACACAAGAGGGATGTTACGCGAGTTCGGGCACAAGAGGGGTGGGTAAATCGCCCGCTTCTACCTTCGGGTTAAGCACGGTTAGAATGAAGTTAATAATCTTTGTTGCACGTTGAGAGGTGGGTGGCCGGCGATGCATTTTCAAAGCGTTGCGCTATCTGACCGTGGATTAAATCGTGAAATAAATGAAGACTCGGCATGGATTGGCTCGCAAATCATTGCCGTGGCCGATGGCCTTGGAGGTCACGCTGGCGGTGAAGTTGCCTCTGCCATAGTTATCAATGGCTTAGCTAAAGCAGATAAAAAAGAATTTACTAAAGAATCTGTTCATGATTTGGTGATTGAAATTACCGCTAAGGCAAATAGCGAGATTGCTAAGACGATAAAGGAGTCACCAAAATTAAAAGGAATGGGGACGACCCTTACTTCACTAATTGCAACAGAGGACAAAGTCGCACTTATTCACATTGGTGACTCAAGATGTTATCAATTTAGAGATGGCAAATTAACTCAACTTTCAAAGGACCACACGTTAGTTCAGGAATTAATTGATCAAGGAAGATTAAGCGTAGAAGAGGCGACTTCTCACCCTCAAAAATCATTAATTACAAAAGCCTTGATGGGTAATGCCGAGACTGAACCCTTTATTCAATTAATAAATGTCGAAGCTGATGATCTATTTTTACTTTGCACTGATGGTTTATCTAGCGTTATAGATGAATCCGAAATCACTAAAATTATGCGTGAAGATGGAGTTACTGAGATCGCCGCTGAAAAATTGAAGAAAGCTGTTTATAAATCAGGCGCACCAGACAACATCACATTGGTTTTAGCAAAGTTGACTGCTGAAAAACTAAATTCTATTGGAACCATCGGTGCTGCGGCGGTGGTCGCATGAGTCGAATTCTTGCTGGCCGTTATGAGGTTGGAGATTTAATTGGCACCGGTGGAATGGCCGATGTTTATCAAGGGCGCGATACCAGGCTTTCTCGTCCGGTAGCAATCAAAATTTTACGTAGTGATCTTGCACGTGATCCTTCATTTTTAACTCGATTTCGACGCGAAGCACAAGCTGCTGCAGGTCTTAATCATCCATCCATCGTCTCTGTTTATGACACTGGTGAAGAGTTGATCGAAGGTGGTGTGCTTCCGTACATAGTTATGGAGCAAGTAGAAGGTCGCACTATCCGCGAAGTAATTAGAAATGGTGAAAGACTTCCAGTACAACGTGCAATCGCAGTTATTCGTGGAATTCTTGAAGCCCTTGATTACTCCCACCGCCATGGAATTGTGCACCGTGATGTGAAGCCAGCAAACGTCATGATCACAACATCAGGCGATGTAAAAGTGATGGATTTTGGAATTGCTCGTGCATTAGATGATGCAAATGCAACTGTCACACATGCTTGGACAGTTGTGGG
>DDZI01000093.1:2007-3881 GCA_002346305.1 Actinobacteria bacterium UBA3012 | reverse complement strand
CGGAGTGATATTTACTCTGTTGGTTGTTTGCTTTACGAATTACTAACCGGTCGCGCACCGTTTTCTGGTGATACCCCAGTTGCAATTGCTTATCAACACGTATCCGCTGCACCAATCAGTGTCGAAGCATTAAACCTTGATTTACCTGATGGATTGAGTCAAATCATTGATGGTGCACTGGCTAAAGATCCAATAGTGCGCTACCAAAGTGCCGCTGAAATGCTGGCCGACCTTGACCGAATTACAAAAGGTGAACGAGTGAAGGCCCGAGTCCATAAAAATATTGATCGTCGTAAACTTATTGCTGGTGCTGTTGCACTTGTTGTAGCAATCGCATCAGGTGGCGTATTACTTTCTCGTGGAGAAAGTGTTATCACCGCAAAAATAGTTGCAGATGTTTCTGGTTTAACTGAAACACAAGCACGTGAAGCACTTGCCGGATTTACCATCGTTATTGCCCGTGCCCCTGATCCACGCGTACCCGAAGGTCGGGTCGCGCTGCAGAATCCAATAGCCGGAACAAAGGCTGAACCAAATAGTGATGTCATCATAACTATTTCTGATGGGCCAGGTAAAACTTCTGTACCAACTGATTTAATAGGTAAATCTTTGGAGGATGTTCGCTTAATTCTAAGTAGTCTTGGATTAGTTTTGTCGCGCACTAATGCAGTTGATTCAAGTGAGGCTCCTGGAACGGTTGTTGGGATTAATCCTCCGGCAGGAAGTGCAGTAAACGCAGGCAGCGGAGTTGTACTTGATATTGCAAGCGGAAATGTTGCGGTCCCAGATGTTATTGGGGTTCCTTCAATTCAAGCTCGAACAATTCTGATTCAGGCAGGCTTTACACCAAATATTATTGAAGTTGCTGATGCCGGTTTAGAAGAAGATGTAGTTCTTGCGCAAGCACCGGAAGCAGAAACTAGTGCGCGCATTGGAAGTTCAGTAACAATTACCATCAATAACTTAAATGGGTATACCCCGCCGCCGCCTAGCGGCCAATAACGGGAGATAATCCCACTGCGCGTTTTGTAGCGTTTGGATCTCCGCAAACATTTAACCAATTTGCAAGTAATTGATGTCCACCTTCAGTTAAAACTGATTCCGGATGGAATTGCACACCTTCAATTGGCAAACTGTTGTGACAAACAGACATGATCACACCACTATCTGTTCTGCTGGTTACTCTTAATTCAGGTGGAGTGGTTCCATCCTCAATTGCTAATGAATGGTAACGAGTTGCCGTAAAAGGAGATTTAATTCCATGCAATACGCCTTCACCGTTGTGAGTTAGTTGTGAGGTTTTTCCATGCAACAACTCAGGTGCACGATTTACTTTTGCGCCAAAGGCAACTCCTATCGCTTGATGTCCTAAACAAATACCCAGCAAAGGAATTTTGTTTTCGGCACAAAACTTAACTAACTCCACGCTGATGCCAGCTTCTTCGGGAGTGCCAGGTCCTGGAGAAATCAAGACGCCATCAAATTCAAGAGCTTTAGTCACATTTACTTCGTCATTTCTAACCACTGTGCAGACCGCACCAAGTTGGCCGAGATATTGCACGATGTTGTAAACAAAAGAGTCGTAATTATCAATCACTAGAATCTTGCGATTGGTATCTGCGTGGTTTGGCACGGGTCTATCTTGCCCCACTGGAAGCGCCTCCCGCTAAGGGAAGGTCATCCAAAGAGATTGCTTAGTCATTCCTTTGACAGGGTAGGATTGGCTCTATTGAACATTGAACTTGGTTGTTCATTTAATGAATGGGGTGGCACATGCCAAAGTCTCGAATTCGTAAAAAGGTAAAAGAAGAGCGCACTGTTCAAGCTCAAGTTGTGCAGTCGACCCCAGAACCAACTGAAAGCCCAAGGTGGCT
>DDZI01000093.1:1460-1778 GCA_002346305.1 Actinobacteria bacterium UBA3012 | reverse complement strand
GCCTGGAATATGGGCATCGGCTTTGTATTTGTCGGTATTGGCTTTTCTTTGGCCACCCGCTGGCGCTAAAGCCCGGCTAAATTACATTGATGTAATTCTCCACATGGGGATAAACCCTGTGGATAACTTTTATCTACTCAGAGACGGTAATTGATTTGATCGAAATAGGAGTTACCGGGCGATCTTGAGCTCCAGTAGCAACTTCTCCAATTGCATCTACAACAGCTTGGCTTGCTGCATCTTTAACTTCACCAAAAATTGAATGCTTGCGATTTAACCAAGTTGTTGGTGCAACAGTAATAAAAAATTGTGAACCAT
>DDZI01000093.1:0-1316 GCA_002346305.1 Actinobacteria bacterium UBA3012 | reverse complement strand
CCACCTTGAATCATGAAACCAGAAATCACGCGATGAAAAACTGTGCCGTCATACAAATTGTCAGTGCTTGTTTTTCCAGTAACTGGATGGTTCCACTCTTTTGCACCTGTTGCAAGTTCTACAAAGTTACGAACTGTTTTTGGAGCGTGATTAGGAAATAACTCAACAACGATGTCACCCATAGTTGTATGCAAGGTTGCTGTGCTCATGATTACTCCCGTTTTAGATTATTTCTACGTTAAATAAATTACTTGTAAATATTGTGGAGACTAGGGGGATCGAACCCCTCACCCTCGCCTTGCAAAGGCGATGCTCTACCAGATGAGCTAAGTCCCCTTATTTATTTATAAACCTACTTATTCCGTGTCAGGTGAGTCTTCAGCACCAATGCTTTCATTGCTATCTGCAACTCCAACATTTAACCAATTTGCTTCTTCACTTTGCGCCTGGCGGACGCGAGTAAATAAAGCATAAGCACCAAAACCAACTGCAAAGAGTGCTAGGAAACGCTTAAACAACCTAGACCCTCCGTTCCAACTGCTGAATCCTAACTAACCTCTTACCCAAAAGGCTATTTGGGTACAAAGCCAATCCGGATTGTGGGCCTGGGAGGACTTGAACCTCCGACCTCTTCCTTATCAGGGAAGCGCTCTAACCAGGCTGAGCTACAGGCCCGCTATTTAGTTCTGGTACATCAACTGCGAAAGGGAAGGTTACACCTAATTAAGACGCCCCTCCCAATCCGATAATCCCTCTCAAGTGGGGTGCGAACTGTTTTACTCCACCACTTCGCTGACTTCGCTGACTTCGCCGCCCTCGCTGCCTTCGCTACCTTCGCTCTCTGCATTCCGAGCGATCGATACAACAACAGTCTCATCAGTGAGATTGACTAAGCGCACGCCCATTGTGTCGCGACCTGTTCGTCGTACCTCAGCTGCTGGAGTTCGCATAACTGTTCCCGCAGATGTAATTGCAAGAACTTCATCCTCTTCACTAACAATTAACGCACCAACTAACATGCCACGAGATTCTTCGTCAATCTTTGCAGCTTTAATTCCTAGGCCGCCACGTCCTTGAACGCGATACTCCTCGACTGGTGTGCGTTTTGCATATCCGCCATCGGTTGCAGTGAAGACATCTAATTTTCCGTTTTCAATTACCCGGTCCATCGCAAGCAATTCATCTCCTGAGCGGAACTTCATTCCAATAACACCACTTGTAGATCGACCCATTGGACGAAGGGCTTCATCATCGGCGGTGAAGCGCAATGACATAGCTTTTTTGGAAACTAATAAAAGATCATCGCGTTCGCCAAC
>DDZI01000007.1:15692-18544 GCA_002346305.1 Actinobacteria bacterium UBA3012 | reverse complement strand
ATCTATCTGGTAGAAAAAGTATCGAGATACCTAAAAAGCGAAGAGAGATAGATCCAAAAAGACAATTGGTAGTAAAGGCTGCACGAGAAAATAACTTACAAAATATTGACGTCGCTTTTCCATTATCGACTTTTATCGCGGTGACCGGAGTTAGTGGATCCGGTAAATCTACATTAGTCAACGAAATTCTCTACACATCGCTAGCAAATAAATTAAATGGTGCCCGGATGGTTCCAGGACGACATCGAACGATTACGGGCGTTGATCAGTTAGACAAAATTGTCCACGTTGATCAATCACCAATTGGCAGAACGCCAAGATCTAACGCAGCAACTTATACGGGATTGTTTGACAAAGTCAGAGCCTTATTTGCCGAGACAAATGAAGCCAAAGTGCGCGGTTACCAACAGGGAAGATTCTCATTCAACGTAAAAGGTGGACGCTGTGAGAACTGTTCTGGAGATGGAACCATCACGATTGAAATGAATTTCTTGCCAGATGTATACGTTCCATGCGAAGTCTGCCATGGTGCTAGATATAACCGTGAAACCTTAGAAGTTCATTACAAGGGTAAAACTATTGCGGACGTCTTAAATATGCCGATCGAGCAGGCAAATGAGTTCTTTGAAGCCGTGCCAGCAATCGCCAGATACTTAAAAACTTTATGTGATGTGGGACTTGGTTATGTTCGACTAGGACAATCAGCACCAACTCTTTCTGGTGGTGAAGCTCAACGAGTCAAGTTAGCCACTGAATTGCAACGTAGGTCTACTGGTAGAACTATCTATGTTTTAGATGAACCAACTACTGGACTTCACTTCGAAGATGTAAGTAAATTGCTTATAGTTCTAAACCGTTTAGTTGATGCAGGGAACACGGTTGTAGTCATTGAACATAATTTGGATGTTATTAAATGTGCAGACTGGGTGATAGATCTTGGTCCTGAAGGTGGATCAAGGGGAGGCAGTGTCATCGCTGAAGGTACTCCTGAAGATGTAGCCAAAGACAAGAAGAGTTTCACTGGCGTATTTTTAAAGCAAGTTCTAAGCGGGAGAAGTAGTGGCTGATCCGCTTTCCTACCGACCTGAAAATATTCCAACAGAGCCAGGCGTTTATAGGTTTAGAAATCCAGCGGGAAAAATTATTTATGTTGGAAAAGCAAAAAATTTACGTTCAAGACTAAGCTATTATTTTCAAAAAAACTTACCAGAAAAAACAAAACAAATGGTTTGGACAGCCTCTAGTGTTGATTGGACAATAGTAAAAAATGAGATAGAGGCGTTGCAATTAGAGTTCACCTGGATTAGGAGTGAATCTCCAAGATTTAATGTAATTTTCCGTGATGATAAGTCATACCCGTATTTGGCAGTTTCCAGCAAAGACAAATTCCCGAGATTATTCATTACTAGAAAAGAAAAACAAAAAGATGTTAAGTATTTTGGTCCATATCCGCACGCTTGGGCTTTGCGTGAACTCTACGATCTAGTTCAGTCATCCTTCCCAATCAGATCATGTAGTGCTGGAGTTTTTAACTCGGCAAAAAGATCGGGGAGACCTTGCCTTCTTGGATTTATCGATAAATGCGCCGCTCCATGTGTCGGAAAAATTACAGAGATTGAACACGTTCAACTCTCGAAAGAATTAGTGAATTTTCTATCCGAAGATCCAACAAAACTTATGGTTACTTTGACAAAAGAAATGGAAGCCCTGTCTGCAAAAGAAGAGTTCGAAAAGGCGGCTCGTGTTAGAGATCGAGTCGCAGCACTGGAAAAGATTTCAACAACAAATACCGTTGTTTTGCCCGATCAAACCGACGCAGATATTTTTGGTTTGCACTTAGAAGAGATAGATGCGGCAGTCACTCTTTTCTTGGTTCGCAAAGGCAGAATCCTTGGCGCTAGATCCTGGATTGTTGAACGACCAGATGAATCATCTCCAGAAGAAATTATGGAAAAAATCCTGCTGAATCATTACTTGGCAGATGGTTTGGAGGATTTCCCGAGAGAAGTGCTCGTTTCATTTTTGCCAGAATCTAGCACGTCAGTCGAGGAAATTATTTCTGAGCGAAGTGGACATCGCATGGAAATCAGAGTTCCTCAAAGAGGCGAGAAAAGGGAATTACACGAAACGGTTATTAGGAATTCTCAAGATGCACTTAATCGATACCGATTAAAAAGAACAAGTGATTTGGGTACTAGAACTCAGGCTTTAGCTCAGTTACAAGAATCACTTGAAATGAAAGAAGCGCCGCTGCGAATAGAGTGCTTTGATATTTCCAACTTGCAAGGTACGCAAATGGTCGCTTCCATGGTGGTGTTTGAAGATGGAGTTCCAAAGAAATCCGAGTACCGGAGATTTGAAATCAATCTTCCAGAGAACGGAACTCTTGATGATACTGCTGCGATAAATCAGGTATTGACTCGAAGATTAAATCGCTTGAAGATTGAAAATGATTTAGATGAGAGCGATACAGATGAAAAATTGGTCAAAAAGTTTGCTTATAAACCACAATTAATAATTGTCGATGGAGGCAAACCTCAAGTTAGTGCCGCTGCAAGAGCTCTGGAGGGATTTGACATCGCATTTTGCGGCATTGCCAAACGGTTGGAAGAAGTTTGGCTTCCAAATCAAAAAGATCCAATAATTTTCCCACGTAACAGTGAAGCGATGTATTTGGTGCAACGTATTCGTGATGAGGCACATCGTTTTGCGATCACGTATCACCGTTCGAAACGGTCAAAAGCGATGTTGGAATCTACATTGGAAGATATTCCAGGATTGGGCCAAGCAAGAGCTCGTTCACTCATCACCCAATTTGGATCTGTGGCAAAGCTAAAAGCAGCATCCGAGGA
>DDZI01000007.1:4757-15607 GCA_002346305.1 Actinobacteria bacterium UBA3012 | reverse complement strand
GAAGATAGCAATTGGTATGTCGTTGATAATTTGCCCCCCGCGATGCTGCTCCCACTAATCAAAGAAGTAGAAGGTGAGCACCAAAAAGTTGCTGTTGTAATTGATGTACGTAGTAGAGCCTTTTTTGAAGAGTTGGCTCAATCTCGTGCTGCACTAAAGCAGATGCAAGTAAATGTAAGAATTTTATTTTTGGATTCAGCTGATGAGATATTGGTGAGAAGGTACGAGGCAACTCGTCGACCTCATCCTTTGCAGGCTGGAGACCGAATTTTTGATGGAGTTACTCGAGAGCGGAAATTGCTTGGTGACTTAAGAGCGACGGCAGATATAGTGTTGGATACGAGCGCACTGAATGTGCATCAACTCGGAAACAAAATCGGCGAAGTTTTTGCGCAACTGAGTGATCGGGGCATTCATCTTTCTCTGCTTTCCTTTGGTTATAAATATGGAATTCCTTATGATGCGGATTTCATTTTAGATTGTCGATTTATACCAAATCCACATTGGGTGCCCGAGTTGCAGCCATTATCAGGAAAAGATGGTGCAGTTGCAAAAATGGTTTTAGATAATCCTGCGACTAAAGATTTTATCAATAATTTTTTGCAGCTATTTAACGTAACAAAAGATGGCTTCCTGCAAGAAGGTAAAAGGTATTTAACAATTGCAATAGGGTGCACCGGCGGACGTCACCGAAGTGTCGCAGTCAGCGAATTTTTAGCTAACGAGTTTAGAAATCAAAAAATTGATACAACTTTGAATCATCGAGATTTGGATCGCTAGTGAGCACTCCAATTGTGGCTTTTGGCGGAGGACATGGGCTCGCGGCCATGTTAAGCGCTTTGAGAGATATCAGTAGTGAGATCACTGCTGTTGTTACCGTTGCCGACAATGGAGGATCCAGCGGTCAGCTTCGCTCTGAATTTGGAGTGATGCCACCAGGAGATCTGCGCATGGCGCTATCAGCTTTATGTTCTGATGATGAATGGGGAAGCAGTTGGGCGCAGACCTTGCAACACCGCTTTGAAAGTGCAGGACCATTAAACGGTCATGCCTTGGGAAATTTACTACTCACTGCTCTTTGGAATTTGAATAATGATCCCGTAGTTGGCTTAGACAAGGTCGGTGAACTTTTGCGAATTGTCGGGAGAGTGCTGCCAATGGCTGCCATCCCAATTGAGATTGAAGCAACGTTAAAACCACTCTCTAGTGGTCAGATAGGAAGAGTGATTCGCGGGCAAGTTGAAGTTGCAGAGGCTGCGAGTGAAGTTGTCAGCGTTCGCTTAATTCCAGATTCCCCTCCAGTCCTGTCTGAGGTTCTGGAAGCAATCGAAAAGGCAGAATGGATAACCATTGGACCTGGCTCTTGGTATTCCAGTGTTTTACCTCATCTCCTTGTTCCACAAATTCGAACAGCGCTAGCGACCACAAATGCCAAAATTGTGGTGTTTTTGAACCTTGATGCACGGACTATTAAGGATGAAGCAAGTGCCCTTTCACCTGA
The DNA here is from genome assembly GCA_002346305.1 of Actinobacteria bacterium UBA3012. GTDB lineage: Bacteria > Actinomycetota > Actinomycetes > Nanopelagicales > Nanopelagicaceae > UBA3012. The sequence goes on along the minus strand of DDZI01000007.1, from coordinate 14,106 downwards.
AGTTCAAATTGAATTTCTGAAAACTCATGCACCAGAGGTCAAAATCGACTACCTTGTCGCTGACAACTCCATAAAAACCACTGGACTCGAAGCAATTGCACGGAAGTATGAAGCGCAATTAATCCTGAGTGATTTAGCCCACCATCCAGGAAGCGATCAACATGATCGTTTCAAGGTACTTTCCACCTTAAAGAATTTGATTGGATAAATGAATGGCAACAAAATGGCCGATTTTATGGCAATGACAGCAGCAGTTAAGGATGAGTTGAGCCGCTTAGCGGTTTCAAAGCCATGCTGTCGAAAAGCAGAAGTTTCTGCGCTACTTAGATTTGCTGGCGGATTACATTTAACAGGTGGAAAGGTTGTCGTGGAGGTTGAATTAGATACCGCACAAAGTGCAAGACGCCTTAGAAAAGAAATTTCTGAAATCTATGGCCATGAAAGCGACCTAACCGTTGTTTCTCCGGGTGGAATGCGCAAAGCCAGTAGGTACATGGTCCGAGTTGCCGAAACAGGAGAGGCGCTTGCCAGGCAAACAGGTTTAATCGATTCAAACGGCAGGCCGATTCGAGGATTGCCACCACAAGTAGTTTCCGCTGCTAAGTGCGATGCGGAAGCAGCATGGCGTGGAGCATTTCTGGCACACGGTTCCCTGACTGAACCAGGAAGATCCTCCGCGCTAGAGATAACTGCACCTGGACCAGAAGCGGCATTAGCTTTGGTGGGCGCTGCAAGGAGATTGGGAATCACTGCAAAGGCTCGTGAAGTTAGAGGTGTGGATCGAGTAGTTCTACGTGATGGAGATGCAATTGGTGCACTGCTTACTTTAATGGGAGCACATGAGAGTGTTCTTGCATGGGAAGAACGCAGAATGCGTCGCGAAGTTCGTGCGACCGCAAATCGATTAGCAAATTTTGATGATGCAAATTTACGTAGATCAGCAAGAGCTGCAGTTGCTGCTGCTGCAAGAGTCGCTCGTGCTATCGAAATATTAGGAGAAGACATACCGCAACATCTTTTGGAAGCAGGTCAACTTCGCATAGAGCACGGTCAAGCAAGTCTTGAAGAGCTCGGTTCACTTGCAACTCCACCAATGACAAAAGATGCAATTGCTGGTCGAATTCGCCGCTTATTAGCAATGGCAGATAAAAGAGCCACAGAATTGGGAATTGCAGATACAGAGGCCGGAATTCCGCCCGAATTGCTAGAGGATTCACAAGAATAAGCGAGCAGTGGGTTTTATCGAAATGATAAGGTTGGCTTGTCGGCAATGCTTACAGGTTTTAGTGAAGTTTTTTGTTCAGAAATAATTGCATTTTAATTTAGGGAGTTCCAGATGGTAGCCGTAGGAATCAATGGATTTGGAAGAATTGGCCGTAATTATTTCCGCGCAGCTCTTGCCTCAAACTCAGGGGTTGAAATTGTTGGAATTAATGATTTAACCGACACCGCCACACTGGCTCATCTTTTAAAATATGACTCAATCCTTGGACGTCTAGGCCAAGAAATTTCATTCACTTCAGATTCTTTGACAGTCGGATCGAAAACCATAAAAGTTTCAGCAGAGAGAGATCCTGCAGCATTGCCATGGTCGGCTTTAGGTGTCGATATCGCTATCGAATCAACTGGCATTTTCACTAAAGCGGCAGATGCTAAAAAACATCTAACAGCAGGTGCAAAAAAAGTAATTATTTCAGCTCCAGCAACAGATGAAGATATAACTGTAGTAATGGGTGTTAACCATCTAAAATATGACCCAGCCAATCACCACATAATTTCAAATGCATCATGCACCACAAACTGTTTGGCACCTATGGCCAAGGTTTTGCAAGATGAGTTTGGAATTGAACGTGGAATGATGACCACAATTCATGCATATACAAATGACCAAGTAATTTTAGATTTGCCACATAAAGATTTAAGACGAGGTCGCGCAGCCGCTATTTCTATAATTCCAAGCAGTACCGGTGCAGCCAAAGCAATCAGTTTGGTTTTACCGGAGTTAAAGGGAAAACTTGATGGATACGCTTTGCGCGTTCCAGTGCCAGTTGGTTCAGTGACAGATCTGACGGTTGAACTAAGTAAAGAAGTTTCAGCGGCAGATATTAATGCTGCAATGAAGAAAGCCAGCGAGGGCTCCCTAAAGGGAGTGCTTGAGTACACGGAAGATTCGATAGTTTCAGCAGACATTGTGACTAATCCAGCATCTTGCATTTTTGATAGTCAATTAACAAAGACAATAGGTAAAACTGCAAAAGTTGTCGGCTGGTATGACAATGAGTGGGGATATTCAAATCGCTTAGTGGATCTCACAACTTTTGTTGCTAAATCATTATAAGTAGCAATAGAGAATGAGAACTCTCGAAGATTTTGATTTCGCGGGCAAATCAATTATTTTGCGTTGTGATTTAAATGTCCCACTAGATGGAAATCTGATCACAGACGATGGCCGAATCAAAGCATCTTTACCCACTATTAAATATCTCTTAGATGCTGGTGCCAGAATTACAATTTTGGCCCATTTAGGCCGTCCAAAAAATGGCTTCGAAAATTCATTTTCACTTGCTCCCGTGGCTAGCAGATTGAGTGAACTGTTAGATCTTCCTGTCGTGCTCGCTAAAGAACTATCCGACTTAAGTAGTAATTCAAATTCAACAAACAAGATCCAAATGCTAGAAAACATTAGATTCTTCCCGCAAGAAACCAGTAAAGACGAAAATGAACGGCTAGCTTTTGCAAAACAATTGGCTGAATTTGGCGATATATATGTTGGAGATGGTTTTGGTGCGGTCCATCGAAAACATGCCTCTGTCTACGAATTACCAAAATTGCTACCAAATGCCGCAGGTAAGTTGATATCGGCGGAGGTTGAAGTGCTAAAGAAGTTAACCGAGAATCCAACAAGACCTTATGCAGTAGTGCTCGGTGGCGCGAAAGTGTCCGACAAAATTGGAGTCATTTCAAATTTGATTGAAAAAGTTGATGTGCTTGCTATCGGCGGTGGCATGGTTTTCACCTTTATTAGCGCACTTGGTCATCAAATTGGAAAGAGCATGGTCGATTTAGAATTAATCGACAATGTTAAAGTGCTAATTAAATGTGCAGAGGAATCAAATGTTAAATTGTTACTACCTACTGACGTGGTCGTAGCTCCATCTTTCACAAAAGATGCGCCAGCAACTGTGGTTTCTGTGAACAAAATTCCGGCCGACCAAATGGGATTAGATATTGGTCCTGATTCGGCTAAAGCTTATGCATTGGCGTTACAAGGTTGCGAAACTGTTTTCTGGAATGGGCCGATGGGGGTTTTTGAGTTTCCATCATTTGCCCATGGAACTAGAACTGTGGCACAAGCACTTAGTGAAAATTCTGGGTTTTGTGTCGTGGGTGGCGGAGATTCGGCGGCTGCTATCCGTACGATGGGCTTTGATGATGAGCAGTTCGGTTACATATCAACCGGAGGCGGAGCATCACTGGAATACCTTGAAGGAAAACTCCTTCCTGGATTAATCGCACTGGAGTCTTGATGTCACGTAAGCCATTAATAGCCGGTAATTGGAAGATGAACTTAAATCATCTTGAGGCGATTGCAGTCGTGCAAAAGTTGGCATTTATGGTTGACGACAAAGATTTCGATGCCGTAGATGTCGCTGTCATTCCACCATTTACTGACATCCGTTCGGTGCAAACTTTGATCGATGGCGATAGGTTGCGCTTACTTTATGGAGCCCAGGATCTATCTCCAAAAAATTCAGGTGCGTTTACCGGAGATATATCTGGGGCGATGTTGGCAAAACTCGGCTGCACTTTTGTAATTGTTGGACACAGCGAAAGACGCGAACATCACAATGAGGATGATTCGATGGTAAACAGTAAACTCAAAGCAGCATTAACAAACGGAATCTCACCAATTTTATGTGTTGGCGAAAGTGCTCTCATCAGAGCAGAAAATGGGCAAGTGGCTCATGTAATTTCACAATTGAAATCAGCTTTGAGTGGGATTACACCTGCGCAAGTTAAAAAAATTGTAATTGCCTACGAACCAATCTGGGCGATCGGGACTGGGAATGTGGCAACTCCTGAAGATGCACAAAATATGGCGCAGGCCATCAGGGCACAAATTGCAAAATCAGCCGGGTCTGAAATTGGGGAAAGTATGCGGATCCTCTACGGTGGATCGGTTAAATCTGGAACTATCCGTGAAATCATGGCTGGGGCTGACGTTGACGGCGCATTGGTAGGGGGAGCGAGCCTTGAACCTGAGGAGTTTGCCCGAATCGCTAAATTTCACCGGTAGACTCACATCTCCTGGCTTAGGGTCTAAAGCCAACGGATGAGGAAATTAGGGAGCTGCAATGATCTTGGGATTATCTATATTTTTGATGGCCTTGAGCGCATTGATGATTTTGTTGGTCTTGCTTCATAAAGGAAAAGGCAGCGGATTATCTGATCTATTTGGTGGAGGAGTTTCCTCAAACTACGGTGGCTCATCAGTTGTCGAACGAAACCTTGATCGCATCACAATTGTCGTTGGTGGATTATGGTTTGCCGCTATCGTTGCTTTAAGTTTGTTATTAAAGAATTAAATAACTTTTTATCAGGGTAATCAAAAGGAGTAGTAAATGGCTGGTGGAAGCGCAATTCGCGGTAGTCGCGTTGGAGCAGGCCCAATGGGTGAAGCAGAACGTGGCGATGCAATAGCAAGATTTCGCATCTCATACTGGTGCGCAAATGACCACGAGACCAGGCCGTCTTTTGCCGATGACGGTTCAGTAACTCCACCAGATGAGTGGGATTGTCCTCGGTGTGGATTTCCAGCCGGTCGCGACCGCAATGCTCCACCAAAGCCAATTAAGAATGAACCTTATAAAACACATTTAGCTTATGTAAAAGAACGCAGAACTGACACCGAAGGTGCCGCATTACTTGAAGAAGCTCTTAAAAGACTTCGCGGAGAGATTGATTAATTTTATTTAGAGTTAAATCTTTCGTTAAAGTCAGATATAGAACATTTAACTTACTTTCAATCAAAGCAGCTAAATCTCCCATAGCTTGAGCTTTTTGTAATTGTGCAAAGGTGTAACTCTGTCCGGGAATCTCTAAATCCTCTTCGACGTCATGAGTTAGAATTAGAAATGATCCAGTAGGAACTCCACCTTTGTGGAATTGCCCAGTTGAGTGAAGATATCTCGGACCCCATCCAAATGTGATTGGAAAATCAAATTTATCTCTTAATTCACCTGTTAATTCATTGATCTGCTTGTCATAGGACTTGGGCAAGAAAGCAAGTATTCCAAGGTAGCCAATAGGGTTAGTTTTTAAAACAAAATCTTTCAATAAAGTCGGAAGTTGATTATCTGGAATTTTCATAACGGATCTTTGCTTGTCTGCCAAAACCGAATTTGCACGCTCTTTCGCGAGGGTCACGTTTGGTTGATCAAAGGGATTAACTTCGATTAGATAACACAGCAGAGCGGTGGTCCACTCCCAAAAAATAAATTGACCACCAAGAGATGTGCTCAAGTACACCTCATTCTTTTGATTTTCACCTGAAGAGGGCGCGAAAACAATCCTGATAACGTCAGAATTTTTAGAGCGTTTGCTTTCTATTACCGGCAGAAGACCTTTTCCTTCTTTGCCAGTTGATTCTGCAATCAATTGTTCAATCCATTGGCTCAAAGGCGTATCTGGCAACGAAATGAAAGTGGCACCATTTTGATAGATTGCCAACGCAAGAAAGACGGCAGGATTGCTTGGTTTAGCTAATTCGAGGGCAATATCATGCGCTTCGTCAAGTAAAATTGATACATCTATTCCACAAATGGCTGCTGGCGCTAAGCCGAAAGCAGACAATGCGCTAAACCTTCCACCCACATCAGCGAATCCATTTAATACTTGAACGGCGTGCTCTTTTGCCCAAATCTCCAAAGCAGAATTAGGATCAGTTATAACGAGAAGATGGTTACGAATTTCTAACTTCTGCTTTATTAACTCAGCATGGAAGAGCGCACGATGAGAGTTAGTTTCAACAGTGCTGCCAGATTTAGAAGCAAATATAAATAACGTACGGCTCAAATCTGATTCTAGAATTGGAAGCAAATCTGCTGGATCAGTCGAATCTAAAATTATCAAAGGAAGTTCTGATTCTAGATTTGAGGCTGCAATAACTTCAGGTGCTAGGGAGGATCCGCCCATACCGCAGAGAACTATCCGATCAATTGAATTTTTGCGGCGCAGTGCAGCAATCGCATCAAATTTGGGTAAGAGTTGAGTGGATTTTTCAGGTAAATCAATCCACCCCAAGCGATTTAGCACTTCATTTTCAGCAGCCTTACCCCAAAGGAGAGAATCGCGATTTAATAATCTCTCATTAGCTAAATTTAATTTCTCAAGAAGAACACTTTTAGCTGCCGAATCAATTGGCAAGCCAGATATCGAGATCACGCTAGTGCTTGCTCAACTGTTTGCAGTAGATGATGCCAAGATTCCTCGAACTTCTTAATCCCATCAACTTCCAGATCATTCACAATTTTGTTGTAATCAATTCCTAAATTGCTCAAGTCGCTCAAAACAATGTGTGCGTTCATTATTTCAGTCGAAATAGAATCCCTGAAAACCGGATCAAGATCGTGCACTGCTCTCAATGTTGCTTCAGGCATAGTATTTACAGTCAATGGAGCGGCTAATTCAGTGACATATTTATCTTTACTGTATGTCGGATCTTTCACGCCCGTAGATGCCCAAAGTAAGCGTTGCGGCCATGCTCCTGAGGTTGCTAATTTTTTCCATCTATCACTTTGGGAAAAACTTAAGAAAATTTCATAAGCTAAATGCGCATTCGCCACGGCTGCTTTTCCTCTTAGGGGAGCAGCGTTCTCAGATGAGATGCGATCTAGAATTGGATCAATTGCGGTATCAACTCGACTCACAAAAAAGGAGGCAACAGATTGAATTTTTGAAACATCAGCACCAGTTGCTAATCGTTTTTCCAATCCAGAAACATAAGCAAGTAAAACTTTCTCGTATCTTTCGGTTGAGAAAATCAACGTTACATTCACGCTAATTCCTTCAGAAATTAAAAGTTCTATTGCCGGCAACCCTGCCAAAGTGGCTGGCACCTTAATGAAAAGGTTTTCGCGTCCCACTTCTTTCCATAGTTCACGAGCTTGATAGATTGTCTCCTGAGTTTTGTGGGCGAGTCTTGGGTCAACCTCGATACTTACTCGACCATCAATGCCTTGAGTTTTACGAAAAGTATTTAGTAGTAGATCGCAGGCATCTCGAACATCTGTTGTGGTTACTTTCCTAATGGCTTGATCCACTGAGGCGCCGGCCTTTTTCAATGCAGCAAAAGCTTCAGCATATGTTTGTGAATCTTTTAAAGCGTTATCAAAAATTGAAGGATTGGTGGTTACTCCTACGACCGAGAAATTCTCGATTAAGTTCTTTAGCGAAGAATCACTTTCAGGATTTATCAGGCGGGATCTAGATAGATCATCAAGCCAGACTGAAGTTCCGAGCGATGACAAATTCTGTAGTGCGTTTAACATTACAAAACATCTTCAACGAGTGCGACAACTCGTTCGGTGGTAAATCCAAAGGCGGCAAATAACTCCTTTGCTGAAGCAGAGGCGCCAAAATGTTCAAGAGAGATAGACCTACCAGAGCTGCCAGTAAATTCTGCCCAACCCATGGAAATTCCGGCTTCGATACTTACTCGCGCGCTTATGGATTTTGGTAACACGCTTTCTTGATATTCGGCAGTTTGAGAGCGGAACCATTCCCAACACGGCATGCTTACAACTCTCACCGGAATTTTCTTATTTGCTAACTCTTCTTGTGCTGCCAGTGCCAATGAAACTTCGGAGCCAGTTGCGATCAATATCGCTTTAGGTTTTTCTCCGGATGCTGGTTCTCTTAAAACGTAAGCACCTTTTGTGGCGCCGGTTGCAGAATTACATTTACTGCGGTCAAAGACTGGCAAGTTTTGTCTGGATAGTAGTAATCCTGCAGGTCTGGCATTTTCAATAATCTGTCCCCAGCATTGAGCCACTTCATTTGCATCTGCAGGTCTAACTACATCAAGACCGGGAATGGCACGAAGTGCTGCGGCATGTTCTACGGGTTGATGGGTAGGGCCATCTTCTCCTAAACCAATTGAATCATGACTCCAAATATAAGTAACTGGCAGTTTCATCAGAGCAGCTAGGCGAACCGAAGGACGCATGTAATCACTGAAAACTAAAAATGTTCCACCAAACGGCTTGGTTCCACCATGCAATGCAATTCCGTTCATAATCGCACCCATTGCATGTTCGCGAATTCCAAAGTGAATAACTCGTCCATAAGGATCAGCAGAAGCTGAGGAAGATGATGAAGGAAGGAAAGATTTTGCCCCCTCAATCGTCGTGTTATTGCTCTCTGCTAAATCGGCTGAACCTCCCCACATTTCGGGTAGTAGGGCGGCTAATTTTTGGATTACATCTCCCGAAGCCTTACGCGTTGAAATTTCTTTTTCGCTAGAAAATTCAGGTAGCGCCGAACGCCAATTTTTCGGCAACTCTCTGTTTATTAAGCGATCAGATAATTCGACTGCTGCCTTATTGTTGTTACGCCAATTCTCGAATCTCTTGTTCCATTCATTTCTGGAAGCACTCGCACGGTCTAATACTTTTCTGGCGTGATTGAGAACCTCTTCTGGCATTGCAAAATCCTGATTAGGATCCAATCCCAAAGCAACCTTGGTTGCGGCAACTTCTTCAGCACCAAGTGCGGAACCATGAGATTTTGAAGTTCCTTGTAGTTTTGGAGCGGGCCATGCGATTACTGTTTTCAATCGAATCAAAGTCGGTGCAACATTTTGATTTTTGGCCTGATCAATTGCCTGATTTAGCGAAACTAGATCAACTTCACCACTTGGCAAAGTTCCAACTTCAATTACATTCCAATGATACGAACGATATCTTGCACTCACATCCTCGGTGAATGAAAGTTCAATATCTCCCTCAATTGTGATTTTATTGTCGTCATAAATCACAATTAAATTACTTAGCTTTTGCAAGCCCGCTATTGAAGAAGCTTCTGCACTGATTCCTTCTTGTAGATCACCATCAGATGCCAGAACATAAATGTTGTGATCAAAGACCGATGAGTTTTGCGCAGCCTTTGGATCAAAAAGCCCACGCTCATACCGAGCGGCCATCGCCATACCTACGGCATTTCCAATTCCTTGACCTAGTGGGCCAGTTGTGGTTTCCACCCCTGCTGTGTGACCGTACTCAGGATGTCCTGGAGTGGCCGAATCCTTTTTTCTAAACTCTTTTAAATCATCAAGAGTTAATCCATATCC
>DDZI01000007.1:4093-4579 GCA_002346305.1 Actinobacteria bacterium UBA3012 | reverse complement strand
CATCAAGAGTTAATCCATATCCGGAATAGAAAAGTTGGGTGTACAAAGTCAAAGAAGAGTGACCACATGAAAGGATAAATCGATCGCGTCCAATCCAATTTGGATCGCGCGGATCATGACGAAGATGGTGTTGAAATAAAAGGTAGGCGACCGGAGCCAAGGCCATTGCAGTTCCTGGATGACCATTTCCGGCACGTTGCACTGCATCAGCAGCTAATGCTCGAGCGTATTTAACGGCCTGAGCATCAAGGTCAGTCCACCCAAGAATTTCTGATTTATTTGCACTAGGCGCCATATTTGAAAGCCTATCTAACCCAAAGAGGAAGGAGGGTTAACTTGGAATTAGGCGAGTTTTGAGTCGCGTTTACTGCTGGTACGTATTAGCAATTTACAGGCCGTAAGCCAAACTAAACACAATCCAAGTAGGTGTAATCCGACCAAAATAATCGGGACCCCAGTGAAATATTGAAGGTATCCAATTCCTCC
>DDZI01000007.1:0-3836 GCA_002346305.1 Actinobacteria bacterium UBA3012 | reverse complement strand
GGTGATTGGCTCGGGCTTCAGGAGAGGTGCTTATCGGCGCCAATTTTAGAAGCAAGTACAGTGCAAAAATCGCACCACAAAGAGCGATGACTAAATCGGCATGAAGCCATGTAACCTCTCGAATATCAAAGTTAAAGCGAGGGGCTGCTTGGTCGCCCGCGTGCGGACCAGTACCGGTAACAACTGTCCCAACAATAATTATCAAAAGAGTGAGTGAGAAAACAACGCGAACCAAGAGAACTCCGGCGTGAGTCAATGGTGATGCTTTTGGATAATCACGGGAACGCTCATTAAGTACCACTGCGCCATAAATCAGAGCGATCGATAGCAGGAGGTGACTAGCCACAGCTGTGGGATTTAATTTTGTTAGAACTGTGATGCCACCCAAAACAGCTTGACCGAAAATTCCGAGTATTTGTAGGAATGCCAAAAGTCGTAAATTTTTGCGGCCGGTTTTTAAGACCCAACCAAAAGTCACGATTGCTATTGCGGCCAAAACAAAAGTGAGCAATCGATTTGCAAATTCAATCCAAATATTGATTAACGGTTCACTTTGATGTTCGGATGGGAGATATGACCCTTTTGCGCATTCAGGCCAAGTTGGACAGCCCAATCCAGATTTCGTCAGCCGAACGGCTCCGCCGGTGATGATCAATGCGATCTGCGCTCCTAGGAGCAAGGCAGGTAGGCGGTTTAATCGATTTCTGAGCACGCTCCAACCCTAGTGCGAGTCAGGTTGCAGGAGTAGGTGAATTACGCAACACTATCGTTGTGAAAAACGAAGAGCTCCGAACTCGAGAGGTTATCGCTCGCGCCATCCTTGAAAATGGCCCAGCAACGGCTGCTGAATTGGCAGATCGGCTTGGAATTACCCCAGCTGGCATCCGGCGGCACCTAGATTCACTTGTAAATGAAGGAACTCTTCAAGCGAGGGAACCAAAGATCGGCAGCAGCACCATCGGACGAGGCCGCCCGGCAAAAGTATTTGTAATGAGCGACTTTGGACGTTCACAATTTGAGCACTCTTATGACGACCTAGCTATCTCTGCTCTCAGATTTATGGCCGCTGCATCTGGCACATCTGGAAGCGTTGCTCCATTCGCAAGACATCGAGCCCAAGAGATGGAAAAGAAGATTGCCAGCGATGCTCAAGTTTCGGTAAATGATTTAGTTGAATTCTTAAGTGCAGAAGGGTATGCAGCTAGTTCGCATGAAATGGGTGCCGGAATTGAACTTTGCCAACACCATTGCCCAATAGCCCACGTTGCTTCGGAATTTCCGGAAATTTGCGAAGCAGAGACTGAACTATTCTCAAAACTTCTCGGGACTCACGTTCAGAGATTGGCCACCGTTGCTCATGGCGACGGTGTTTGTACGACTTTCGTTCCATTAACTTTAACAACCACTGTTAAATAACCAGGAGAGAGAAAAAAATGACATCAATCGCACATCCAGAGCTAGACGGTATTGGAAATTATGAGTTTGGATGGTCAGATAAGAGCGATGCCGGTACAAACGCAAAACGTGGTTTGAGCGAAGATGTCGTTCGCGACATTTCAGCGAAGAAAAGCGAACCGCAGTGGATGCTTGATTTGAGATTAAAAGGTTTAAAACTTTTCGAAAAGAAGCCGATGCCAACTTTTGGATCTGATCTCTCGGGAATATTCTTTGATCAAATTAAATATTTCGTGCGATCAACTGAGAAGCAGGCTGCGACTTGGGAAGATCTTCCAGATGAAATTAAAAATACATATGATCGTCTGGGAATTCCTGAAGCAGAAAAGCAAAGATTAGTTTCCGGTGTGGCCGCTCAATATGAGTCTGAAGTTGTTTACCACTCAATTCGCGAAGATTTAGAAGCGCAAGGAGTGCTCTTCTTAGATACAGATACAGCACTGCGTGAGCATGAAGATATTTTCAAAGAGTATTTTGGAAGCGTAATTCCAGTCGGTGATAACAAATTTGCTGCATTGAATACATCTGTATGGTCCGGTGGGTCTTTCGTTTACATCCCTAAGGGAGTTCATGTTGAGATTCCATTGCAAGCATATTTCCGTATCAATACCGAAAACATGGGACAGTTCGAACGTACTTTGATCATTGCTGATGAAGGCTCATATGTTCATTATGTAGAAGGCTGTACAGCGCCTATCTACTCTTCTGATTCTCTGCACTCTGCTGTAGTGGAAATTATTGTAAAGAAAGATGCACGTGTGCGGTACACGACCATTCAAAACTGGTCTAACAATGTTTACAACTTGGTAACCAAGCGTGCTGTCTGTCACGAAGGTGCAACTATGGAATGGATCGATGGAAATATCGGATCCAAGGTCACTATGAAATACCCAGCAGTTTTCATGATGGGTGCACATTCAAAGGGCGAGACACTTTCGATTGCATTTGCTGGAGAAGGACAGCACCAGGATGCCGGTGCAAAGATGGTTCACGCAGCGCCTTACACATCTTCCACAATTATTTCAAAATCTGTTGCACGTGGGGGAGGACGTACCTCTTACCGTGGATTGGTTCAAGTACAAGAAGGTGCACATCATTCCAAGAGCACAGTTAAATGCGATGCACTGTTAATTGACACAATTTCAAGATCCGACACCTATCCATATGTAGATGTACGTGAAGATGATGTCGAGATGGGGCATGAAGCAACAGTTTCACGAATTAGTGATGACCAACTCTTCTACTTAATGTCTCGTGGACTTGGTGAAGATGAAGCTATGGCGATGATCGTCCGCGGATTTATTGAGCCGATTGCTCGTGAATTACCAATGGAGTATGCACTTGAGTTAAATCGTCTAATTGAAATGCAGATGGAAGGGGCTGTTGGTTAATGACAGCGATTGCCTCAAATTATTTAACTCCAGGACCACGCGATGAAGATTGGCGCTTTACTCCGCTTAATCGTTTAGCAGGTATGCATGATGGAAGTGCAGTTACTGGAACTCCAATGGTTCGAAATGTTTCGGAAAATAGTGGGGTTCTAGTTTCAACAATTCCTAACCAAAGCGTTCCATCCAGGATTATTCCAACTGACGCAGTTGCATTAAGAACTATTGAAAATGCCACGGATATTTTGAAAATAGAAATTTCAAAAGAGACATCAGTGGCTGAACCAATTTTTATCGATCGAACTGGGTCTTCGAATGTTGGAGCTAATTACGAGAGAATTATTATCTCGGTAGGGGCTTTTTCAAAAGCTACTGTAATTATTCAAAACAGTGGTTCTGCAAATTTGGCTGAAGATATTGAAATGGAGTTAGGAAATAGCAGCGACTTAACCTTCATCTCTTTACAAGAGTGGTCAAATGATTCTGTTCACTTGGGCCGACATCAAGCCATTGTGGGGCCAGATGCTCACCTAACTTCAATTGAAGTTTCATTGGGCGGTTCGCTAGTGCGCTTACTTCCTCGAGTTGATTTTGAAGGCAGCGGAGGCTCAGTGGATCTTTATGGTCTTTACTTTGCTGGAAGCGAGCAACATTTAGAGCATCGCGTCCATGTTGAGCACTCAACTCCAAATTGCCGTTCGCGCGTCAGTTATAAAGGTGCATTGCTCGGAGAAAATGCCCGTACCGTCTGGTTTGGCGATGTAGCAATTCGCGCTAAAGCAGAGGGCACCGATACTTATGAAGTAAATAGGAATTTGTTACTTTCTGATGGAGCACGCGCAGACTCAGTCCCGAATCTAGAAATCGAAACTGGAGAGATTGTTGGAGCAGGTCATGCCAGCACCACCGGACGATTTGATGATGAGCAGTTGTTTTATTTGATGGCTCGTGGAATCGATGAGACTGAAGCAAGACGTTTGGTTATTCGTGGAT